>JAEUJS010000178.1 GCA_016792935.1 Archangium sp. | reverse complement strand
GGCCGCGTGCGCGCGTGCGTTGCTGAAGAACGACTGCGGCGCGGGCAAACCGGCCGAGTGCGAAGGCCTGCTCTGATCATCCCGGAAGATCTGGGAACGAGGCGCTAGCGGTGGGCGTTGGCTCCAAGTAGACAAAGAGCCCTCCATGAAACTGATTCGTCTCCCTGCGGCCGCAGTTGCGTTGGCGCTGACCTCGCTGATCTCGACCACGTCAGCAGGCCAGCCTGCTGGGCAAGTCGCGCAGGAACCGCCGGCCACCAAGCCCAAGCTGTCCGTCATGCCGTTCGCCGCGTTGACCGGCGACGTGCCCGCGCGCGCCGGCACCAAGGCGGTCGGCATGCTGACCACCGAGTTCAAGAGCGCCGACTCGTTCACGCTCGTCGAGGCCAAGAAGGAAAAGGCCGCGGGCGGTGGTGACGACTCGCTCGAGAAGGCCCGCAAGGATGTCTCCGACGCGAAGGACCTGCGCACCAAGAAGAAGTTCCGTCTCGCCGAAGAGGCGCTGACGCGCGCCATCGCTTCGTACAAGGCGGCCGTGACGGCGCTCCCCGAGCTCGGCGAAGTCGTCGACGCGTACGCGCTGCTCGCCGCGGTTCAGTACAACACCGGCCGCGATGACGAAGGCGCGAAGTCGCTGACGCAGGCGCTGACGCTCGCTCCGGAAAGGGAGCTCCCGCTCGCGCAGACCTCGGCGCTCTTCAACCGCGTGGTGACCGACGCGCGCAAGGCGATCAAAGACGGAGCCAGGGGCACCCTGGTGATCGAGTCGTCTCCCGCGAACGCGCCGGTGCTGCTCGACGGTCTCGCGCTCGGAGCGACGCCGCTCACCGTGCGTGACGTTCCTCCCGGTCTGCACTTCTGGCGCGTCACCCTTCCCTCCGGCGAGCTGGCGGGCGGCGTGGTGGAAGTCGCGGCGAACAAGACGGCCACCGCGAAGGGCACCTCGGCGAGCAAAGATCCCGAGAGCCGTGTGTTGAGCTCGCTCTCGCAGAACAAGGTCGATGCGGATCTCGTCGCGGCTGCGAAGGAACACGCGAAGTCAGCCGAGGCCGAGCTGGTGGTGTTCGGAGCGCTCTCGCGCGAAGGAAAGGGCCTCGTGCTCGACAGCTTCCTCTTCGCGTCGTCGAGCGGAGAAGTGCGCCGCCTGAACCGCGCGCAGTTCGACACCGAGCTCTTGAGCGCCGGCATGGAGTTCTACAATTTGGCTGGTGAGCTCGCGAAGAAGGGCGACAAGACGGGCGAGGCGGTGCGCGTGCCTTCGTCGGTGTCGCTCACGTTGATCACCGGTGGCATCACCAGGGTCGCCGAAGCGAAGTACGGCGTGGTGCCGGGCTCCGAGTCGCTCGAGGGTGATGGTCCCGCAGAGCCGGCGAAGGAAGAGGGCCCGCGCAAGCCGCTCGATGGAAAGCGCCGCGGTCCGCTGAAGCGGCAGTGAGCTTCGTTGGACGGTTCGCTCCGAGTCCCACGGGGCGACTCCATCTTGGAAATCTTCGCAGCGCGTTGCTCGGCTGGCTGCACATGCGTGCGCTCGGCGGAGCGTTTCTGCTGCGCATCGAAGATCTCGATCGCGATCGGTGCAAGCCGCAGTTCACCGAGGGGATCTACGAAGATCTCAAGTGGCTCGGTCTCGATTGGGATGGCGAGGTGCTCGTGCAGTCCGCGCGCGCTTCGCTCTACGACGAGCAGTTGGCGAAGCTCGAGAAGGCCGGGCTCGCGTACCGGTGCTGGTGCAGTCGCGCAGAGGTCGCGCGCGCGGCGTCGGCTCCGCATGTGGGAGAAGAGGGTCCGATCTATCCAGGCACGTGCCGAAACGGCGGAGTGCCGAAGGAAGGCCGTGAGCCGGCGTGGCGCTTTCGGGTCGCGAGCGGGAACGTGAGCTTCACTGACTCGCTCCGTGGAACGGTCACGCAAGACGTGGAACACGAGGTCGGTGATTTCGTGATTCGTCGCGCGGATGGTGTGGCGAGCTACCAACTCGCGGTGGTCGTCGATGATGCGCTGTGTGGCGTGACGCACGTGTTGCGCGGAGATGATCTCTTGAGCTCGACGCCGCGGCAGATGTTGCTGCAGCGCGCGCTGGGATTTTCGACGCCCGAGTACGCGCACGTTCCTTTGTTGATGCAGAGCGATGGGAAGCGGCTCGCGAAGCGCGATGGTGCTTCGACGGTCGCCGGGCTGCGCGCGCTCGGGTGGTCTGCAGAACGCGTCGTTGGCCAACTCGCTGCGTGGAGCGGGCTCGGCGATGGCGGGCCATGCACGGCGCGTGAATTGATCAACGGCTTCTCGCTCTCGCGTGTTCGACGCGAGCCGACGGTGGTGGCGGACGCATGAGACGCGACGTCGTCATCGCGCTGTTCGTGTTGATCCCCGTCGCGATCCTCATCTCCCTTTCCCTCGGGGAGAGGGCTGGGGGTGAGGGAGAAAACACTTCAGCGGCGCCGACGAAGATTCCAGGCGTCGTGATGAACGCGAACGTTCGAGATGCGGGAATTGCTCCCTCACCCCAACCCCTCTCCCCGAGGGAGAGGGAGAGGCCGACGTCGATCACCGACACGGTGATGGCAAATGCTCGGCAGTGCCTGAGCGATCAGAAGACCGCTTCGGTCGAAGTGCACTTCACGCCGACGCGAGAAGGCCGCTACGCCGACGTGAAGGTGTCGACGCAGGATCCGTACCTCGCCGCGTGTCTCGAAGACGTGTTCGAAGAGTCGAAGTGGAACGTCAGCGCGAGCGCGACCGAGTCATTCGCGCCGACGAGCTTCCAGTTCACTGCGGCGCAGTGAGATCGACCTTCACCGAGACGTCACTCTCCGGCAGCACCTGCACCACGAGCTCGCGCGGCGGATAGTCGGGGTGCTTCACGACGAAGGTGTACTGCCCGGGCGGCTTCTCGATCTTCACGTTGGGCGTCACGCCGAGCTTCTCGCCACCAAGCCAGATCTCGCCCCACGGCTTCACGCGAAACGCGACGCGTCCTGGCTTTCCCGTCGGTGCAGGCGGCGTTGGCTGTGGTGGTGGTTGCCGTTGCACGACTGGAGGTGGCCGTTGCTGGATCGGAGGCGTGGCCACCGGTGTCGCATCAGGGCGAAGCGCGAACGCACCGAGACCGATGACGACGAGGACCGCTCCGACGATGGCCCACTTCGGACTCGAGCGCGCAGGAGCAGCCGCCAGCTCAGTCGCGCGCTCCGACGGAGCCTCGGCTGCAATCGCCGTCGCCGGATCTCGATCGGCGTCCTCTGGAAACAGGCCGCGCATCACGGCGATGAGTTCGGCCTCGCCGAGCGTCGCGCCGGTCGAGCGCAGCCAGCCTTCGAGCGCTGACGCGAACTCACCAGCGGTCTGAAAACGCCGCGAGGGATCTCGCTCGAGCGCGCGCAAGACGAGCGAAGCGAGTTCGACGGGCACCGCGGCGTTGAGTTCCTGAGGAGGCTGCGGCGTGGAGTTGAGAATCGCTCCGACGAGCGCGGCGTCACTCGAGCCGCGGAATGGTCGCTGCCCCGCGAGACACTCGTAGAGCACGACACCCATCGCATAGACGTCGATGGTCGCGTCGGCGTCGGTCGAGCGCTCGCCGTCGAAACGCTCGGGCGCCATGTACGCGAACTTCCCCTTCACGGTTCCGGTGCGCGTGGTCGAGACGGTGTCCGCCGCGCGCGCGATGCCGAAGTCGATGATGCGCACGTTGCCGTTGAACCCGAGGAGGATGTTGTCCGGGCTCATGTCGCGATGAACGACCGGAGCCGCTGCGCCATCGATGCGCAACGAGTGCGCGTGATGCAGGCCCTGCAGCGCTTCGATCGCGATGCGCACTGCAATCGCTGGCGACAGCAGCCGACCGCGTTCGAGGAGCGCACGACACAGCTGCTGCAATGAGCGGCCGTGCACGAACTCCATGGCGATGAAGAGCGTGCCGTTGGCGTCACCCAGCTCGTAGATCTGCGCGATGTTCGGGTGCGAGAGCCGCGAGACCACGCGCGCTTCGTTGAGGAACATCTGAACGAACGCGGGCTCCTTCGCGAGATGCGGGAGCAGCC
>JAEUJS010000134.1 GCA_016792935.1 Archangium sp. | reverse complement strand
GAGCCACAGCTCGAGGCCCAGCGCGTCTTTCGCAGAGAGGATCACGATCTCGTATTCGCCGACCGTGAACTGGGCCTCGATCTTCACCTGGTATTTGTCGTCGGCCGTGCTCCCGAGGAGCTTCATCACGCCGCCGCTCCTGGCGACGGCGCGCAGCAGCTCTTCGCGCGGCTCATTGCGGCGGCAGGGGTCGACTTCCCAGTATTCGACGAGCCGCGGCGCCGACAGCTGATCGACGCGCGCAAAGATGTCCTTGCTGAGCGTCTTCACGTTCTCCTTCTGGAGAATCACCGGCACCGGGATCACCATCGCGAAGTTCTCAGGCGGGCCCTGGTAGTTGTTCTGCATCGAGAGCACGGTGCGCGTGCCTTCACGCATCAAGACGACCTGCGTGGCGTTGTTGAAGAGCTCGGCTCCGCCACCTGCGACGTAGAAGCCGCAGAACGCGTGCGCCGCGCCCGCCACCGTCACCGCTGCCAGGGTCAGTGTCTTGATCATTTCTTGCTCTTCCTCAGGGCCTCTCCGGCCTTCGACTTCATTCCCTTGAGCTGCAGTTCCGCGATGGGACTCTCGGCGAGCTTCTCGACCTTGCTTGGATCACGCGCGACGAACGCAGTTCCCTCGGCGGCCTTCGTTTCACCGGCCACCTGCCCGGTCGGAGGGCCTCCCCAGCGGCCGTAGACCGGGTTGCTGCACTTCACGGGGCCAGTCCACGGGTAGCGAATCGCGTAGCGCGCCTGGAAGTTGTTCCACGAGTCCTTCCGGAAGCCCTGCTCGAGGTTCCTGCCGTCGGTGAGGAACTCGCGACCACCGACGATCGGCTCGGCGGCCTTGAAGACGAGATCTTCTCCGAGCGAGGTCTTGTCGTAGCGCGCGTGCAGTCGCGTGAGCACGAAGCTGTTCTTCGGATCGTAGGGGTCGAGCGGCTTGCCCGAGGTGGCGCTGGGCAACACGTCGGAGCCGAGGGTGGCGAAGTCGCCGTCACTCAACGGAGACGTCGGGCACGGATCACAGCTCGTCGCCTGCCACGCGTATTCGGTGACCACGGCCTTCGGGTTGTTCTTGAGCGTGCGGTCGAAGAGCGACACGTAGAAGAACGGGAACTCGCTCTTCGCGCTCGGCACCAGATCGATGTTCGTCGGAATGGTGACGTTCGGAAGGTTGGCGACCTCGTAGCGCTGGTTGCGCGCGAGGATGTTCACGATCAGATCCTGCTTTTCTTTCGCGTTGATCAGCCCGAGCCGCACCGGCAATTCGAACTTCTCGGAGTCGTAGTGGAAGCGCAGCGGTGACAGCGCGGCCATGCCGTCCTTGAACGTCACCTTCTTGCTGTCGACCTTGGCGACGAAGAACTTCATCCCCTGCTGGATGTACGGGCGGAAGAGCGGCTCGGCGCCCGAGGGGATCTTGTACTTGTTCTCCTTGAGCCAGAGCTCGAGGCCCAGCGCGTCCTTCGCTGAGAGGATCACGATCTCGTATTCACCGACCGAGAAGCGCGCTTCGACCTTCACGCCGAGCGATGGCTTCGACGACGGCTTCTCGTCGGCTTCCATCTTGTCGACTGCGCCGCTCTCTTCTTCGATGTCTTCCGGCGGCGGGATGTAACAGGGGTCCTGTTCCCAGTACTCGACGAGGCGCGGGGCGGAGAGCTTGTCGACGGTGCTGAAGATGTCCTTGCTGAGCGTCTTGACGTTCTCCTTCTTCAAGACGACCGGCACCGGGATCACCATCGCGAAGTTTTCCGGAGGGCCCTGGTAGTTGTTCTGCATCGAGAGCACGGTTCGCGTGCCTTCGCGCATCAAGACCACCTGCGTGGCGTTATTGAAGAGCTCGGCGCCACCGCCTGCGACGTAGAAGCCGCAGAACGCGTGAGCTGCCGAAGCGAACGAGAACGCTGCGAGCGCGAGCGTGCGGATCATTTCGATTTCCTCATCACGTCTCCGGCCTTCGCCTTGAGGCCCTTCACCTGCAGCTCGGCGACGGGGCTCTCAGCGAGCTTCTCGACCCTCGCGGGATCACGCTCGACGAACGCGGTGTTGGTGGCGCTGCCGGTGCCCGAGCTCGCCGTTCCACTCGGAGGACCACCCCAGCGGCCGTACACGGGGTTCTTGCATTCGACCTTCCCGGCCCACGGGTAGCGAATCGCGTAGCGCGCCTGGAAGTTGTTCCAGCTGTCGTTCTTGAAGCCCTGCTCGAGCGACTTGCCGTCGGTGAGGAACTCGCGGCCTCCGACGATCGGCTTGGCGGCCTTGAAGACGAGATCTTCTCCGAGCGAGGTCTTGTCGTAGCGCGCGTGCAGCCGCGTCAGCACGTAGCTCTCGGCCGGGTTGTACTGATCCTTCACCGCGCCCTTGCTGGGAACGGCGTCGGCTCCGAGGGTCTGGAAGTCTTCGGCGGTCAGCGGCGTCGTCGGGCACGGGTCACAGCTGCTCGCCTGCCACGCGTATTCCGTCACCACCGACCTGGGGTTCGCCTTCATCGTGCGATCGAAGAGCGACACGTAGAAGAACGGGAACTCGCTCTTCGCGCTCGGCACGAGATCGATGTTGGTGGGGATGGTGACGTTGCCGTAGTTGGCGACCTCGTAGCGCTGGTTGCGCGCGAGGATGTGCACGATCAGATCCTGCTGCGCCCTGGCGTTGATGAGTCCCAACCGCACCGGCAGCTCGAACTTCTCGCTGTCGTAGTGAAAACGCAGCGGAGACAGCGCCGCCATGCCGGTCTTCTTGTCGAACAGCACCTTCTTCACGTCGACCTTGGCGACGAAGAACTTCATCCCCTGCTGGATGTACGGACGGAAGAGCGGCTCGGCGCCCTCGGGGATCTTGTACTTTTCCTGCTTGAGCCAGGTGTCGAGGCCGAGCGCGTCCTTCGCGCTCAAGATCACGATCTCGTATTCACCCACCGTGAACTGCGCCTCGATCTTCACGCCGAGATCTGGCTTGCCACCCTTGCGCTCGATCGCGCCGCTCGGGCTCGGAGGCGCCGCCATCGGGTACAGCTCCATCGGCGGCGGCACGTAGCAGGGGTCCTGTTCCCAGTACTCGACGAGGCGCGGGGCCGAGAGCGTGTCGACGCGCGCGAAGATGTCGGCCTTCAACGTCTTCACGTTTTCTTTGTGCAGCACGACCGGCACCGGGATCACCATCGCGAAGTTTTCCGGAGGGCCCTGGTAGTTGTTCTGCATCGAGAGCACGGTTCGCGTGCCTTCACGCATCAGCACCACCTGCGTGGCGTTGTTGAAGAGCTCCGCGCCGCCGCCCGCGACGTAGAAGCCACAGAACGCGTGTGCGGCGGAAGCGACGGTGAGCGCTGCGACGGTGAGTGATCGGATCATTTTTTCCCCTGCGGCCGGAGCGCCTCTCCGGCCTTCGACTTGAGACCTTTGACCTGCAGTTCAGCGACGGGACTCTCAGCGAGCTTCTCGACCTTTTCGGGATCACGCGCGACGAACGCGGTGCCGGTGGCGCTCCCGGTGCTCTTCGGCGTGCCGTTGGGCGGGCCACCCCAGCGTCCATAGACGGGGTTGGTGCACTTCACCTCTCCGGCCCACGGGTAGCGAATCGCGTAGCGCGCCTGGAAGTTGTTCCACGAGTCCTTGCGGAAGCCCTGCTCGAGGTTCTTGCCGTCGGTCAGGAACTCGCGGCCACCGACGATCGGCTCGGCGGCCTTGAAGACGAGATCTTCTCCGAGCGAGGTCTTGTCGTAGCGCGCGTGGAGTCGCGTGAGCACGAAGCCGCTCGCCGGGTTGTACTGATCGACCGGCCCCTTCGCGGGAGGCAACACGTCGGCGCCGAGCGTCTTGAAGTCGCCTTCGCTCAACGGCGTGGTCGGGCACGGGTCGCAGCTCGTCGCCTGCCACGCGTACTCAGTGACCACCGATTTCGGGTTCGCCTTCATCGTGCGATCGAAGAGCGAGACGTAGAAGAACGGGAACTCGCTCTTCGCGCTCGGCACGAGATCGATGTTCGTGGGGATGGTGACGTTGGCGTAGTTCGCGACCTCGTAGCGCTGGTTCTTCGCGAGGATGTTGACGATCAGATCCTGCTGCGCCTTCGCGTTGATGAGACCCAGACGCACCGGCAGCTCGAACTTCTCGGAGTCGTAGTGGAAGCGCAGCGGGCTGAGCGCGGCCATCTTGGTCTTCTCGTCGAAGGTGACCTTCTTCACGTCCACCTTGGCGACGAAGAACTTCATTCCCTGCTGGATGTACGGGCGGAAGAGCGGCTCAGCGCCCTCGGGGATCTTGTACTTGTTCAGCTTGAGCCAGGTCTCGAGGCCGAGCGCGTCCTTCGCCGAGAGGATCACGATCTCGTATTCGCCGACCGTGAACTGCGCCTCGATCTTCACGCCGAGATCCTTCTCGACCTCGTCGGACTTCACGCCGCCGCTCTTGCGCTTCACCGAGCTCTTGTAGTCGCGCAGGTCGGGCGGCGGCGGCACGTAGCAGGGATCTTGTTCCCAGTACTCGACGAGCCGCGGCGCCGAGAGCGTGTCGACGCGCGCGAAGATGTCCTTGCCCAGCGTCTTCACGTTCTCCTTCTGGAGAACGACGGGCACCGGGATCACCATCGCGAAGTTCTCGGGCGGGCCCTGGTAGTTGTTCTGCATCGACAACACGGTGCGCGTGCCGTCGCGCATCAGCACCACCTGCGTGGCGTTGTTGAAGAGCTCGGCGCCACCGCCCGCGACGTAGAAGCCGCAGAAGGCGTGCGCCGCGGAAGCGATGGTGAACGCAGCCAATGAGATGATGCGGATCATTTCTTCGCCTTTCGCAGGGCCTCTCCGGCCTTCGGTTTCATTCCCTTGAGCTGCAGTTCCGCGATCGGGCTCTCAGCGAGCTTCTCGACCTTCGCCGGATCACGCTCGACGAACGCGGTGTCCTGGGCCGACTTCGTGCCCGCCTGTTGCTCTCCCGCGGGAGGACCGCCCCAGCGCCCGTACACCGGGTTGGTGCACTTCACCGGGCCAGTCCACGGGTAACGAATCGCGTAGCGCGCCTGGAAGTTGTTCCACGAGTCTTCACGGAAGCCCTGCTCGAGCGACTTGCCGTCGGTGAGGAACTCACGGCCTCCGACGATCGGCTTGGCGGCCTTGAAGACGAGATCTTCACCGAGCGAGGTCTTGTCGTAGCGCGCGTGCAGGCGCGTCAGCACGAAGCTGTTCTTCGGGTCGTACTGATCGACCGGGCCCTTCGCAGGCGGCAACGCATCGGCGCCCAGCGTGGCGAAGTCGGCATCCGACAGCGGAGTCGTCGGGCACGGATCACAGCTCGTCGCCTGCCACGCGTACTCGGTGACGACGGCCCTGGGATTCGCCTTCAACGTGCGGTCGAAGAGCGACACATAGAAGAACGGGAACTCGCTCTTCGCGCTGGGCACCAGATCGATGTTCGTGGGAATGGTGACGTTCGGAAGATTGGCGAGCTCGTAGCGCTGGTTCTTCGCGAGGATGTTGACGATCAGGTCCTGCTTGTCCTTCGCGTTGATGAGGCCGAGGCGAACCGGCAACTCGAACTTCTCGCTGTCGTAGTGAAACCGCAGCGGAGACAGCGCGGCCATGCCGGTCTTCTTGTCGAACAGCACCTTCTTGCTGTCGACCTTGGCGACGAAGAACTTCATCCCCTGCTGGATGTAGGGGCGGAAGAGCGGCTCCGCGCCCTCGGGGATCTTGTACTTGTTCTCCTTGAGCCACAGGTCGAGGCCCAGCGCGTCCTTCGCGCTCAGCACCACGATCTCGTACTCGCCGACCGTGAACTGGGCCTCGATCTTCACGCCGCGGTCTTTGGGCTTTTCGACCTTCTTCTCGACGTCGCCGTCGTCTTCGGCGTACTCGCGTTCCTCTTCGCGGTACCTCGGCGGAATGAAGCACGGGTCCTGTTCCCAGTACTCCACCAGCCGCGGCGCCGAGAGCGTGTCGACGCGCGCGAAGATGTCCTTGCTGAGCGTCTTGACGTTCTCCTTCTTCAAGACGACCGGCACGGGGATGACCATCGCGAAGTTTTCCGGAGGGCCCTGGTAGTTGTTCTGCATCGACAACACCGTGCGCGTGCCATCGCGCATCAAGACCACCTGCGTGGCGTTGTTGAAGAGCTCGGCGCCACCGCCTGCGACGTAGAAGCCGCAGAACGCGTGAGCTGCCGATGCGAGCGTCAATGCTGCCATTGAGATGATGCGGATCATTTCTTCGCCTTTCGGAGTGCTTCCCCAGCCTTCGCTTTGAGTCCCTTGATCTGCAGCTCGGCGACCGGGCTCTCGGCGAGCGTGTCGGCCTTCGCGGGGTCGCGCGCGATGAAGGCGGCGGCGGCTCCATTCGCGGTCTCGGTGCTCTTCGCAGTGCCAGCCGGCGGGCCACCCCAGCGCCCGTAGATCGGCTTCTCGCACTTCACCTCGCCCGCCCACGGGTAGCGGATCGCGTAGCGCCCCTGGAAGTTGTTGTACGAGTCGTTCTTGAAGCCCTGCTCGAGCGACTTGCCGTCGGTGAGGAACTCGCGGCCGCCGACGATCGGCTTCGCCGCGGCGAACACCAGATCTTCTCCGAGCGAGGTCTTGTCGTAGCGCGCGTGCAGGCGCGTCAGCACGTACGTCGAGCTGGTGTTGAACGGATCATTCGGAGTGCCCTTGCTCGGCAACACGTCGGCCCCCAGCGTCGCGAAGTCGCTCTGCGAGAGCGGCGTGCTGGGGCACGGATCACAGCTGGTCGCCTGCCACGCGTATTCGGTGACCACGGCCTTCGGGTTCGCCTTGAGCGTGCGGTCGAACAGCGACACGTAGAAGAACGGGAACTCGCTCTTTGCGCTCGGCACCAGATCGATGTTGGTGGGAATGGTGACGTTCGGAAGGTTGGCGACCTCGTACCGCTGGTTCTTCGCGAGGATGTGGATGATCAGGTCCTGCTTCTCCTTCGCATTGATCAAGCCCAGCCGCACCGGCAGCTCGAACTTCTCGGAGTCGTAGTGGAAGCGCAGCGGCGAGAGCGCGGCGTTGCCCTTCTCGTCGAACGTCACCTTCTTGGCGTTCACGCGCGCGACGAAGAACTTCATGCCCTGCTGCACGTAGGGGCGGAACAGCGGCTCGGCGCCGTCGGGGATCTTGTACTTGTTCGCCTTGAGCCACTGATCGAGGCCGAGCGCGTCTTTGGCGCTCAAGATCACGATCTCGTATTCGCCCACCGTGAACTGCGCCTCGATCTTCACCGTCGCCGGTCGGTTGCTCCCGCCGCGCATCGCCAGCTGCATACCGCCGGCGCCGAACGCGTCAGCCGCCATCTCGTTGAACATCGGCGGCACGTAGCAGGGGTCGACTTCCCAGTACTCGACGAGGCGCGGCGCAGCGAGGCGATCGACGCGGGTGAAGATGCCCTTGTCGAGCGTCTTCACGTTCTCCTGCTTGAGCACCACCGGCACCGGGATCACCATCGCGAAGTCGGCCGGGGGGCCCTGGTAGTTGTTCTGCATCGAGAGCACGGTGCGCGTGCCTTCGCGCATCAAGACCACCTGCGTGGCGTTGTTGAAGAGCTCGGCCCCTCCGCCCGCGACGTAGAAGCCGCAGAACGCGTGGCTGGCCGCGGCCAGGAGCACCACCGCCGATGACATGATGCGCATCATCTATTTCTTCCCCTGTGCGGCGAGCGGAATGCCGGCGCGGTCCTTCTTGCCCTTCAAGCCGAACTCCGAGACCGGGCTCTCGACGAGCTTCGCGGTGAGCGCGGCGTCGGCCTTCACGAGCCCGAGATCTTCGGCGGCAACCGGCCTGGGCTTCCCACCCTGCGGAGGCCCACCCCAGCGACCGCGCTGCGGGTTCGCGCAGCTGATCGCGCCTTCCCACGGGTAGCGGATCGCGTAGCGCGCCTGGAAGTTGTTGGTGCCGTACGACACGGCTCCCTGTTCGAGCGACTTGCCGTCGGTGAGGAACTCGCGGCCACCCGCGATGGGGGTGGCGGCCTTGAAGACCAGATCTTCACCGGCGCTCGTCTTGTCGTATCGGGCGTGCAGGCGCGTGAGCACGAAGCGCGCCCCGCCCTTCGAATACATGCGGCGGTACGCGACCTGGTTCACCACGTTCTGAATGCCGCGCTCGACGATCGCCAATTCCTCGGGCGGAACGAGGTCGCGGTTCTTGATCTCGACCTCGGGGAGCGGCCCGCCCCCATCGACCACGTCGAGCCCGAGCAACATCAGGTCCTGCATCGAGAGCGGCGGCGTGGGGCACGGATCGCAGGTGCTCGAGTCCCACGCGTATTCGGTGACCACGGCCTTCGGGTTCTTCTTGAGCGTCTTCTCGTACAGCGAGACGTAGAACGGGCCGAACTCGCTCTTCGCGCTGGGCACCAGATCGATGTTCGTGGGGATGGTGGCGTTCGGGTAGTTGGCCACCTCGTAGCGCTGGTTGCGCGCCAGCACGTGCACGATGAGGTCCTGCTCGCCCTTGGCGTTAATGAGCCCCAGCCGAATCGGCAGCTCGAACTTCTCGGAGTCGTAGTGGAAGCGCAGCGGCGAGAGCGTCGCGATGCCGTCCTTGAAGCTCACCTTCGTCACGTCGACCCTGGCGACGAAGAACTTCATGCCCTGCTGGATGTAGGGGCGGAAGATCGGCGCCGCGCCGTCGGGGATCTTGTACTTGTTGTCCGACAGCCAGGCCTCGAGGCCGAGCGCGTCCTTCGCGCTCAGCACGACGATCTCGTATTCGCCGACCGTGAACTGCGCCTCGATCTGCACGCCGTAGTCACGCGGCGCGGCGCTGTCTTCCCGCGCGCGCATCGGCGCTGCCTTGGCCGACAACGCGCCCAGGCCGCCGCCGCCCGAGAAGCTGCGCGGCACGTAGCAGGGGTCCTGTTCCCAGTATTCGACGAGGCGCGGGGCGGCGAGCTGATCGACCTTGTCGAAGATGTTCTTCGTCAGGGTCTTCACGTTCTCTTTCTGCAGAACGATCGGCACCGGGATCACCATCGCGAAGTTTTCCGGCGGCCCGCGGTAGTTGTTCTGCATCGAGAGCACGGTCTTGGTGCCCTCGCGCATCAGCACCACCTGCGTGGCGTCGTTGAAGAGTGAGGCACCACCGCCGGCGACGTAGAAGCCGCAGAAGGCCTGCGCGCTGACGCTGACGAGTGGCACCGCGAACAGCAGGAAGCGCTCGAGCATGACGGCTCCAAAGGGCTGCGGTTGGAAAAAGAGGTGAGACACCCAGCCCTCCCGCCGGGTTGCGTTCTGACGCCCGAAGGCGACGAATCGGGCGGCACCTTACCGGTCAGGGCGCGAAATTCGCCTGTAGAATGGTGCCGTGGCCCCTTCGGACCTCGTCCTCAACAAGTACCGCCTCGGGGAACGAATCGCGGTCGGTGGCATGGGCGAGCTCCACCTCGCGAAGTCGACCGAGGGGAAGACCGCGGTGATCAAGGCGCTCCTGCCGCACCTCGCGACCGACCCGCAGATGGTCGCGCAGTTCCTCGACGAGGCGCGGCTGGCCTCGAAGCTGCGCCACCCCAACCTGGTGCACGTCTTCGAGTTCGGTCAGTGGGGCTCGACGTGGGTGCTGGCGATGGAGTTCATCGACGGCTTCGACGCCGGGCAGGTGCTCCGCCGCTCTTCACGGCAGGGGTTGGCGATTCCCTGGCAGGTGGCGGTGTCGATCTGTTCCGACGCGGCGATGGGGCTGCAGTTCGCGCACGAGCTGAGCGACGGCGGCAAGAAGCTCAACTTGATCCACCGCGACGTCAGCCCGCAGAACATCCTCGTGGGGCGCGACGGCCGCTCACGCGTGCTCGACTTCGGCATCGCCGACAGCGTCGACAAGAGCACCCGCACCGCGACCGGCGTGGTGAAGGGCAAGCTGGCGTACATGGCGCCCGAGCAGGCGCGCAGCGAAGACCTCACCGCAGCGGTCGATCAGTTCGCGCTCGGGCTGGTGCTGTGGGAACTGCTCACCGGCAAGCGCGCCTTCGACGCCAACAACGACGTCATGCTGCTCAAGCTCGCCATCGCCGGAGAGGTCGGCAAGCCGTCGGCGGTCATGCCGAGCGTGCCCGCGAACGTCGAGGCGGTGGTGCTGCGCATGCTCAAGCCGCTGGCCGCCGAGCGCTACGCGAACTGCCGCGACGTGCACCTCGCGCTGCGCGGTCTGCTCAGCGGTGATCCGCACGAGACGGTGCGCGGCTTCGTCGCGCAGCTGAAGAACGAGGAAATGCAGCTCCCCGAAGGCTTCCTCCTCAAGCGCACGCCGAAGTCGAACGAGGTGAATGAGACGCCGGCGAGCGGGAATTCGGGAGCGAGCATGAACACGCCGTTGATCCCGACGCCTTCTCCGCCGCGCGGCTTTTCCGAGCTCACGCCGCGCACGCCGAAGTCGGGCCCGGGTGGAACCGCGACGCCGGCGAAGCCCGGCACCCCGCCCGCGGGCTCACTCAAGACGCCCCACCTCGACCAGTACCTCGCGGGCCTGCCCAACGGCTTCGAGAGCTACCCCCAGATGCAGCAGAAGGGCTCGATCGTGCACAGCTTCCTCGACGGCGTGCCGATTCATCAGCACCTCGCGGGGCTGCCCGCGCCGGTCGCCGAGCTGGCGCGCAGACCGCCGCCCCCCAGCGCGTGGATCAGCGAGGTGCAGGCCTTCGGGCTGTTCCTGGCGTGCGCCGATCTCTGCTTCCCCAACAGCGACGCGTGGGTCGAGTTCGCGTACCGCGCCAACAAGAAGATCATCGAGGGGCCGCTGTACGCGATGTTGTTCCGGATGCTCGGCGTGAAGCGCATCGTGAAGGTGGTCGCCGGGCGGTGGGACCAGTTTCACCGCGGCACCTCGCTCTCGGTGGTGAAGTTCGACGAGCACGAGGGCCTGCTGCGCCTCGAGGGGCCGCCGAATGGCACGCCGCTGGTCGTCGCGCAGGCGCATGGCACCGCGGTGCGCGCCACCGTCGAGATCGTCGGAGCGAAGAACGTCAGCGTGAAGTGCACCGCGAGCAGCCCGACGACCTTCGACTACGTGTGCACCTGGACTGACTGAAGCGGCGACGTACCGAGCCGGCGCGGGCTGACGCGATTGACCTTACAAATTTGTAACGTTACAACTCTGTAAGGTTTCAACTCTGTCAGGTGACGCATGTTTCAGACCACCCTGCCCGTCATGGGCTTCGAGTTCCGCGATCGCACGGCGCAGCTGGCGCGGCTGGCGCACGCCACGCAGAAGCTGTCGCTCGGGAAGCCGCACTGGGTGGCGCTCCTGGGGCCGCGCAAGGTGGGCAAGACGAGCCTGCTGCTCGAGGCAGCGCGGCGGGCGAGCGCGCCGGTGGTCTTCGCGATCTTCGACGCCTTCGAGCACGTCCCGGTGACGGGAGACGTGCTGCGGCTGATCTTGCTGCGGGTGATCGATCGCGTGTTCTCGCCCGAGTGTGGGCAGTCACTCGAGGCCACCGTCGACGACGATGTATACCGCGCGCTCCTGGCGGGCTCGCCGCGCTTCGCGAAGCTTCCGGGCGATCTGCGCGCGCTGATTCTCGGGTTGCGGCAGCTCGAGCTCACGTCGCTGACGACCGCGCGGCTGCTCGACGTGCCCGAGCGCATCGCTGAGAAATGCGGCCTGCGGCTGGTGATCGCCATCGACGAGTTCCAGGAACTGGCGTCGCTGAAGGTGGGGCGGCCGGCGACCGAGGTGCTCCCGATGCTGCGGAGCGTCTGGCAGAAGCACCGCCACGTCTCGTACATGGTGGCGGGTTCGGCGCACAGCTTGATGACCGATCTGGTCGCCTCGCAGCGATCGCCCTTCTTCGGCCACTTCGAGCTGCTCGAGGTCGGTGAGTTCGGCCCGCGCGACGCGGTCGATCTGCTGATGGACAGCGCCCACGTGAGCCGGGAAGTCGCGGTGCAGGCCTTCAACACGCTCGGAGGAAACCCGTTCTATCTGCAGCTGCTGGGAGAGCAGCTGAGCAGCATTCCCGGCGAACGAGACGCGCAGGCCCTCAAGGAAGCGATCTCGCGCCTGTTGTTTCACCGCACGGGGCGGCTGGCGCTGTACTTCGAGGGCGAGCTGGCGCGCGTGGTGGGCCGCTCGGCGGTGTTTCAAGCGATGCTCGAACAGCTCGCCCGTGGCCCCGCGCGGCCGGTCGATCTGCAGAAGGCGCTGCGGCTGAGCTCTTCGATGGTGGTGAACTACCTCGCGCGGCTGGGCGACGTGATTCGCGTGCGCGGCGACGGCGCGTGGGAGCTCGTCGATCGCGTGATGGCGCTGTGGCTCGCGTGGCGGGCTCCGGGTGGCGCGGCCGTGCCGATGACGCTGATTGGCGACGAGGCTGAGCGCGCAGTGGCCAGGACGCTCGCCGAGCTGGGCTTCGAGCTGGTGTACCAATCGCGCGCGTCGCGGGGGGCGTTCGACCTGCTCGCGATTCGCGCTGGCGCGATGGTGGGTGTGCAGGTGAAGCGCTCGCCGGTGCCGCTGCACTTCGCGCGAAGCGCGTGGAAGCGGCTCGAGGGCGAGGCGAAGCGGCTGAGCTGGCTGAGCGTCGTCGCTTCGGTGGGCAGCGACGGTCAGGTGACCTTTCTCGATCCCGCGAAGAAGCGCAGCGCGCAGAAGGGCGTATCGCTCGGCGGCGGCGCGGTGATCGAGAACCTGTTGATCTGGATCGACCGCGCGAGCCGAGCCATCAAGGCACGGTGAGCCGCTCAGCCCTCGTCGCGAATGTCGAACTGCACGGTGACGTGCGCGACGACCGAGAGTTCGACGAGGTTGATGGTGGGTGAACCCTCGGGTGGGCACCACACGCCGACCGAGCCGATGCCCTGCGCAGCGGTCGAGCCGTCGTTCACCACCCGCGGCAACCCCAGCTTTCCGCCGAGCGTCTCGACGAGGTTGGTGGCGCGCTCTTTCGCCGACGCCGCGGCCGCCGTGCGCGCCTTCTGCTCGTAGAGCTTCTGTTCGGTGTTGCGCAGCGAGAGCGTGCCTTGCTGCGCTCCGCCCGCGCGCATCACCGCGGCGAGCGAGTCTTCGAACTTCGCCATGTCGGTGAAGGTGATGACCAGCGTGCGCGAGAGCTGCTGCGCGACGACCTCGTTGCCGCGGTACTCGGGGAGCACTCCGCCTTCGTGCACGAGGATGTGCTTCTCGTCGATGCCCGCTCCGTGGAGCGCCTTCTGCACGGCGCGCAGCTTCTGATCGAGCACCTTGCGCGCGCCGGCGACGTCGCGATCGCGCCCCATGATCTGGAAGGTGGCGGTGATCTGGTTCGCGGGGAAGGTGATGGTCGACTCCCCGTTCACGTTGATGAGGCGCGGAGAGACGGGCGTGAGCGGCGGAGCAACGGACAATGCAAGGGCGAGGAACGTGGGGAGCATGGCCCACCTCAACGAACGGCTCCGCGAATCGATCTGATTCTCGACTACACCGCGCTGGGTGAACCCGCTCGTTTCCGACCGTTACGTCGATCATCTCCTCTCACGCGTGCTCGACCTCGACGCGTTGTTCGCCCTGCCCCGCTTCGCCGCGATGGGGATCGACTCGGTGAAGCCGTGGCTCGACTCGTGCCGCCGCGTGGCGCGGGACGTGTTGTTTCCCGCGTACCGCCCGATGGATCTCGAGACGCCGAAGTTCACCGACGGGCGCATCACGGTTCCTGCCACCATGCACGCCTGCTGGCGCGCGCTGCGCGAGCTCGAGGTGATCGAAGCGACGCACGCCATGCCGCTGACCGTCAGCACGCTCTCGAGCGCGTACCTGATGGCCGGCAACTGCGCGGCCTACGGCTATTCGGGGCTGACCGCGGGCGCGGCGCACCTCATCGAGGCGTTCGCGACCAACGCCGTGAAGGACACGTTCCTGCAGAAGATGCGGAGCGGCGAGTGGACGGGAACGATGGCGCTCACCGAGCCGCATGCGGGCTCGAGCTTGGGCGATCTTACGACGAAGGCGACTCCGACGTCGCGCGGGCACTATTTGATCCGCGGCGCGAAGATCTTCATCTCTGCGGGTGATCACGATCTCGCCGACAACGTGGTGCATCTGACGCTGGCGCGCATCGAAGGCGCTCCGGGTGGCACCAGGGGCATCTCGTTGTTCGCGGTGCCGAAGCGGCGCGCCGACGGAAAAGCGAACGACGTGCACGTCACCGGAGCGATCCACAAGATCGGCTGGCGCGGCCTTCCTTCACTCGCGCTCTCGTTCGGAGAAGAGAACGACTGCCATGGATGGCTGGTCGGCCCCGAACATCAGGGCTGCGCTGCATGTTCCAGATGATGAACGAGGCGCGGATCATGGTGGGCGTCAACGGAGCCGCCACCGCGTCGGTCGCGTTTCACGAGTCGCTCGCCTACGCGAAGGAACGCAAGCAGGGCCGCGCGCTGGGCGTGACCGATCCCGCGCAGCCGATGGTGCCGCTCACCGATCACCCCGACGTGCGTCGCATGTTGTTGCGGCAGAAGGCGATCGTCGAAGGCGCGCTGGGGCTGCTGGCGATCACCTCGCGGCTCGCCGACGACGCGGCGTGGAGTGCAGACGAAGTTCAGAAGTCGCGCGCGAAGCTGTTGCTCGATCTGCTGACGCCGATCGCGAAGACCTTCCCGGCCGAGCGCGGCTTCGAGAGCAACGCGCTCGCGCTGCAGATCTTCGGAGGCAATGGGTATTCCAGTGAGTTCCTCCCCGAGTCGTGGCTGCGTGATCAGAAGCTCAACTCGATCCACGAAGGCACGACGACGATTCAGGGGCTCGATCTGCTCGGCCGCAAGGTGGTGGCCGGTGGTGGAGCTGCGCTCGGTTTACTCGTGGAGACGATCGAGGCGGATTGCGCGCGCGCGAAGAAGCTCGATGTCGTTGCGTTGCGTGAAGCCGTGCAGACATTGGTGCAGGTGACGACCACGCTCGGCGGCTTCGGGCTCGAGGGGAAACTCGACGCGATGCTGGGGCACTCCGCCGACTTCATGGAAGCGATGAGCTCGATCGTCGTCGCGTGGGTGTGGGTGCGGGTGACGAATCCTCTTCAGGATCAAGATGACGACTTCGCGCGCGGCCTCCGTGCTGCCGCGACGTACTGGAGCGCGACCGAGCTCCCGAAGGCCGTCGCTGCGCTGAAGCTCTGCGAGTCGGGCGAGCGCAGCTATCTCGACCTTCGCGCCGACTGGCTCTGAAAAATCGAGACGGAGTAGCCTCGGGCCATGGGCGCTCGCCGAAGGATGTCAGTGTCGCGTGGTACTTCTCCTCGTTCACACCGAAGCGGGGGGAGACGCATGGCAAGAGTCACAGGGAAGGACGTGCTGGTTGACTTGATGAGCACCGTGAAGGCGCTCACCGAGAGTCAGGCCAGACAGGACGAAGACATCCAGCGGATCATCGTTCGGCTCGAGCTGATGACCGAGCGAACGAACGGGCTGGCGACGCGCATGGACACGATGGCCGCGCAGATGGACGAGATGGCGACGCAGATGCAATCCATGACGACGCAGATGCAGATGTTGACGACGCAGATGCAGATGTTGACGACTCAGATGCAGACGACGACGACGCAGATGAGCGCGATGTCGTCGAGCATGGGCTTCTTCGGCCGCGAGCTCGGCTCGCTCGGAGAAGATCACAACACGTTGCGCGGCGAATTCGTCACGTTGGCACGCCATGGCGTCGAGACGCGAAGCCAGCTCAACCGGTTGTCCGGAATTCTCACGCGGCTCGGCACGAGCACCGATGAGCGCTTCGACGAGGTCGAGACACGGCTGACGAAGCTCGAGAAGAAGACGGGCTGAGCCCGCAATGAAAAAGGGCGACCCCTTGCGAGATCGCCCTCCTCATCAGCCGGAGCTGATTACTTCTTCAGCTTGCCCATGACGTCGCCGAGGCGCGCCTTGGACTGCTCAGCCTGCTTCTTCAGGTACTCGCGGTAGTCATCGCCACCGTCGTTGAGCAGCGCCTTCATCGACAGCGCGATCTTCCGGTCGCTGGTGTTGATGTCGATGATCTTGACCTCGACTTCCTGGCCCTCGGCCAGAACGTCGCGCGGGTTCTCGACGCGCTCTTCACGGATCTCGCTGACGTGCACGAGGCCTTCGATGCCCGGCTCGATCTCGACGAAGCCGCCGAAGTCAGTGACCTTGGTGACCTTGCCCTTCACGCGGCTCGAGACCGGGTGACGCTCGGACAGGGTGTCCCAGGGATCCTGCTGCAGCTGCTTGATGCCGAGCGAGAAGCGCTCGTTCTCGACGTCGATGTTGAGAACGCACGCCTCGACGACGTCGCCCTTCTTGAACATCTCGCCCGGGTGCTTGACCCGCTGCGTCCACGAGATGTCGGACACGTGCACGAGACCGTCGACACCGTCCTCGACGCCGACGAACACGCCGAAGTCGGTGACGTTGCGAACGACGCCCTTGATGACGGAGCCGATCGGGTACTTGTCCTCGAGCACCGTCCAGGGGTTCTGCTCGATCTGCTTCATGCCGAGCGCGATGCGCTTGGCCTTCGGATCGATGTCGAGAACCACCGCTTCAACTTCCGCTCCAACCTCGAGCAGCTTGCTGGGGTGCTTCACGCGCTTGTTCCAGGTCATCTCGCTGACGTGCACCAGACCCTCGACGCCCTGCTCGAGCTCGATGAACGCGCCGTAGTCGGTGAGCGAGACCGCCTTGCCCTTGACGCGCGTGCCGACCGGGTACTTCTCGTCGGCGCGGTGCCACGGGTCTTCCTGGATCTGCTTGAGGCCGAGCGAGACGCGCTCCGCCGCCGGGTCGAACTTGAGGACCACCACGCGCACTTCGTCACCGACGTTGAACATCTCCGACGGGTGGCCGACGCGGCCCCACGACATGTCGGTGATGTGAAGAAGGCCGTCGATGCCGCCGAGGTCGATGAAGGCACCGTAGTCGGTCAGGTTCTTGACCTGGCCCTTCATGATCGCGCCTTCCTTCAGGTTCTTCAGCGTCTCCTTCTTCTGCTCTTCGCGCTGCTTCTCGAGGAGCACGCGACGCGAAAGGACGATGTTGCCGCGCTTCTGGTTGAACTTGATGACCTTGAACTCGAATTCCTTCGCGAGGTACTGGTCGAGGTTGCGCACGGGGCGAATGTCGACCTGCGAGCCGGGCAAGAACGCCTTGACGCCGATGTCGACCTGGAGGCCGCCCTTCACGCGTCCGACGATGGTGCCCTTGATGATCTGATCGTCCTTCACCGCAGCTGAGATCTCGTCCCAGATGCGCATCTTGTCGGCCTTCTCCTTGGAGAGGACGACCATGCCCGTGTCGTTCTCACGGGACTCCAAATAGACCTCGACGGCATCTCCGGCCTTCACCGTGACTTCGCCCTTGGGGCTGGTGAATTCGGCGATGGCGACCTGGCCTTCGGACTTGTAGCCAATGTCGACGATGGCGTACTCGCCGGTGACACGGACCACGGTGCCCTTGATGACTTCGCCTTCCTTCACGAGGCCGGTGCGACCGCCCTCCTTGATGGAAGCCTCGAACATCGAAGCGAAATCTTCTTCACCTTCAAAGCCGGTCGACTGATTCACGTTCTGCTGCATGGGTTGGGGTTGTCCTGAACTGCTGAAAGGTGCTGCCGCCCCTTGGAAAAGAGAGATCCACCGCTGTGCGTGGGGCAATCGCACAGAGAAGGAAACACGCGTCCACATGACGGGTGATGAGGGCGCCCGTAGCCCACGGTCCGGGCGGTTGCAAGGCGGGGTCGCCTGCTCGGGGAGCGAATTCATTACCCCTGAAAGGGACCTTCAAGCGACTGTCCGGCGTCCTGATTCCCCACCCATACGCCGTCGCCCCAGGGGGCTCTGACCCAACATGACACCACTCATCCTCTTGACCCTTGGAGCAGCGGTCGAAGCGCCCATCACCCAGGTCACGGTCTTCACGGACCAGGCGCGGGTCGTACGCACCGCCGCCGTGCAGGTTGGAGCGAACACCACCATCGAGTTCCCTCCCCTGCGCGATACGGCCGACGTCTCGTCGATTCGCGTCGAGTCGAGCAACGCGGAAGTGAAGCGCGTCGACATCGAGCGCATCGCGCCCGAGAAGCTGCGCACCGAAGCCGCGAAGAAGGTGCTCGCTGAGATCGACAAGCTCGACACCGAGCTGGAACGGCTCTCGCTCGAACGCAACGCCTTCGCGCAGCAGCTCGACGCGCTCCACCGGCTCGCCCCTTCGTTCCCCGCGGGAGATCCGCTCAAGGCGCCTCCGAAGCTGAACGCTGCGGGGTGGCAGGCGGCGACGGCGTTCGCTCCTGATCAGATCGGCAAGCTGCAGGCGAAGGTGCGCGAGACCGAGCGCGCCCAGAAGAAGTCGAGCGAGGCGCGCGGCAAGCTGGTCGAAGAGGCGCGCAAGCTCGGCAACCCGCAGACGACGAGCGGCTGGAAGATCACGGCGCAGGCGAGCGGCCAGGGCAACGCCGTCTTCACTCTCACCTATCTGGTGCGTGGCGCGCAGTGGACCCCGACGTGGGACCTGCAGCTGCAGCCCGACACCAACACCGTTGCGCTCTCGCTCGCGGGGCTCGTCTCGCAGAGCACTGGTGAAGATTGGAATCAGGCGACGCTGCTGCTCTCGACTGCAATTCCGTCGCACGCGGTGAAGGTGCCGCGGCTCGCGACCTGGAAGATCGGAGTCGCTGATCGCTTCATCCCCACGCCGACGCCGATGTACGCGGCCATCGCTCCCGCGCCTCCGGTGCCCAGCTACGCGCGGGCGCGGACGGAAGACGATCTCGTGCGCGCGCGGCTCCAGCGCCTCGGAATCGGCGGGCCGATGGGCGGCGTCGCGAACACGGACACGTACACGAAGAAGACGGTCTACGACTTCGACGACGACACCGTCGAGGGCGAGCTCGTGAAGCCCGAAGGCAACTACGCCATCGACGCGCGCAAGCGTGAATCGAACCGTCGGAACGCGCCTGCCGCGCCTCCGCCTCCTCCAGCGCAGGCGCCGATGCGTGCGTTGCAGGCCAGCGAAGAGGTGATGCTCGAAGCCGGTGGAATGGCCGACGACGCGGAGGCCTCGTACGACCAGCCGGTCGCCGTCACCACCTCGCTTGGTGGCAAGCGTGCCGAGCGTGCTCCTCAGCCCGTGGCGATGTTCTCGCTCTCACCGCCTCCCGCGTGGCGACCGCCGGTGTTTGGACCCGATTCTCCGGTGACGTTGGCGGCTGGCTACGACCTCGCGTTCACCTCGCTGCAGAAGGAGACCATTCCGAGCAACGGCGGTGTGCGTCGCGTCGCGCTGTGGTCGGCCCAGTGGCCGGTGACGGTGGAGCGCAAGTTGTTCCCCGCACTCACCACCGATTCGTTCCTCGTCGCCGAGCTGAAGAATCCCTCGCAGCAGGTGCTCCCCGGTGGACCCGCGCAGCTGTACGTCGGAGCTGATCCCGCGGGCACGGCGCGCCTCAAGCTCGTGTCGCCCGGTGAGTCGTTCACGCTGCCGCTCGGAATCGATCGCGCGCTGAAGCCCGTTCGCAACGTGCAGCTGGTCGAGGCGGAGAAAGGTGTGTTCAGCAAGGACGAGATCGGCACGTACGTCGTCACCATCGAGCTCGCCAATCCATACAAGGCGCCCATCGCGGTGCGGGTCCTCGATCAGTTCCCGGTCACCGATCAGGTGAAAGACGTCGAGACGAAACTGCTCGAGACCAAACCCACTGCGGTGTCTGACGCGAAGAAGGGTTCGCTCGAGTGGCGCGTGACGATCGCTCCGCAGAGCAAGCAGGTGTTCTCGTTCACCTACACCTTGAAGCGGCCCAAGGGTTGGAAGCTGCAGCAGCAGGAGGTGGTGCGATGAACGCGCTCATCCTCTTGTCGCTGTTGGGTTCGACGACCGCGGTCGATCGCGTAGTGGTGTTCCCCGATCGTGCGCAGGTCACGCGCGCCACGCAGGTGCAGTGCGGAGCGCGTGTTCCCGTCACGTTCGCCGACGTTCCTCCGGCGGCGGCGCAAGACTCATTCCGTGCACGCGTCATCGGCGGAACCATCGACGGCATGCGCGCGGAGTTCGTCTCGCGCGAGAAGGAATTCAGCCCGAAGGTGGAAGCGCTGGTGAAGCAGCTCGAGGCGCTGACGCAGGAGCTCGAGGGCTTGAGCGATCAGCTCGATCGCGCGCAGACGCAGGCGCGCATGGGCAAGCAGTTCTCCGAGATCGCCGTGCAGCAGGTGTCGAAGGAACTGGCGGCGGACGCTCCGAATCCGAAGGCGTGGGGCGCGGCCTTCGACTCGTCGCTCGCCTCCGGAGTCGCGGCGGCCAGGCAGGTGTCCGAGCTGAGCGCGAAGGTGCGTGACGCGCGGACTCGTGAGGAGGGGTTGCGGCGCGATCTCGAAGAGCTGCGTTACGCGCAGGCGAA
>JAEUJS010000043.1 GCA_016792935.1 Archangium sp. | reverse complement strand
GATGGCCTGTCTTCAGGAGTGCGTGCGTTGACCGAGGCAGAGACGACCGACGTCGTCGTGCGCGCACAGCGGGGCGATCGCGAGGCGATCGAGCGGTTGGTGCGACGGTTCCTGAGGCCGGCGTACCTGGTGGCGTTGTCGGTGGTGAAGGCACCAGCCGACGCGGAAGACGTCGCTCAGGAGGCGGTGGCCATGGCGATGCAACAACTCCAGACCTGTCGTGAGCCTTCCCGCTTCTCGGCCTGGCTGATGACGAACGTGCGCAACCGCTGCTTGAACCGCATCGAGTCGCAACGTGTGCGCCAGCGGTACGCCGACAGCGCGTCGCGTGAAGAAAGCGCCGCGAACGACGCCGAACGCATCGTGCTGCGAGAACAACTGGTGGCCGCGCTCGGCGCGCTCAGCGAACAACAGCGGGAAGTGGTGTTGCTGCACGACCTCGAGAGCTGGACGCACCCCGAAATCGGCGCTGCGCTCGGCTTGAGCGAGGTCAATTGCAGACAGATATTGTCGGTCGCCCGGCGCGCGTTGCGTGAACGGCTGACCGCGTTGGAAGGAGCTCCGTCGTGAACGGCGAGCACAGAGATGATGACGAGCGCATCGACTTCAGCGCGCTCGACCCGCAGCGAGCGTCGCGCCGCTGGGAAGCGATGGTGCAGCACACGCTCGCGAAGAGCACGCCGCCCTCGATGTGGGAGGATCTGCAGTCCGCTCTGCCCCGCGCACGCGTGACGCTCGCCGCGCTGGCCGCGGTCTCGGTGTTGACCTGGCTCCCCGCGTTGCTGAAGCCAGCGGGCGAGTCGAAGCAGAACGAAAACGCCGCGCTGGCGATGGTGCACTTCCACGAGGGCAGCGACCTCACCGCGATGTTGGAGTCGGCCGATGGCTACTGAGTCCGCCGGCAAGGAACGCGGCAACACCATGGCGGTGCTGGTGGTGATGCTCGTGTTCGCGCTGGGCATGGCCGCGGGCGCTGGAGCGCACGCGTCGTTCGAGAAGCCGCGTCATCCACGGTGGGACCAGCCGGGCCCTGGAGGTCAGAAGCGTTTGCCGCCGCCCCTCGAGGAGCTCGACCTCACTGCTGATCAACGCACGAAGGCCGAAGCGGTGTTCGAGAAATACCGGCAGCCGCTCGAGGCGCTGTTCGAAGAGACGCGCCCGCGCATGAACAAGCTGCGCGAGGAGATGGATGGTGAGTTCCAGGCCCTCCTCACCGAGCAGCAGCGCGCGAAGTTCACCGAGCTGAAAGCGAAGCGCCCGCCGCACCGCGGTGGTTTTGGTGGCCCGCCTCCGCCCGGAGCACCGCCGCCTCCGCCTCCTCCGTGAAATTTCGTCTCACGCTTTCTGCGGGTCGCCTGTCTTCCATTTCGTAACGGGAAGGCTCGAACCGGAGAAAACGAATGCGAAGTCTCGTGATGGCAGTTCTCGCAGTCAGTGGTGTCGCCCTTGCGCAGCCGCACGGAGGTCCGCCGCAAGAAGCGCTCACTGCCTGCAACGGACTCTCGGCAGGAGCGGCGTGTGGTTTCACGCACCGCGGTCAGAACCTCACCGGCACCTGTCGCGCAGGGCCGAATGGAGAAGCGCTGGCGTGTGCTCCGCCGCACTTCGGAAAAGGTCCGGGTGGTCCGGGTGGAGCGCGCACGCCGCCGCCTGAAGCGCTCGCTGCGTGCAGTGGTCAGCGCGACGGATCGAGCTGCACCGTCTCGGTCGGAGACAAGTCATTTACCGGAACGTGCAAGGCACCGCCTGACGGCTCGAGCACCACGCTCGCGTGTGCGCCTCCGCACGGACATCACCGCGGTCCGCCACCTGAAGCGCTCGCCGCGTGTGCGTCATCGACTGCCGGAGCGAGCTGCACCGTGAACTTCAACGGCCAATCGTTGAGCGGCACCTGCGTCGCAGGTCCCCACGGCGAAGCGTTGGCGTGTCTGCCTCCGCGGCCGTGACGTTCTTCCGATTTGCCCGCGCGTCATCGTGACGCGTGGGGTGCGCTGGTGGATTCATCACACTTCCCACTTCCTCCATCGCATCGAGGCGGCGTGCCGGACTTCCCTTCCGGTGCGCCGCTTCACTTTTCCCGCGCACGCACGCGAGTCAGTAGCCGAGCTGCGGCTGACGCTGCTTGCCGGCCTTGTCGGGCACGAACGCGGGAGAGCGACGCTCGCCATCGACGTTGATGCTGACGTCGTTCACGGTGCTGGCGACCTTCAGGTTCTGCTTCGAGGTGGCGTTCGACCACTCGTGCCACACCTCGACCTCGTAGTTGCCGGCGGGCACGTTCTTCACGGTGAACTTTCCGTTTCCATCCGCCTGCGCGAACCACGGGGAGTCCGACACGTACAGCCACCCGTTCATCGCCGCGTGGATATTGCAGAGCAGATGCACCGGACCCGGCGTCGAGAAGACCTGCTCGCGCTGCGCTCCGCTCTTGTAGAGGCCGAGGTCGAAGTCGTTCGGCTTGCTCAGCGAGAACACGTTGTGGAACAGCTCGTCGTCGTTGCGGAATTCGACGGTCGCTCCGACGGGCACCGCGAGCACGTGCGGCTTGAAGCTCTTGTCCTTCTGCACCACCGCCTTCACTCGGAGCGCGCGCGGCTTCGGCGTCGAACCGTCGGCCTTGCGCAACACGATGACCGCTCCACCGGGGCCGTGCGAGCCGCCGCCGGTGATGACACCACTCACGATGAACGTGCTCGGCGCCACGCGAACCGCAGGCTCTGGCTCCATCGGCGTCATCGTCACTTCCGGTTCGGGCAACGCCGTCGGCGACGGAGCGGCACCACCTGCACGAGAGCGCGCCTCCTTGGCGAGCGGAATCACCAACGACGACAGCTCGGAAGAGAGACCCGGCGTGCGCAACAGCGATTCCCAGCGCGACGCAGCGCCTTCGTAGTCACCGCGATCCCACGCGACCTTGCCGCCCGCGAGGAGATTGAAGAGCAGGTACTGCTTCTCTGCCGCCGCCTTGAACGAGAGGTCCTCGGGCGTCTTCACCTGCAGCTGCAGCGGCATCGACTCGCCCAGCCACGGCGGAAACGGCGAGCCGGCATCGGGCTTGCCCGCGTTCAACACCACCAGCGTCAGCGCAAGGAGCGTCATGGAGAAATCACCAGGTGAAGACCACGGAAGAGGTGAACACGTCGTTGTCGACGACGGCGGCTCCGGAGAGCTCGCGGTTGAAGAGGTACTCGGCCTTGAGGGCGACCACTTCGAAGAGGTCCACGTGCGCGCCGAACGTCATGCGGTCGGTGACGAGCCGCGGGAAGCCTGCGAACTGCGCCTCGCGTCGGTCGTAGCGGCCGTAGAGCGTGATGCCGCTGACGGTGCTCCACTTCCACGGGAGCGTGTACGCCAGTCGCGCCCAGCCACCGCCCCACACCGTGAACTGCGTCACCAGCTCGCGCGACCCGGACTGACCGACGAACTTGCGCGCGCCTTCGCCTTCGTCGTCCCACAGCCACAACAGCTCCGCGGCGATGGAGATGCCGTACGCGTTCAAGCGGAAGTCCGCTCCGGCCGCGCGCTGGTTGGTGGCGTTGCTCTTCTGATCATTCCGCGCGCCGTAGAGACCGCTCAGGCCCGCCTTGATCTGGAGGTATTGGAGATTGAGCTCGTACCCGAGGCGACCCGAGCCGGCGAGCGCACCGCTCAAGTTGGCGTCGATGGGCGCGAGCGCCTCGATGCGCGTGCCGTTGTTGGTGGCGGCGACGTTGATGGAGACCGCGCTCCAAATCGCAGGAATCTGAAATCGGTAGAACGCCTTCGCGCCGAGCCCCTGCCCCGTCGTGTACCGGGCGATGAGCGAGGGCGTGATGTTCACGCGCAGGTTCGCTTCGTTCTCGAGGTACTCGATGCCGAACACCGAATCGAAGCGGCCGAGAAAAATCGCCAGCTCGTGATTCTTGAACGGGCTGATGCGACCGAACGCCTGCTGCAGCTCGACGCGGGTGGCGTCTCCCGTCGTCGAGAAGCGCGGCATCAACTGCATGCGCGCGAAGAGGAAGATGGGCAACCCGCGCGGCTGGAAGCGCACGTCGGCGCTCGCGGTGTTGATGAGGAACGAGGCGTTGCTCCCGATGCCGACCGAGCGCGGGAGGAAGCCGTTCGTGAAGCGGCCGCTGGTGTCGGTCGAGGCGACTTCGCCGCGCGAGTTCACCGCCGGAGCGAACGCATCGGCGCCGTAGTCGAGCGGCGCGCGCGTGTCTTGCGGGTGGAAGCTCGAGCCATCGCCCATCGCCTTCGCGAAGCCGATGTCGACGTAGCCGGTGAAGCGCAGCGATTCTTCGGCCTGCGCTTCGTCGGGCGTGTAGCCGTCGCCCGGGTCTTCCGCGGGCACCTCGACGACTTCCTGCGCGAACGCGGGAAGTGCGAACAACACGAGCGCCAATGAAAGGCCCCCTCTCCCTCGGGGAGAGGGTCGGGTTGAGGGAGCACGTCCAGGCGCGGTGCTCATGGGCCGACCACTCCGATGGCCAGCTGCACTGGCTGCTCATTGGTCCACACCCCGCTGGAAAAGACCGCGGCCTCGCTGTCGACGAACGTGCAGCTCGAGATGCCGGCGTCGGTCACGCAATCAGGGTTGAGCATCACCTGCAGCGCGCGCGCGTCGACGTTGGCGTTGGCGGGTGACGGCGCGGGCACCCTGAGCCCGAGGTTGAGGAGCTTCTCGCGCAAGTCAGGACGAGAGCTCGGCACGTACACGCCCGCGGTCGGGGGAATCCGCATGTCGACGCGCGTGACGAACGACTTCGCTTTCGGCTGCGCGGGAAGCACGGCGGCAAGCGGCAACACGGGTTCCCCTTCGCTGGTGACCCAGAAGTACGCACGCGACGCGACGGGCAATTGGCCGTTGGCGGTAAAGCGACCAGCTCCGAAGCCGCCGTAGAAGAGCTGCGCGTTCTCGGCCCACGCCTCGTTGCGCGTGAGCTGCTCGAGTCCATCGAGCGTTCCGCCGGTGACCGGGTCATGCACGCCGGCGCTGTTTCGCGCGACGTACACGCCATCGGGAATGATGGGGCAATACACGAGCGGACCATCGACGAGCGTGGTCTTCGCTTCGTCACCCATCACCGCGAGCACTTCGCGCGCCGAGCGGAACCCTTCGTTGTCGTCCTTCAGCTCGTCGTTGACGACCACCTCGAGCTGCCAGAACGGCGAATAGAACGTGGAGTCGTCGTTCACCGAGAAGACGTTGAGGCCTTTGGGCGGGGCGTTGCCGTCGAGCTTGCGCGGCACCCACACCGGCTGAATCCACGTGGTGGGGTGGTTCCGCCAAATCTCGGTGATGACGAACGGCGCGCTCGTTCCGTTCGAGACGCCGGGCTGCACCACGAGGCCGTCGTTGAGCACGGTCTGGCTGGCGGCGTTCTCCTCGAAGAAGAGCGGCGTGCCGACGGTGGCAAGCAACTGACGCGGCTTCCAGCCGCCGAAGTCGGCGAGCTCGTTCTTCGGCTTCCACATGTCGCGCACGCGCCAGAAGGAGGCTTCGGTCTGTTCCTGCTCGGCGCACGCCGAGAACAGCAGCACCACGAGGAGTGCGCGCTTCATGCCTGCACCGCGAACTTCGCGCGCTCCTCGGCGAACGCGGTGGCGAAGAGCGATTCCATCAACTGGTGGAGCTCTCCGGTCGTCGCTGCGGGGCCGAGCGTGTTGAGCGCTTTGGCGAACTCTTCGGCGTCCGCGTAGCGGTCCTTCGGGTCGAGCGAGAGCGCCTTCAAGATGACGTCGGCGAGCGGACCGCACTCGGCCTTCACACGCGCCCGGTCTTCGTCGGTGAGACCCGTGCCCGCGCGCGTCATCAGCTCGTACACGTTGTTCCCCGAGTAGAGCGGGTTGCCGGTGATGGACGAGAACAGCACCATGCCCATCGAGAAGAGGTCGCTGCGCGCATCGACTTCCAGGGCGCGCGCCTGCTCGGGCGACATGAAGAACAGGTTGCCCTTCACCACGCCGGCCTGCGTCTTCGTCACGCGGTCCTCGGACTTCACGATGCCGAAGTCGAGGAGCTTCAACTCTCCACGCGCGCTGACCATCAAGTTGTTGGGCGACACGTCGCGGTGCACCAACCCCATCGGCTTTCCCGCGTCGTTCTTCTTGGTGTGCGCGTAGCTGAGCGCCTTCAACGCTTCCTGCGCGATGAGCAGCACGATGGGCAGCTCGAGCGGCCTTCCGCGCTGCGCCTTGCTGGCCTCGATGAGCGCGTCCACGTCGCGACCGACGATGTATTCCTGCGCGAGGAAGTAGCCGTCGGCGTCGCGACCGAAGTCGAACACCGGGACGATGTTGGAATGCACCAGCGACGCGCCCAGTCGCGCTTCGTCGATGAACTGATTCACCACTTCCTGATTTCCCGCGAGCTCGGGGCGCAGTCGCTTCAAGACGAACGTGCGACGGAAGCCTTCCGCGCCGCGCACCACGGCGACCGAGACGCGCGCCATGCCGCCCTCTCCCAGCGGAGCGACGATTTCGTACCGCGAGGTCTGCACCGAGGCCTGCGTCGAGCCGAGCCCCTCGTCACCTTGCGGAGCCGGGGTGACCGGCGCGTCCATGCGGTTGGTGTTGTTGAGCGAGAGCTGCTGGCTGAGGCGCTGCAGCTGTTCCTGCGATTGCTTGAGCTGGCTGGCCGTCTCGCGAAGGAGCGCCGCGCTCTCCGGGTCCTGCTCCTTGGCGCCGCCGCGGAACGCGAAGATGAGCCCGACGAGCGCGATGAGGCCGCCGACTCCGAAGAAGACGGGCGTGGTCTTCGACGCTTCGTTCGCGCCTTCGGTCAGCAACGGCGAGGGGTCTTTGTGAATCAACACCTCCACGCCCGGAGCGATGGTCTTGCGCGCGCAGCATGGTGACTCGTCGAGCTTCATCGAGATGAGCCGTCGCTTGAGGGACTCGACCGCATCGGTGGGTCCGGCGCCCACCGCGTCCTGATGCTTGCCTGAGGGTACGAGCACGACCGCGACCTGGTTTCCGGTGGCGAGCGGCTCGAGGAGTGCGGGAGTGAGCTGCTCTCCCAGCGCGAAGAGAATCGGCTGCTGCTGCGGGTTCGTCTTTTCCGAGCGGCCGACGCCGACTGCCCACACCGACCCACCGTAGGCGGTGAGCGCTGTCGCCGTGCCCGACACGGTGGCCGCGCGTGCGAGCGGCACGAGCATGTCGGTGAGCTTGGCGTCGGATGAATAGAGCGGCTGCTCTCCGAGGAAATACGCGTGTGGGCCGACTGAGGCGTAGGGCTTGAAGAAGGGCTCGACCTCGAATTCCGCGAAGGTGGTCGACAGCTGCGTCACATCCGACTGGCTCGTGATTTGGCCAACGAGGTCTTCGACGGGCTGCAGCCGCGCACCGCGCTCGGCTTTTCCTGCGACGTCTTTGCTGAGCGCTTCGAGGCCAGCGATGACCCTGGGGAGCGTCTCGTCGACCTGCGCCTGCGCCTTCACCGACGCGGCGTTGATCGCTTTGCTGCGCTGCATCGAGTTGGCCGTCGCGGCGCCGATGAGGGCGACCACTGCGACTCCGACTCCTCCCAAACGGCGCGCGGTGGATGCCATCGAACGGACCAGTATCTGACCCGCAAACCTCCACGGGTCAAACCTTTGTACGTGCCGATGACGCGGCGGTTACGCCGTTACGGCGCCAGCGGCGAAGGCCTGCCCGAAGCGAGGAGGGAGCGCGCGCGCGCGAGGGTCAGCACCGAAATCCGCTTCGCTCCTGCGGCGCGTAGTACGCGACAGGCCTCGCGCGCGGTCGCTCCCGAGGTAAGCACGTCGTCGAGGAGCACGAGGTGCTGATTGGCGACGTGGCGCGACGCGCGGAACGCACCGCGCACGTTCGCGGCGCGCGCGTCTTCGGACAGACCAACCTGGCGGCGCGTGTCCTTGATGCGCATGAGCCAGTCGAGCTCGAGCGTACGACCCGAGTAGGTGCACAACACACGCGCGAGCTGCGCGGCCTGGTCGAACTTTCGGCTTCGAAAACGCGCGTCGTGGAGCGGCAGCGGCACGATGACGCCCGGCATCTGGTCGAGCACGTGACGCGAGCGCTCGAGCAACAGCATGCCCAGCGGGCGCGAGAGGTCGGAGCGGTCTTCATATTTATAGCGATGCACTGCGCGCGCGATGGCGCCGTCGTGCTCGAAGGGCGCCCACGCTCTGTTCCACGGTGCGCCTTCGATGGCGCAGCGCTCGCACGTGTCGCGCACGAAGCGGCCGGGCTCGGCGCAGATGCGGCAGTGGACCGAGGGAAGCTCGAGCACTTCGTGCGCGCAGCGCTCGCAGAAGGCGCCGGGAGCAGGCAGCACCTCGTCGCAGACTGCGCAGGCCGGCGGGAGCAAGACGTCGAGGAGTGGATCGAACCAGCGCATGCTCTTCGCTCGTTCACGCGGCGTGCCTCGCGCAGAGGCGTGACTTCACAACGAACGCGGCGTGCCGACGTCTCCGCAGCGCGATGGTGCATGGACGCGCATCGCGCGGTGAGAAATGCGCGCTGACTCGTCGCTCGCATCGGTGTTGGCGTCGCGCTGTGCAGTGACGCCTCGCGCGGCGAGGGCGTATCGAGCGACGTCTCTCGGTGCAAAAGCTGCGCGCGGGCCGCGAGCGCTGGAAGCTGCGTGACTCCCCTCACACCGCGAGCGGCGGGAGGGATGGCCGCATCTGGTCGCGCTCCCTTGGAGAACGTGTATCTTGTGAGTTCCCTGGGAGGGTTTTCCATGTTCAAGCGTTCGACGGACAAATCAGCAGACGTGTCTGCTGGGGCAGTCGCGTTCGCAGCGGTGGTGGCGGTTTCTGTGCTGGGTTGGGTGAGCTGTGGTCCTCCGCCCATCGCGTGCAATGCAGACAATGACTGTTCGAGAGGTCAGCGCTGCGAGCAGAAGTTGTGTGTGTTGATTGGCGATGCGGGCACCGGCGCTGGAGGCGGCACTGCGGGCGGTGGCGGCACGACCGGCGGCGGTGGAACGACCGGTGGTGGAACGACCGGCGGTGGAACGACTGGCGGCGGGACGACTGGCGGTGGCACGACTGGCGGTGGAACGACCGGCGGCGGCACGAGCGGTGGTGGAGGCGCGATGGGCGGCGGCAGTGCGGCGTGCACTCCGAACACCGAGTGCCGTCCTGCGGCGGGCCCGTGTGACGAGCCGGAAATCTGCTCCGCGCAGGGCGTGTGTCCGTCGGACGTGTTCAAGGCCTCGACCGTCGAGTGCCGTGGCTCAGCCGGTAACTGCGACATGCCCGACCTCTGCGATGGAGCGACCGCGGCCTGCCCCGACCGCGTGCAGCCGGTGAACACCGTATGCCGGGCGCCGAGTGGCCCGTGCGATTTGGACGAGCGCTGCGACGGTGTCTCGACGCAGTGCCCGAACGACGTGCTCGCGCCGACCACCACGGTCTGCCGCTCGGCCGCCGGAACGTGCGACGTCGAAGAGCGCTGCACGGGAGCTGGCCCCAACTGCCCGATGGACCTCTTCTCGACGATGGGCACCACCTGCCGCGCGAACGCCGGAATGTGCGACGTGCCCGAGACGTGTTCCGGCACGAGCGCGCAGTGCCCGACCGACGCCTTCCTCCCCTCGAGCACCACGTGCCGCGCGAGCGCCGGCATCTGCGACTTCTCGGAGAACTGCACCGGCACCGACGCCGTGTGTCCACCCGACAACTTTCAGGGAAACAGCGCGGTGTGCCGCCCGAGCGTGGGTAACTGCGACGTCGAAGAGCGCTGCAGCGGTTCAGCCGCGGCGTGCCCGACCGACGTCGTGCAGCCCAACACGTTCGTCTGCCGCCCCGCGGTTGGTCCGTGTGACAACCCCGAGCAGTGCACCGGCACGGCGCCGAATTGCCCGATCGACACGGTGATCGCGGCCGGAACGGTGTGCCGTGCGTCTTCGGGCAACGCGTGCGACCTCGACGACATTTGCACCGGCGGAACGACGTGCCCGGTACGCGCGCAGCCTGCTGCCACAGTGTGCCGCGCAGCCACCAACGTCTGCGACGTGAGCGAGACGTGTGGTGGTTCCGAGACGTGCCCGACCAACGGCTTCCAGCCCAATACGACTGACTGCTCGACCATGCCCTACACGGGACCCACTCCGAACGCGACCAACTGCGGCGGGGTCAACAGCTGCCCGCCGATGCAGCTCCTCAATTGCTTCGACACGCCGACGTGCAGCGGGATTTCCGCCGTCTGCAATCGGTGCACGTGTTTCTGCGAACCGCTCTGACTACGGCGCGCAGAAGCCGTCGATGCTCGGCGTCGAACCGCCGTCGGGCAAACCGCTGAAGTACTGGTTGCAGCGGTAGCCGGGGCGGCAGTTCGACTGACCGCCGTCGCGCGAGTCGAGGCACCGCCGCATGCAGGCGTAATCCATCGCCGTGAAGCCGAGGCACATCGCGCCGCCATCGGCGGAGCACGCCTCGTTCGACAGACAGCTCGTGCGCGAGCAGTAGCCCCCCGTCCACGTGAAGCCGTACTCAGTGGTCAGGCACGTACCGCCGCTCGTCGGCGGGTTGATGCAGTCGGCGGTGCTGATGCACGCATTGCCGACCTTGTCCGCTGGCGGCCCCGCGTCGAGCGGCGGGAGCGGGCTGATCCAACACGCGCTCCCCACGCTCAGGCCGTAGCACGCGTAGCCGGTGCGACACGGGTCGCTGCCGGAGCAGTTGTCCCAGCAGATGGTGTCGCCTTCGCCGTACGCGGGGTCGAGGCCCACGCACGTCGAGCCCGTCGGGCACGACGACGCAGAACACGGCAGCGTGCAGTAGCCGTTGCTGTAAGCGCCGTTGCCCGAGGTCGTGAACCGCTTGCAGATGGCCGACGCACCGAGGCTCGCCTGGCACTCCGGCGCGTTCACGCACGAATCACCGACACGCTTCAAGGCCGGCGCGGTGACACACGTGCCGGTCATGCAGAGCTCGCCAACGGCGCACGCCATGCACGCCACGCCGCCCAGGCCGCAGTTGCTGGTGTTGTTGGCGCTGGTCTGTGAGGGAACACAGCTGCCGTTGGGAAGCCGGCAACCGTCGCACACGACGCCGCCACCACCGCCACCGAAGCCACCGCCGCCGGTGCCTCCGCCGCCTCCGCCCGCGCCGCACGTGAAGTTGTTGCAGGTCGTCGCGAAGAGCGAGCAGTCGACACACGCGTTGCCCGCGGAGCCACACGTCGTGTTGTTGCCGTTGTTCGGCGGCTGCACGCACACCCCCGAAGTGCAGCAGCCAGCGCAGTTCGCTGGACTGCAAGTGCCGCCGCCGCCGCCCACTCCGCCCGCGGCACCACCGCCGTTCGCCGCGCCGCCGCCGTTCGCCGCGCCGCCGCCGTTCGCCGCGCCACCGCCGTTCGCCGCTCCGCCACCGTTCGCGGTGCCGCCACCGTTCGCGGTGCCACCACCGTTCATTCCGCCGCCGCTGCCGCCGGTGCCACCACCGCCGCCGTTGGACACGTTTGCGCAGATGCCGAACTGGCAGTTCTGTCCGAGCGCGCACATCGAGCACATGTTGCCCAGCGTTCCGCACGCCGCTCCGGAACTTCCGGGCTGACAGGTCCCCGCCGAATCACAGCACCCCGTCGAACAGTTCGACGGCGTGCACTTCGGCGTCGAGCTGCACGCGCTGCCCAGCAGCAATCCACACGCCATCGCCAGCACTCGCACGTTCATGCTCCGCGCCTCCGGTGCTTCGTTTTGTGGTCGTCAGTCCTGCACTTCGAGCTTCTCGACGAAGCTGCGCACTTCTTCGAGGCCGTGCTTCTTCACGATGGCGGTGACGATCGCGCCCTCAGCTTCGGTCTTGTACCAGCCCCACAACTCGACCCGTCCGTTGCGCACGCACGCGGTGACCGACTTCATGGCCTTCAAGTCCTTCTCCAATTTCTGGCGGAGCTTGAAGAGGTTGGGCGGGCGATTTTCGATCTCCTCGCCGCAGGCCATGACGTGCACGCGCGAGCCGTCCTTCTTCCACACCAGTGAGGTGCGCACGCCGGAACACGACGCTTCGATCCAGATGGCGTCGGGCAGCTCGCCGTCCATGCCCTCTTCCAGACAGCGGCCCGACGAGCCCGTGATGGTCTCGAGCTTCGGCACCTGAAATTGCCGCCGCGAGCCGACCTCGATGGTGACGGCGCGATACTCGCCCGAGAGCGTCTCCGCGCCGAGGAGCACCAACACTGCCAGTCCCGTGACCGTCATGGAGTCGTGCAGACGCTGTTGCGGCAGATCAAATTCGAAGCGCAGACGATTCCGCAGCCACCGCAGTTGTTGCGGTCGAACGCGGTGTTCACGCACGTGCCGTTGCAGCTCGTCAGGCCGATGTTGCAGGTGCAGACACCGTTGACGCAGCCGGTGGTCGCGATGGAGCCGCTGCAGACGTTCATGCACATGCCGCAGTTGTTGCGGTCGTTCTGCAGGTCGCGGCAGATGCCGTTGCAGTTGGTCTGACCGACCGGGCACTGGCACGAGCCGGCGACGCAGAACTGACCCGCTCCGCAGACGCGGCCGCACATGCCGCAGTTGGTGCGGTCGCTCTGCAGGTCGCGGCACACGCCGTTGCAGAACCCGAAGCCGCCCGCGCAGAAGCAGATGCCGCTGACGCACTGCTCGTTGGTGCCGCAGCGCCTTCCGCACGAGCCGCAGTTGTTGAAGTCACCCTGCAGGTCGACGCAGCCGCCGCTGCACGATGTCTCTCCCATGGGGCACATGTTCACGCAGCTGCCGTTGTCGCACTGCTGACCCATGGTGCAGGCGCGGCCACACATGCCGCAGTTGTTGGGGTCGCTCGAGGGCAACACGCACTTGTTCCCGCAGGCCACGTACGGCGCGGTGCACCGGCACTGCGAGTTCACGCACGTCGAGCCGACGCCGCCGCACGCGTTGCCGCACGAGCCGCAGTTGTTCACGTCAGCCTGGGTGAAGGTGCACGTGCCGTTGCACTGCTGCTGACCGGGGAAGCACATGTTCTGGCAGTTGAAGCCAGTGCACACCTGACCCGTCATGCAGCGGTTGCCGCACGAGCCGCAGTTGTTGGGGTCGGTGCGCGGCACGCAGGTGTTGCCGCAGCGAATGAAGCCCGCCGAGCACTGGCAGATGGAATTGCTGCACGTGCCGCTGCCGCAGGAATTGCCGCACGCTCCGCAGTTCGCCGGGTCGCTCAAGGTGTTCACGCACAGCCCGCTCGCGCACTGCACGAAGCCCGGAGGACACGCCGTCTGGCAGGTGCCGTTGACGCAGCTGCGACCCGAGCCGCACTGAATGCCGCAGCCGCCGCAGTTGTTGGAATCGACGTTGGTGCTGACGCAGGTGCCGTTGCAGTTCGTCTGGCCCGCGGGGCAACCGCACACGCCCATGGTGCAGCTCTGGCCCATCGGGCACGTGTTGCCGCAGCCGCCGCAGTTCGTCGGGCTGCTGGTGGTGTCGACGCACACGCCGTTGCAGACCTGCTGACCGGGGCCGCAGGTGCAGGTGCCGTTGAGGCAGGCCGCTCCCGTCGCGCAGACGTTGCCGCAGCCGCCGCAGTTCTGCGTGTCACTGCCGGTGGCGACGCAGCGGCCGTTGCAGAGCTGAGTTCCGGGCGGGCAGACGCACGCGCCGTTGGTGCACGCCTGGCCGATGGCGCACGTGTTGCCGCAGGCGCCGCAGTTCGACGGGTTGGTGCGCGTGTCGACGCAGGTGCCGTTGCAGTTCGTGGTGCCGGTCGGACACCCGCACATGCCGTTGTTGCAGGTCTGGCCCGCCGCGCAGCGAACGTTGCAGCCGCCGCAGTTGTTGGGGTCGTTGCTGGTGGTGACGCAACGGCCGTTGCAGAAGCTCGAGCCCGCGGGACACGCGCAGGTGCCGGCGGTGCACAACATGCCCATCGGGCACGCGAAGCCACACACGCCGCAGTTCGACGGGTCGCTGGTGGTGTTGGTGCACACGCCGTTGCAGTTCACGGTGCCGGGCGGGCAAATCATGGTGCACACGCGGTTGACGCAGCTGGCTCCGGGCGCGCACGCGTTGAAGCAGGCGCCGCAGTTGCGCGGGTCGCTCGTCACGTCGACGCACGAGCCGTCAGCGCACTGCGTGAGGTTGGGGCCACACGTCATCGCGCACATGCCGTTGCGGCAGACACTGCCGGGGCCGCACGTGCGGTTGCACGCCCCGCAGTTGTTCGGGTCCGACCCGAGGTCACGGCACACGCCGTTGCAGTTGGTGGTGCCGATGGGACAAATCGAGGTGCAGGTGCCGTTGCTGCACATCTGACCGGCGCCGCAGACGCGGTTGCAGATGCCGCAGTTGAAGAGGTCGAAGCGCGGGTCGACGCACGTGCCGTTGCACGAGAGCAACGGGCTCTGGCACGTCACCTCGCACCGTCCGTTCTGACACTGCTCGAGCGGGCCGCAGGTGAAGCCGCACGAGCCGCAGTTGCGCGGGTCGCTGCCGACGTTGACGCACGCGCCGTTGCACAGCTGCTGACCGGGCAAGCAGCTCTGGATGCACTGGCCGTTGTTGCACGTCTGTCCCGGGGCGCAGGGCGCGTTGCAGCCGCCGCAGTGGTTGGTGTCGGTGCGGGGGTCGACGCACAGGCCGTTGCAGAACAGCTCTCCGGGCTGGCAGCGCGCGACGCAGCGGCCGCCGGCGCAGGTGGCGTTGCCTCCGCACACCGTCGAGCAGCCACCGCAGTGGAACGGGTCGGTCTGCAGGTCTACGCAGCCCGTGCCGCAAATCGAGAGACCCGGAGCGCACGTCATCACGCAGCGACCCTGCTGACAGAACTGGCCGTTGCTGCACACGGTGCCGCAGGCTCCGCAGTTCATCGCGTCCGCGTTGGTGTCGGTGCAGGTGCCGTTGCAGTTGGCGAGCGGCGCGTTGCAGTTGCAGTTGCCGGTGACGCACAGCTCGAGCGCGTCGCAGGTGTTGCCGCACGAGCCGCAGTTCAGGCGATCAGACGTGACGTCGATGCAGCGGCCGTTGCACGAGGCCTGACCGTTGGGACACGACGCGGTGCACGCGCCGGCCTGGCAGACGGCTCCGGCGGCGCAGGCGCGGCCACACGAGCCACAGTTCGCTTCGTCGGTCTGGAGATCAGAACAGCGGCCGCCACACGTCGTCTCATTGCCCTGACAGCCGATGACGCCGAGCTGACAACGGTTGTCGACACACGAATACCCGTCGGGACACGGCGGGTCGCCCGGGTTTCCACACATGAAGAGGCTGGTGCGCGAGCAGCCGGACATTCCGGCGAGCGAAAGCGCCGCGACGAGCGCGAGAGAGACTCGGGAAGACCGGGAAGACATGGGGTGCCCTGGGGAACGGTGCAGCGGAGGGTGGCGGCCGGGGCAGAGTGTACCGGAGGTCGCATGTTCGATCACATTGCTGGCTGGATATCTTCCGCCCCGTGAGTGTGACGCCCACCCCTGACTCGAGCCCGGCGCTGCGCGTGCTGGCCGACGATCTCCTCGAGCGGGGAGACGTTCACGGCGAGTTCATCCTGTTGCAGTTGGATCAGACCAACCCCTCGCGGGAGCTCGAGCTGGGCGACGTGATGCGCGCGCGGCTGCGGAAAGCGCTGCCTGGCATCGTGGGCGACTCGAAGTGGGAAAGGGGGTTTCTCTCGTCGTTGCGGCTGCACTTCGATGAAGAGCCTCCGCTCGATGCGCTGCGCGAGTTCACGCGGTGGCTGCCTGCGCGCACGTTGCACACGCTGACGGTGACGGGAATCACCGGCGTCGACCTCACGGCGCTCTTCGCAGACACGCGACGCATTCGCTTTCCCGCGCTCAAGAAGTTCTCGGTGCTGGAAATCGAGAGCATCGGCCGCCCGCGTCAGGACGAGTGGCTCACGCTCGGGAACGTCGAGCCGCTGTACGCCGCGTGGAGCGAGCTGGAGTCGTTGCAGCTCAGCGGCGTCGGGCACGAGCTCGGGAAGATCGTCATGCCGAAGTTGAAGACCTTCATCGCGGGCGAGCTGCAGCCCTCGGCGATTCCTTCGCTCGTCGCCGCGCAGTGGCCCGAGTTGGAAGAGCTCAACTTGTCGTTCGATCTCACTCCGGCCGAAGCCGAGCCGGTGTTCGGCGCGTTGCTCGAGGCGAAGATGAGTCAGACCTTGAAGCGTGTGCGCATTCACAGCCCGTGGCCGGAGTTCTTCAAGGCCGCGCTGCCGCGTTCTCCGCTCGGGAAGGGGCGAACGGTCGAGGTGGAGTGATTAGAGCGTGCTGAGCTTGGCGATGACGGCGTCGGCTCCGATGATCAGCGTGGTGCCGTCCCACAGCGCGGGCGGCGTGGTGCCTCCGCGGGCGGTGAGATCTTTCTTCACTTCTTCGTAGGCCACGTTGCGGAACTTGATGTGCGCCGTCAGGTCCTTCTCGACGATGAAGCGGCGCACCTGCGCGCTGTCTGCGTTTCCGATGGCGTGGAACAGCTCGAACATGAAGCCGCTCTTACTCCTTCGTTGTAGAAGATGGGCATGCACAGCCAGACCATTCAGGCGCTGCGGGCCGAGATTGAAGCGGTGACCACGCTGCAGGTGGCGTTCAATCGCATCGCGCACTCGGTCGATCCCGACGCGCTCTCCACGTGGGACGGGCCGCG
>JAEUJS010000699.1 GCA_016792935.1 Archangium sp. | reverse complement strand
CTAAACGCGTCACCACGTCCGGCGACACGGAGTCGCTGGTGCTCAGGGGAAACAAAGGAAACCTGTTCCCGCCCTGACACCCCAAAGTGTTACCGATCACCTGTCCTTCTCCCCCTCACCCTGACCCTCTCCCCGAGGGAGGGGAAGTCCTCCTCTCCTTCTCTCCTTGTCCTCACCCCACATCTCATTTCGTTACTTGCGTTCGAGGTCGGCGGCGAAGCGCTCGAAGACGGGCGCCCACTCGTCTTTCCCTGCGTCGAGCGTCGCGTCGTAGTCGGTCGCGAACTTCTCGATCGCCGCTCCATTCTTGCCGCCGACCTTCTTCGCGAACGCGTGGATGCCTGCGCTCGGCCACTCGACGAACGGCTGCTCGTCTTTCACAGCGAGCCGCGCGGCTTCCGCGGCTCCTGCGTTGTCTCCGCGTGACGCGAGCGCGAGCGCCAGCACCCACAGCCCGCGATGTTGCCCCGCTGCGATGAGCTGATCTTTCCGCGCGACGACGAGCTCAGTGCGGCCTGCGAGCAACGCGGCCATCACGTACGTCTCCGGAGCCAACGTCGCTCCGGTCGCCTCGGCGCGTTGCAACTGTTCGAGCGCTCGCTGCCCCTCGCCCATGCGCACCAGCAGCAGGCCGTAGTCCGCCCGCACTTCGACCAGCCCCGGATCTTCCTTGAGCACGCGCTCGTAGCTGTCCACCGCCTCACGCTCGAGCTTCGGAGCGCGCTCGCGATCTTCCTTCACCGGACTCATGCGCAACGTGTTCGCCTGCTGCGTCTGCGCGCTCGCCAGCATCGTCAACTCATGCCGCGACGGCGCCGCGTCAGATCGCAAGACCGTGATGGCGCGGTCTCCTGCTGTGAGTGATTGCGCGATGTCTCCCTGCGCCAGCTCGACCAGCGCGAGATCTCGGAGCGACGCGCTCAAGCTCTGCCGCCGCTCTCCTGACTGCGTCGCCTGGAGCAGCTTCTCGTCGAGCGCCACTTCCTGCTCGGCGTAGCTCTTCGCGCGCTCGAGATCTCCACGCGCGTATTCGAGCGAGAACCAGCGCGACAACACGCCGGACTGCGCGGCTTTCCACGACGGATCGGTCCATTCCGCGGGTCCCAACGCGAAGCGACGGTCGGCTTCCTTCAGCTCTGCTTCAGCTTCAGCGAGCAGGTTCTGTTGCAGCGCTGCCGACGCCGCTCCGGTCTGACAGTTCACCGACGTCGCGAGCAAGGTGACGCCGCGCTCCTTCGACAGCGGAGACGTCAGGCGATCACACGCCTTCTTCAGTCGCGCAGCCTCGGTGTACTTCCCCAGCGAGATGTTGAGCTGGAGCAACCGCACGATCGCTCCGGCGATCTCTTCGCGCTCCGCGGTCGGCACGTCCTGCTCGTCGAGCGTGCCCTCGTAGAACGTCAACGCGCGCTGCGTGACGGCGTCGACCACGGGAGACACTCCAGGTTGCGGTGAGAGGTGTTTGCCCAAATCGCCGAACACCAACTGCGCGAGCTGCCGCGCTTCGTCACGCTCGGCCCGCACCCGCCGCACGCTGATCACCGACATGGTGATGATGGTGATCAACGCCGCCAATCCCACGAACAGCGGAGCGCGGTACTGCCACGCAAACCGCCGCAGCAGATCGATCGCGCGATACGAATACGCCTCGACGCGCCGGCCATGCACGTACGCCGCGACGTCGTTCACCACCGCTTCCGCAGATTGGTAGCGCTTCTGTCGAACTTCCTCGAGCGCCTTGGTGCAAATCGCTGCGAGCTCACGCGGCGCGTTCGGCTCGACTTCCAACACCGGCTTCACGTTGAAGCGGTCGAGCGAATTGCGCGGCGGCACGCCAGTGAGCACCTCGTACAGAATCGTCCCCAGGCCCCACACGTCGCTCAATTCGTCGACGAGCGCGATCTGTCCGCGCGCCTGCTCCGGGCTCATGTACGCCGGAGTGCCCATCACCATCTCCGCACCACTCGTCAGCTTCGGAGCAAGCCGCACCGTCCCGCTGTCCGACGCTTTGCTCAGCGACGGCGCTTGATCACTTCCGCGCACCGCGGCGAGACCCCAGTCCACCACGTGGGTCTCTCCGAATTTTCCGAGCATCACGTTCTGCGGCTTCAAGTCGCGATGCACGACGTGACGGCTGTGCGCGTACGCGATGGCCTGACACGCGGCGAGCACGTGCGGCATGAACGCCAACCGCGCCTGGAGATCGGCCGCTTCTTCGAGCGCGGCGTCGAGCGTGCGACCACTCACGCGCCGCATCACGTAATAGAGATTTCCGTCGGGCCGCCGTCCCAATTCATACACAGGCACGATCGCCGGGTGCTCGAGCTGACCTGTCACGCGCGCTTCACGCACGAAGCGCAGTTCGATGCCGCGTTGTTCTTCGGGCGCTTTCGTTCCGCGCGCGAGCAGCACCTTCATCGCCACGTCCCGACCGAGGTGCGTGTCGCCCATCAGCAGCACGCGGCCGATGCCGCCGCGACCGAGCTCGATCTGCTCTCCGCCGTCGTTGAGCACCGGCACGTAGTGCGATTCCTCGAGCGGAATCGGAGTGGCCGCCGTCGCGTCGACGAGCGCTCCGAGCGTCTTCGAGAATTGAACGAGGCGCGTCTTGCAGCGCTCGCACGTGGCGACGTGTGCATCGACCACTTCCGCGCGAATGGTGTCGAGCGACCCAGAAGCGAACGCGTCGAGCTCGAGCACCGGAGGGCAGCTCATGAAGCACGAACGCTATTCGGTTAGGGTCCGCGCGGCTCATGAAGACGGTCGAAGAGTTGCTGAAGGCAGTTCGTGGTGGAAAGTGGCTCGAAGCGCTGCAGCTCGCGTTGCCGCTGTGGCGCACGTCTCGCGATGCGACGTTGCATCGGTTGATCGTCGGCGTCGGCCAACAGGTTGACCAAACGGTCAAACCGTTGACTGGCCCCAAAGCCGGCATCGTGAAGAAGCAGCTCGCCTGGGCAAAGGAGAAGGCCCCCGGCGTCGTGGGCCGCATGCTCGAGCCCAATCCCGTCGGCAATTGGGCGGACCGGCATCGCTTGATGGTTGCCCTCGCTGCGTGGCCTGCGGATCCGCGCATCGGCGCGCACGCGCTGGTGCTCGCGAAGTCGTTCGCGCGTGGGCACCTCACCGTGCCGTCGTACTTCCCGCCGCTCCTCGACGTGCTGATGCAACACGCTGACGCGGTCGTCGTCGAAGCGGCGAAGGACGAACGGTCGAACATCACGCACGCTGAGGCGAAGGCGCTCGAGAAGTCGCTCGCGAAGTGCGTTCCGCTCGATGCCGCGGTGAAGAAGCAGCTCGAAGACGTGGTGAAGAGCGTCGAGGCGCCGGCGGCGAGCGGTGATGAAGGTACGTTGCTCGAGGCGATCTACGCGAGGCCCGAAGATGACGGCGCGCGCGCGGTGTACGCCGATGCGCTGAGCGCACGCGGAGATCCACGCGGGGAATTCATCACGCTGCAGCTGGCTCCGAAGCTGACGACCGCGCAGCGGGCACGCATGCGTTCGCTCCTCGACAAACACGAACGCATCTGGAGCGGCCCGCTCGTCACCGTGCTCGAGAAGCGCACCTACGAGCGCGGCTTCCTGGTCGCCGGAGAACTCGGCTACCTCGTGTCCGAGAGGCTCCACCCCACGGCTCCGGAGTGGAAGACCGTCGAGCGGCTCAAGCGTGCGACTCCGAAGATTGGAAAGCAATTCAACCAACTGGTTGAACTCGAAACGTACGATTCGATGAGCGGCACGTTCCCGCGGCTCACTTCGCTCGGGGTGCAAGACCTCGTGCAGGTGGCGAAGGCTGAGTTCCCGAAGCTCGAGTCACTCGAAGTGTCGGATGCCTCTGAGAAGCAGCTCAAGGCGTTCCTCAAGCGGCCGAGTGCGCAGGGGCTGACCTCGCTCACGGTGCACACCGATGACATCAAGGCAGTCGCTTCGCTGCCTCTCCCTGCGAACTTGAAGCGGCTCGCGGTCAGCAGCGGCGTGACGCTCGTTCGCGAAGCTGAAGGCTGGAAGCTCGAGCTGCGCTCCGGCAGCAACGGGAGCTCTGCATGGTTCGCCAACAGGCTCGCTGGTTTCGAGGAGCAGCCGCTCTCGGCCGTCGTCTTCGCAGGCTCGTGGAATCGCTTCGGGCCGCGCAATCTTGCTGACGCCGTGGGGCCGAAGATGAAGGCGTTGATCGAGACGGCCATCGACCAGAGCCGCGGGAAGTTCATGAAGTGAAGTAGTCTCTCGCCGTGCCTCGTTTTCTGCGCTGGGTGCGCTCCCTCACCCCGACCCTCGCCCCGAGGGAGAGGGGGACGTTTTTCGCGGTCCTGAGCTTGTTGTCGTCGTGCGCTGGTCCGCCCGCCGTTCCGTCGCCGGCTGACATCTTCGAGCCTGATCCAAACTACGACTTCAACACCGCGAGCGGAGTCGTGGAGATCCACGCGCTCGATGGCCGCACGGTGTGCTTCACCACTGACGGCTCCGAGCCGCAGATGGAAAATGGCGCGTGCGTCGGCGCGACCGTTCCTGATGAGCGGAAGATCACCATCGGTTGTCCTCAGTCTGAGCTGAGCACCGACTTCATCGTCGGCATCCGCCTCGCGTTCGAGTGGCCCGCACGCTCGGGAAAGACGGTCGCGCTGGTCTCCGCGAACTACACGCTCGACTGCACGCAGGTCGTCATCGATCGCGACAACGACGGAGTGCCCGACGCGATGGACAACTGTCCCGTCGACGGCAACCCTGATCAGGTCGACAACAACGGGAACGGCATCGGCGACGCGTGTGAAGCGAACGGTGCTCCTGACGCCGATGGAGATGGCCGGCCCGACACCGCCGACAACTGCCTCACCGTGTGGAACGTGAATCAGGGCGACGACGATCGCGATGGCATCGGCAATGTGTGCGACCCGACCCCGCGCGGAACGCCGCCGCTGCCGTGGGACAACATCGTGCTCGCCCGCGCGTTCGTGAAGTGGAAGGAAGAGATGCAATGCCGCCTCAACGGGTGTGCGAACCCGACAGGCACCGGCAACTGGATGACCGCGTGTGATGGCGGTTCCGGCACCGAAGTGTGGAACGTCTCGCTCAGCGGCCTGCGCGCGATCAGCAAGTTCACGTACACCAATTGCTCACATGCGGTGAGCGTCGATGTACACGATTGGGCGACGGACCCGACGAACGCGAACCCGAACGCGACGGTGCCGATGATGATCAACCTCACCGTCAACGGAGAGTTCACCCAGGACACCGACTTCGGCGGATCCGGCAACGAGAGCGGCACGGTGCAGGTGACCGGCGACTTCACGGGCACGGTGACCTCGCACGTGTTGATCAACAACTCGAGTCGCTCTGCGGGCAGCTACTTCTCTGTCGCGTGCACGATGGATCCCATCGTTGAAGAGATGTGCGCTCCCAACAATCTGTTCGTGAACTTCGTCTACCCCGATTGGTCGTGTGAACCGGGAGGGTGTCCCGCGGCGCCGCCTCCGCTCGTCGATGGTGATGGCGATGGCGTGTTCGACCCGTACGACAACTGCGTGAGCATCGCGAACGCGACTCAGGCCAACGTCGACTTCGATGCGCTCGGTGACGCGTGCGACTCGAGCAGCAACACCACCGACACCGACGGCGATCGCGTGCCCGATGATTCCGACAACTGCCCCGCAGTCGCGAACACCACGCAGCAGGACACCGATCACGACGGGCTCGGAGACGAGTGCGATTCCGTGGCGGATCCCGACACCGATGGCGATCTGATCATCGACGCGCGCGACAACTGTCCGATGGTCTTGAATCCAACGCAGACCGACACCGACATGGATGGTTCGGGTGATGCGTGTGACTCGACTCCGAACGGCGAGCCGCCGTGGTCGCTCATCAAGTTCAAGATTGGCCGCTGCCTGTACGACAACGCAGGCGACGTGCGCTCGACCTCGGCGTGTGATCCCGGTCAGCCGAATCAGCGGTGGGAAGTCACGCGCCTCGCGGGCAATCGCTTCATCTTCCGCAACATCGCGACGCGCATGTGCCTCACGGCGCAGACGTGGACCGGCGTGATTGGAATGAACAACTGCGACATGCAGCTCGCCTCGCAGCAATGGGACGGCGAGGCGTACACGCAGGGAGGGAACGACATGATGTTCCCGATGCGGCTCCACAGCGCGGCGCCCACGTACAACTACTGCGCGTACACGGATTTCACCGCTGACGTCTTCGCCACGCAGGGAAACTGCGGGCTCGCAGGCACCGAGAACAACCGGAAGATCGGCATCTACGCGAACGGTGACTTCTCGATCACACCTCCGCAGCCGTAGAGGCCACTTGTCCCATCTGCGAGCGTCATGGTGTCTTCCGTCCATGACCAAAACGTTCGCGGTGGCGGTGGTGGTGTTGGCAGTGAGTGGTTGTCTGCAGCCCGTTGGCGACAACGGCGACGCGCTCAGCTCGGGGAGCAACGGGCTCCTTCCCGATGGCTCATGCGGATCGGTCAGCCTGGTCAACTCGCAGAACACGGTGCAGCCGCCGACGTCGGGCAATTGTCTCTGCTCGCGTCGCGGCCAGACGAGTCTCGGCATGTGCCGCAAGGGCGCCAACGAGACGGTCTCTGCGACGATTGGCCCGGCAGGCGGAACGGTCGAGCTCGTCGGTCAGCAGGGCGGAAATCTCGGAAGTGGAGCGCCGTTCCGACTCACGTTCCCGCCCGGCGCTCTCGCGTCGGCGACGGTCATCACCGTGACCGAGACTTCGCTCGCGCCTCCGGGCGTCGATTGGTCGCCGGTGTATCGAATTGATCCACTCGGCCTCGACGTGAGCGCCGGTGTCGACATCAGAGTTCCTTGGGGCCAGGCCAACGGCGTCGGCGCGAACGACAAGATGTCGCTCTACTCGTCGGGCGCGAGCCAGTGCGGGCTCGAGCCGGTGCGTGGGAACTACGTGAACGCTGGCTTCAACACGGGCGTCATCACCAAGCTTGGGTACGTGATGATCGCGTACCAGGAGCCCGGGTCGAACTCGTTCTGCAACAACTGATCACCGCGCAATCGCTTCCATCCACTTCCACAACGCGGCGGCGTCGGCCTCGGTGACGTCGCGGAAGGCGGGCATCATCAGGCCTGTTTCCGGCGCGTCAGCCTGCCGCGACTTCACGTGGAGCCACAGCGACTTCGGGCCACGGTGCTGGAAGAGCGGCACCGGCACCACGAAGTCCCAGCCCCAGGTCGCGCCCGCCTTCTTCACGCCGTGACAGAAGACACAACGACCGAAGAAGAGCTTCTCTCCCTGCTTCACCTGAGGGTCGTCGCTCTTCGCGAGGAACTGTGCGTTCCACACGTCGCTCGTCGTGAACTCCATCGAGCTGAGCGAATCGACGTAGAGCCACGGTGACGCATCAGGCGAGGCGCCTTCGGGGAGCGATGGATGCCAGCCGTTCGCCACCACCAGCTTGTTTGCTCCGAGGACGATCGGGCGGCGATCGCGTTCCTCCGCGCCGGCTTTACCAATCGAGGGAAACGAAGAGGTCCACGCGCGGTCGACCTTCAGCTCGAGCGCCACGAAGGCGTCGAGTTGTTTCACCAGGGCCAGCTTGCGAAACGGGAAGGGCACCACCATTCCGTTCTTGAAGCGGAGCACCACCAGGTCTGAACCGAAGCCCGGCTTCGCCGCGTCGATCAGTTTGTCGAGCGTGATGCCGCGAAACACCCGCGTGCCCCGATACTGAACGTCGTTCGAGGTGCGCTCGACCAGCGGCAGCTTGTCGAGCACCAGCGTTCGTCCCGGCTGATCGAACTCGATGACTTCGAGACTAGGAGCGCCAGCAGACAACACTCCACTCAACACCAACGCGACGATGCTCATGCGCTCAGGAAGAGCAACAACCACACCACGTGACGATTTGCGCAGTTTGCCTGCACTCGTCGCGCAAACCCTGCGTCGTGCTGCGAAGCGTGCGTTACGGACGGCAGACGACTTGCCCGAAGAGATCGAGTCCCGTTCCGCGGTCGGCTTCGTAGCCGACGTGCAGCACGCCGCCGTCGAGTGACGTCACGCCCGGAGCGAAGAGTCCCGTGACGCCCATCGGCGTGAAGTCGCGCACGCCCGCATCGCTGCCGAGCGAGAGACCGACCAGCCGCGGCATCACCGCGCCCTGCGCCCAGAACGCCGCCGTGCCCGAGCTCACCGTCGCCAGACTCAAGTCCGCCGAGCGGCCGTTGAACGTCGAAGCGACGAGGGGCATCGGAGACGTCAGCGCGTTCGGCAACCACCGCAGCGTCGTCTGCGTCGTGCCCAGACTCGCGAGCCACGCGCCGGTCGCTTCTCCGGTGTCGCCCGCCACCTGCACGCGGAGTGATTCCGTCGTCTCGCCGCTCACCGATTCATCGCGCACCGTGCCCTGGCCCATGAGCGCGTTGCTGAACGCCTGGAAGCGCACGTGGAACACGCCGCCGCTCTGCG
>JAEUJS010000636.1 GCA_016792935.1 Archangium sp. | reverse complement strand
CGATGCGCGGGTCGTCGACGATGATCGGCCCCGACGGCAGCTCACGAATCGCCTGGCGAATGATCGCCACCGATTGGTGCGTCTCGAGCACCCGCAGGTAGTACCGATCGAAGTTGTCGCCGTTGTGGCCGAGCGGCACCTCGAAGTTCATTCGGTCATAGACCCAGTACGGCCTGGCCTTGCGCACGTCGTACTTCACGCCGCACGCGCGCAGGCACGGGCCGGTGAAGCCGAAGTCGAGCGCGTCTTCTTTGGTGATGATGCCGGTGCCGCGGGTGCGGTCGGTGAAGATGCGGTTGCGGGTCATCAGGCCGTCGACTTCCTTCGACAGCTCTTCGATCTTCTCGAGCGACTTGAGGACCTTGTCGAGCCAGCCCGCGGGCACGTCGCGGTTCAAGCCACCGATGCGGCCGTAGCTGGTGGTGAGGCGGGCTCCGGTGAGCTCGGTGACGCGGTCGGTGATCAGCTCACGCGCTTCGATGGCGTAGAGGAACGCGCCGAAGCCGCCGAGCTCGAGGGAGAGCGCTCCAGCCGTCGTGAGGTGCGACGCGAGGCGGTGCAGCTCAGCGCCGATCACGCGGATGTATTTCGCGCGCTCGGGGATATCGACGCCCATCAACTGCTCGACCGCGTGCAAGAAACCGAAGTTGTTGTGGAGCGCGGCGACGTAGTCGAGGCGGTCGGTGTACGGGAGCACCTGCGTCCACGTGACGTTTTCGCAGCTCTTCTGGAAGCCGCGGTGAAGGAACCCGATCTCGGTGTCCATCTTCACGATGTTCTCGCCGTCGAGCTCGATGCGCAGACGCACCGTGCCGTGCGTCGCGGGGTGCGACGGGCCGAGATTGACGACCATGTTTCGCGTCTGCAGATGCGCTTCGAGCTCGTCTTCGCTCGGAGTCGGATCGTATTCGTCACCAGCTGCCATTGGGTGTTCCTCGGGTGATGCGAAGGTTGATCAGTCCTGCACGCCGTTGGTGCCGGGACCGCGGAAGATGTCCTTGATGGGACGCTCGGGCGTGAGCGACTGGCGGCCACGCAGCGGGTAGTCCTTGCGGAGCGGGTGCCCCTGGAATTCCTCGTACATGAGGATGCGGCGCTTGATGCCGCCGGTGAAGACGATGCCGTAGAAGTCCCAACAGAAGCGCTCGCCCCACTCAGCGCCCTGGAAGACCTTCATGATCGTCGGAATGTCTTCGCCCTCGTTCACGCGCACCTTCAGGCGGGCGACTTCGTTCCGCTCGATGTTGCGCAGGAAGTAGAGGACCTCGAAGCGCGGATCCTGCTCTTCCGCGGGGAGGTGGAGGCGATCGACCGCGTCCATCGAGATGAAGAGCTTGAAGCCCAGCTTCTCTTTGAGGAGCGTGACGACGGCGGTGATGTGCTCGCGGGCGATGACGCCCCACGCATCACCGGGACGGTCTTTGTACCGTTCGACGAGGGCCTGCGGGATCTGCGCCTGGATCTGATCGAGCGCGAAGGTGCTCACGTGGTTGAACCCGGGGAGAGAGAAGACAAGTCAGCGGCCATCGGGCGCTGGGGGAAAGCGCGGGGTTCTTCCTAGCGGGCCAGCCCTCAGAGTCAACGTGAAAGGTGGAGGGTTTCCGGAGAGTTACGCCTCTGCGTGTCTGGCCACGTCGGTGACGATCGCGTTGAGCTCACCAGTCGAGAACGGCTTGTGAATGAGGCGAACGGGGTGTGTGGCGAGGAACTCGATCGCGCGTGGCGTGAAGGCTCCACCGCTCATGAAGATCAGCCGCGGGAGCGCAGCCGGGCGGGCGAGGGCCAGGCGCTCGTAGAGATCGATGCCGCTCACCCCGGGCATCATGAGATCGCACACGATGACGTCGGGGAGCGGCCCTTCGACGAGGGCGGCCAGCGCCTGGGCACCCGAGGTGTGAACGGTCACCTGGCTGTTGAAGAGCAGTCGGGCGGTGGCTTTTCCCAGCAGCCGCTCGTCGTCGACCACCATCACCGTGAGGCGCGCCGTGCGTGGCGGCGAAGCGCTCGGCGCCGGCAGCGGCCGTGGCCCGGCGACGGGGAAGGTGAGGGTGAAGCTCGTCTTGCCCGGGCGGCTGTCGACTTCGATCGTGCCGCCGCTGTCCTCGACGATGCGCCGCGAGATCGCCAGGCCGAGCCCAGTGCCCGTTCCCTGCTTGGTGGTGACGAAGGGATCGAAGAGGCGTGCGCGCACTTCGGGATCGATGCCGACCCCGTCGTCGGTCACGGTGGCCGTCACGCTTTCACCGCTGCTGCGGAGCGTGACCGTGACGGCGTGCGTCTCGGGGCTGGCGCCGGGCGGCATGGCATGCGCCGCGTTGACCAGCAGGTTGATGAAGACCTGGCCCAATTCGACGTCGTGCGCGAGCACGTCGGGCACGGGCGCGAGATCGAGCACCAACCTCGCGCACTGTCGCAGCTCGTGCTGCGTGATGCGGCCGGCTTGTTCGATCACCTGCTTCAAGGCGACTGGCGCCGTGGCGCGGGCCTCGACGCGACTGAGCCCCTTCATGCCGGACACGGTGGCGGCGATGCGGCGTGCGCCATCGCGTACTTCGCAGAGGAGCTCCGTGACTTCGCGGTCGGCGACCGCTTCGAGGCGGGACTGCAGATGCTCGACGTTCGCGAGCACCCAGGTCAGCGGGTTGTTGATCTCGTGAGCCACTCCCGCGGCGAGCGTGCCCAGCGACGCCATGCGCTCGGCGATCGCCAGACGCCGGTCGACGTGCTTCCGCTCGGTCTCGTCGTGAACGATGAGCGCGAGCTCTTCGCCAATCGGCGCGTAACGCACCAGCAGCTCGGCGCGGCTGCCGTCCTTCCGGGGAAAGGACATCTGGCGTGAGACGACCTGCCGCGTGTGGAAGGCGCGATCGAGATCGGCCGCGGCGGTCTCGTTCATCGAGGCATCGACCCAGTGGAAGAGCGCGAGCACCGCGGTGGCGTGTTGCCCTACACGCGCTCGCAGCTCGGCGAGCTCCGGGCCGCCGGCGCCGTGGACTGACTGGAGCACTCGGTGGCGATCGAAGCGGAGCACCACGTCGGGAAACGCGTCGAGGAGCCCGTGCAGCGCGGCCTCGGACCGATCGCGCTCGAGCTCGGCGTCGGTGACGCGCGTGGCGTGGAAGATCGCGGCCTCGCGCCCTTCGAACTCGATGCTGTCGAAGCCGCGCACCTCGAGCGTGGAACCCGTGTCGGCGACCGTCACCCGATGGGGTGCAGGGTCGAGCCAGCTGGCCAGCCTGGCGCGATCGGCGCCCGGGAAGAAGTGCGCCAATTCCACGCCGACCACCGACGAAGGTGATTGGCCGAAGAACGAGGCGAACGCCGGGTTCGCGTAGAGCACACGCGCCTGCTCGGGACGTGGCTGGCGGTTGGTGGCGGTGAGGCCCTTGTCGTGCACGGCGACGAGGTACGGCAACGCGTCGAGCGTGTTGCGGAAGGCGCGGGTCGTGCCGCGCATCTGCTCGTGGGCCCGGCTGAGCTGTCGCTGCTGCAGCGCCAGCTCGTCGAAGATCGCCGACGGGGCCCGCAGCGCGTTGGTGAATCGCCGCAGCATGGAGCGCGCCGCGGGCGCTGGCGGCGGTGAGATGCGCGTGTCGAGCATCGTGTCGCTGAGGCTCGACACCTCGACCACGGCCTGCCCCAGACCGATGTACGTCGGCAGCGAGATCAGCGCCCCCAGCCCCATCACGAACCAGGGGCGACAAGGCCGAAAGCCCGGTCGCAGACGCGCCGTGAAGCGCAGCGTCGAGCGGTCGAGCGCGCTGCACTCGAATTGCATCGGGCGGTAGAGCGTGGGCCCGACCCAGCGGGCGCCCAGCTCGTAGAGCTCGCGCGTGTCGACGAGCAAGCCGAGCGCCTTGCCGAAATAGGCCGCGAAGCCCTCGCTGGTGACCAGGGCACCGGCCGTTTCGATCAGGGCCTCGTCGGTCTTCAACGCGAGAGCAAAGCGCTCGCAGATTTCGGCCCACACGTCCCACGAGACGCGCGCTTCCGGGTCAGACAGGGTGGCGCGCGAGACGCCGAGGCCGTCGACCAGCGCGTCGACTGAGATGAAGCCCTTCGACTCAGCGCTCGTGAAGTAGGAGAACGCGCGACACGACACGTCGGACATCGCCACCTCGCCCACGCAACATAACGAATGAGGGGCTCAGTAGAGCATCAAGTTGCCGGCGCGGATGAAGCAGCCACGCGTCTCGTTGGCGCCGTCGACCGAGGCGTCGATCACGCCGTTGCTGATCGAACCCAATTCGGTCCACGACCAGAAGCCCGGAGCGCCGAGCGAGCGCACGGCCTCGAGATCGGAACCGTGCCGCACGAGGAGCCGCGGCCAGCCGTTCGAGTCAGCCGCGATGGCGTGCTGGCTGGTTCCGCTCAGCTCGACCGGCGAGAGCGTGAACGTCGACGCGCTGAACGTGGCGCTGAGCGAGACGTCGAGCACGCCGGTGCCGCTCATCATCAACACGCGCGACGGAGACGAGAGCGCCATGCCGATGCGCGAGCTCAAGGTGTTGGTGTTGATCGCCGCGGTGGCCGCGCTGGTCCACGCGACGAGCCGGTACGCGTAGTTGAACGTCGAGTCGACGCCGTAGGCCACGAAGAGGTGCCGACCCATACCGTCGATCACCAGCTCGCCCCTGGGCGTCATCTCGTAGCTGGTGTTGAACCCGGGCACGGTGACGACGCTCGTGGTCCACACGCCAGGGCCGGTGCGCGTCGAGATCACCGAGCGGATCGCGTTGGTGCTCGCTCCCGTCGCGTAGAGGACGATGGGCGTCGTGCCGTTCAGCGCGATCGACGGCGCCGACGACTCGTCGCCCGCCTGCGCCGTCGTGTACGCAGAGGTGGCGTTGTCGACGCGCTCTCGAATCCAGATGCCTCCCGACTTCGTCGCGTAGAAGACCTGGTTGTCGCGCACGTAGACGAGGTGCGGGTTGTTGCTCGCGTCGACCTGCATCGAGATGAGCTGTCGCACGACGCCACCGGTGTTGAAGCCGAGGCCGTCGACGACTTCGGCTTGCACTGTGCCGTTGACGCGCTCTCCGAACATCAGGCCGGGGTGCGTCGCGGTCGTCCACGCGAGGAAGACGCGCGAGCCCGGAGTCGAGATCGCACACGCGTTGCCCACGTCCGCCACCGTCGGCAACACCACCACCGGTACGCGCACGAATTGCGTGATGGTGACCATCAGCGTGGCGTTCGACGTCGCTCCGTCGTCATCGGTGACGGTGAGGGTGATGGTGAAGGTGCCCGGCATGGTGAAGGCGTGCGCCGCGGTCGGCATCGCCGAGGTGATCGGCATCGAGCCGTCTCCGAAGTCGAAGCGGTAGCTGACGATGGTGCCGTCGGTGTCCGTCGAGGTCGAGCCGTCGAAGGTGAGCGAGTCGATGGTCGTGCCCGAGCTCGGCCCGGTCAGCCGCGCCAGCGGAGGCACGTTCATCTGCGCCATGTTCACGGTGATCGAGATCGACGCGCTGCCCGTACGGCCGCCGGAGTCGGTGGCCACCAGCGAGATGGAGTGCGTGCCGACGCTGAGCGACGCGAGGCTGAGCGCGACGCCGCTGCCGAGCGCTCCGTCGATCGATGAGCTCCAGCGCACTGCGGCGCCGGTGAGGTTGCCATCTTCGGGATCGGTGGCGGTGCCGGTGAACGCGATCACCGTGCCCGCAGTGAACATCGAGCCCGTCGTGGGAGCCGTGATGGTGACCGTCGGCGCCTGATTCATCGGCAACACCCGCACGGAGATCGTCGCGGTGCCAGAGTTTCCTCCGGAGTCGCGCGCCACGAGCGTGATGACGTGATCTCCGACGGTGAGCGTCGAGTTGGTGAGCGGGCTGCCCGTGCCGAGCGTGCCGTCGAGTGACGACGACCACGTCAGTGAGGTGCCGCTCAGTGGTCCGTCTTCGGGGTCGCTGCCCGTGCCGGCGAAGGTGATCGCGGCGCCCTGGAAGATGGTCTGCATCGACGTCGGCATGGTGATCATCGCCGTCGGCGGCTGGTTGTTCGGCTGATTCACGCTGACGGTGATCGACGCGCTGCCGGTCGCGCTCATCGAGTCGGTGGCCGTGAGCGTGATGGTGTGCACGCCCTGGGTGAGCGTCGCGGTCAGGCTGGCGCCGGTGCCGAGATTTCCGTCGGCGCTCGAGGTCCACACCAGGGCGGGGCCGGTGAGGGTGCCGTCTTCGACGTCGCTCGCCGAGCCGGTGAACTGCGTGGGCGTGCCGAGCGTGAGCTGCGCGCCATTCTGCGGAGCGGTCAGCATCACCACGGGCGGGCGGTTGGTGCCGGGGCGCACGACGTTGAGCGTGATCGACGCGATGCCGGTGCGGCCGCTGCCATCGGTGGCGGTGAGGACGATGCGGTGCGCTCCGAGCGCCGCGTTGTTGAAGGTGACCTGCGCGCCGCTGCCGATGACTCCGGCGCGATCGCTGGTCCACACCAGCGCGCCGCCCGTGAGCGTTCCGTCTTCGGGGTCGTTCGCGGTGCCGCTGAGCGTGATGGGCA
>JAEUJS010000623.1 GCA_016792935.1 Archangium sp. | reverse complement strand
ACAGACACTTCAGCGAAGGCCGCACGTCATCGAGCGCTTTGATGTGCGGATTCGTCATGCGCAACACGCCGTCGCGCGAGGTCACGACACCACGGAGCGAGGCGCCGCCCTTGAGAAACCGCTCCATGGCGAAGCGATTCGACGGCTTCAGGTCGGCCTCGTACGTGAGACCACCGCCGCCGCGGATCCGCGCCTTCTCGTCGAGCAACGCGCGCTGGGTCGGGAAGTAGACCGCGTCGACCGGTGTTCCCTGCAGTGTCTTCAATGCGCGCTGCACGCGTCGGCCGGCTCTCGTCTCCGCGTGGCGCGGCACGAACATCACCGCTTCCTGCCCGTGGAACGTCGCGCGCACGGGACCTTCGTCCTTCGTGAGGCCCCACACCGTGAGCTCGAGCCCGCCTTTCTGGGGCTGCCGCTCTCCGCTCGTGCGCGCCGACCCACGGTACTGCAGTGGGTCGTCACCATTCGCTGGCGTCAGCCCGCGCGGACCATCTCTCCACTCGATGGAGAGAATGAAGGCGCTGATGTCCCGCTCGGAACTCACGCAAGCCACTCAAGCGAACTTGCGAGTAGAAATCGCGAAGTGTCCCCGCGTGCGCTGCTCATCGTCTTGACGCTCGGGGGAAGTGCGTGCGTCACCGCGCCACCGACGCCCGACGCGCGAGAGATCGACTCCTTCGACATCGAAGGCGAGAAGAAGCTCACCGAGAGCGCCATCAAGGAAAAGGTGCTCACCGCCGAGTCGTCGTGGGTGCCGCACTGGGTTCCCGGGCTCGGCCGTCGCGAGTGGTTCGATCCCAACACCTGGCAAGCCGACCTCCGCCGCATTCAGCGTTTCTACGAGGCGAACGGCTACTACCAGGCGCGCATCCTCGAAGACGTCATCACCGAACCGCAGCCGCTCCACGTTCGGTTGCTGGTGCGACTCAAAGAAGGTGAGCCCGCGAAGATCAACACCATCGAGTTCCTCGGGCTCGAGCTCTTGCCGAATGATCAACAAGCCGCGCTCACCGCCGACCTCCCCGTACAGAGCGGACAAATCTTCCTCGAAGAAGACTGGCTCAAGACCAAGGCCATGCTCGGTCTGCGCATCCGCGAGCTCGGGTACGCCGAAGCGCAGGTGACCGGCGAAGCGCTCGTCGACGCCGAAGGAGCGCGCGTCGACCTCGCCCTCACCGTCGCCACCGGCCCTCGGTACAACTTCGGCACGACGTTCGTGGTGCCGTACCCCGGCGCAAGACTCCCCGCGAAGTACATCGCCGAAGTTGCCGCGCCTGACCTCGTCAGCGGAACTCCGTTCAGCGAAGAGGCGATGAGCAAGGCGCAGGCGCGCGTGCTGCAGATGGGCATCTTCGCCGGCGTGCGCGTCAACCGCGGCCTGCCCGACCGCAAGCTGCTCACCGTGCCCGTCATCATCGACGCCCGCGAAGCACCGTTTCATTCCATTCGCATCGGCGGCGGCATCGGCGGAGACCTCATTCGCCAGGAAGCGCGCGCCATCTTCGAATACACGAATCGAGACCTCGGCTTCTCGCGACTGTTCTCCAACGACTCGCGGCTCGATCGCCTCACCATCAAGGCCAAGCTCGGCATCGCGTTCCTCCCCAACATCGTCGACGTGATTCGCGCCGCGCCGCTGGCGAACTGGGGCCCGACCGGGCGGCTCTACGCGGAATACGAGGTGCCGCGCGTCTTCAACCAGCGCACCGTGAGCTTCCAGGGGAGCATCGATCTCCTCCGCACGCTCGACAACTCGTACAACTACGAAGCGCTCGAGACGAAGATTGGTCTCATCTGGCGCCCGCGCGTCGACCTGTCCATCTTCCCGTCGCTCAACGCCAACGGCTTCCTGCTCCACACGCCGCTCGAGCTGCGCGAGACCGTGCCGAGCGGAGCGGTCGGTTGCCCGCAATTCCCGCGCGTGTGTCTGGTCGGCTACGGCCAAATCACCGCCGAGTTCGACAAGCGCGACAACAAGCTCGAGCCGAAGGAAGGCTTCTACGTCGCGCTCGACCTCGCGAGCGGCGTCTCATCCACTCAGCAACTCCGCCCGTTCTTCAAGGTGACGCCCGAGGCGCGCGGCTACGTGAGCTTCGGCAAAGACAAACAATTCACCGTCGCCATGCGGCTCAAGGCCGGCTCGCTCTTCGCGCCCGAGAACGACACGCCCATCGTCGTTCGCTACTTCTCCGGCGGCGCGAACATGCGCGGCTTCTACCAACGCCGACTCTCGCCGCAGATCGCCGTGCCCACCTTCCGCCCCGACGACGCGTGCACGGGCAAGCCGGGCTGTCCGGTGCTGCCGTATTACACCGAGGGCACCACGCTCCCGCTCGGTGGCGCGGGCCTGCTCGAAGGCGCGCTCGAATTGCGCTGGCAGGTCTCGGAGTCGTGGGTCCTCGCCATCTTCAACGACTGGGGTCTCGTCACCACCGAGCCGCTCGGAGCGAAGACCAACCTCGGCCAATCGCTGTACACGGCGGTGGGTTTTGGCGTGCGCTACCGAACGCCGCTCGGGCCGATTCGCGTCGACCTCGGCGTGCGGCTTCCCTTCGTGGGCGGCGCGCAGCAGGTCACCAACCTCTCCGGCACCGATGGCGGTGACGTGAAGGCGATTGGCAGCGCGCCCGGGTGTTTCCTCGGCGTGGGCTCCGGCCTGCCGATTCAGAAGCCGTTCATCTACGGCGCGGTGCCCGCGGGCTACGGCGGCGCTCCAGACAATCTCTGCAGCGCACACTTGAGCATCGGGGAGGCGTTCTGAAAGAGCTCTCCGCTCAGGAGCGCAAGAAGCAGCGGCGCCGCCGGCTGGTGGTGCTCGCGCTGCTGTTGCTCCCGTTCGTGCTGGGGCTCGGCGTGTTGACGTTCCTGCGCACGAGTGCGGGCAGCGCGTTCTTGAAGCGGCAGGTGCTCGAGGTCGTGCACTCGAACATCGAAGGAAAGCTCGACGTCGAGTCCATCACGCTCGAGGGCAACCACGTCGTGCTGACGAAGCTGCGCCTCTACACACCCGAAGGCGTGCTCGTCGCTTCCATCGAGCGCGTCGAGGCCGACGTCGCCTTGCGCGCGCTCGCGAATGAGCGGCTCGAACTGAGCGCGGTGAAGGTCGAGGAACCGAAGCTCTTCCTCGTGAACGACAACTTCCAGCGTGCCACTGCCCCAGCCGACTCGTCGGCTGATCTGACCGCCACCCGTGGCGTCAGCGAAAAGGCGAAGAAGGCCGAAAGGAACGGCTGGGTGGTGAAGGTCGCCGACTTCGCGTTGAGCGACGGTCGCGTCGAAGTGCACCAGCCAGGCCGCGACATCGTCACGCAATCGCTCACCGTGAGCGGCAACGCCCTGGTTGCGCTTTCTCCGCTCAGGCTGAGTGGAAAGCTCGACGGCCGCGCGAAGGTGACCGCGCCGCTCGAAGACGACCTCGTCATCACCACCGAGGCATCATCGGAGGATTCACAGCACGCCACGCTCTCCATCACGCTCGGAGAATCGCTGGTGAAGGCCGGCTTGAATGGCAGCGCCGAGCAGGTCACGCTCGAGCAACTCACGCTCTCTCCGCGCGAGCTGAAGGCCTTCGTGCCCGACTGGCCGGTGAAGCCCACCATCCTCGGGCGCGGCACGCTGAGCCTCACCCAGAGCTCGCTCGAGTTCTCCGCCGGCAAAGCGCGAGCCATCGCTTCGGCGCGCTACTCGCTCGACGCGCACGCCATCACGGCGCTCGAAGTCAAAGCGAACGGAGTCGACCTGCAGGAACTGGTCGGCGCTGAATTGCCGTCCGAGGTCGACGCTCACCTCACCGGAAAGATCGACGACTGGCGCACCGACACGCTCGCGGGAAACCTGAAAGGCACCGCGACCTGGCTCGCGAAGGGAGAGCGTCTCTTCGACGCCACGCTCGACGCCAATGCCGTGACGGGCGCGCTCGAAGTGAAACAGCTCACTGCGCTCGGCTCGGGGCTCGAGCTGAAGGCGCGCGGCAAGGCAGCACCCGGAACGCTCAGCCTCTTCGGCAACCTCGAGGTGAAAGACCTCTCGCAGCTCGACAAGTCGCTGCGCACCTTCGCGAACATCGACACCGGCGGGCTCTCCGGCACCGGCAAGGTGCAATTGATGGCGAAGGGTCCGCTCTCGCATCCCTCCATCACGGTGATGGGCGAGCTGAAGAACCTGCACGTCTCCGAGCTGCAGATGGAACAGCTCTCGCTCAACATCGAACTGCCCGACGCCGCCAAGCCGCTCGACACCGACATCCTGCTGCACAGCAAACGTGTCCGCTGGGGCGAGCGGGTGTTCGACGAGGTGACGCTCGACTTCCTCACGCGCGGTCGAGACATCGACCTCGACTTCACGACCAGGGGCATGGGCGATTTGCAGGCGCACCTCATCGGCAAGCTCGACGCCGACCGCCGAGGCGCTGTGCTCACCGCCTGCGACCTGAAGTGGACCGGCGCGACCTGGTCGCTCGAGTCGCCGACGTCACTGAAGTGGGGCGATGACTTCGAGCTGCAGCCGCTGCTCCTGCACGACGAGAACCGAAGGCTGTCAGTGCGCGTCAAGAGAACCCGGAAGGCACTCGACGCCGAGCTGCACGCGCAGCAACTCGACCTCGCGAAGCTGCCGAGCGCGCTCGCGCCTCCATCATGGGAGCTCGGAGGCACCGTCACCTCGCTCGACATCGACGTGAGCGGAACGCCCGACGTGCCCATCGTCGCAGTGAAGACCGTGGTGAAGGACGGCCGCGTGTGGGCCGTGACCGGCCTGCAGCTCACCGGCGACGCGAAGTGGAACGACGGCCGCCTCACCGGTGTGCTCGCGATGGAGAGCGACGTCGGTCACGTCGACGGCGACTTCGACGTTCCGCTCATCGGCCTGCGCGACGAGAAGCCCGAGCCCGCGCGCGCGCACTTCACGGTGCGTGAATTGAAGAGCGCGTTCCTCGAACAGAAGCTCGAGCGCACCCTGCCCTTCACTGGAGCGCTGTCCGGAACGCTCGACCTCACCGGCACGGGAGAGCGACCGAACGTGGTGGCGACGGTGACCGCTCCGAAGCTCGACGTGGCCACCCGCGTGAGCGCAACCGACCTGAAACAACCGAAGCAGAAGGACCGACGCCAGCCGCTGACGCTCACCGATTCCACGCTCGTGTTGCGCACGCTCGACGATGGAACCGTCACCGCCACCTTCGACACCCACGCGCTCGGCGGCACGCATCACGTCTCGGGGAGCGCTCCGGTGACGTTGTCTTCGCTGCGAAAGAAGGAGCGCACGCGTGACGACTGGCTGTCATTGCCCTTCACGCTCGACTTCGACCTGCAGCACCTCGTGCTGCTCGAGGCGCTCGCGCTCAACGGAGAGACCGATGACGAGCTCGCCGGAGACGTGAGCTTCACCGGACACATCAGCGGCACTCCGCGCGCGCCGGAAGGTCACGTCGGCGTGGCAGTGCGTTCGCTCACGTTTCCACCGCTGCGTGATGCGGACTTGAACCTCGCGATCACCGCCGAGAGTGGCCGCACGCGCTTCACCGGGGACGGCTCGCTCAAGAACGTCCTGGGCGGCGGAAAGACGAAGGCCGTCGACTTCACCGCCACGGTCGGCGCGACACCCGAGCGCGCGCTCGCCGCGCTGTTCGCCGCGAAAGACGGTGACGACAAAGCAGACGCCGTCATCACCGCGCTCAAAGACACGCGCGTCGACGCGCTGGTCACGATGTCTCCGTTCGATTTGACCGAGGTCTTGCGTCGCGAAGGTTCCGGCGCGGGGCG
>JAEUJS010000618.1 GCA_016792935.1 Archangium sp. | reverse complement strand
TCTTCGCGGGTGAGCAGAAGGGCTACGGCCTGATCGTGATCGTCGAGCACGACGATGGGCTCATCACGCTCTACGCACACAACCGCGATCTGCGCGTGAAGACCGGTCAGAAGGTGCGCAGCGGGCAGGTCGTCGCGACGGTCGGAGATTCCGGCAAGACCAGCGGCCCGCACCTGCACTTCGAAGTGCGCCGCGAAGGAGTCCCCGTCGATCCGCTCGACTTCCTCGGGCCCGTGCCACCGGCGTAGACGATGAAGGTTGCCATCCACACGTGGGGCAGCGAAGGCGACGTTCGGCCGTCGATCATCCTCGCGGAGCGGCTCGTCGCAGCGGGTCACGAGGTGCGACTGATCTACGTCTCGGCTGACGGTCGCGACTATGCAGCGCGGCTCGCCAACGCGCCGTTCGCGCACCGCGAGACCGGCACCGGCGTTTCCCGCGACGCGCTGCACCAGCTCGCCGTCGAGGTCTTCTCCGATCGATCGCCGATCCGGCAGCTCGAGCGCATCATGAAGGCGCTCCTCGAGCCGTCGTTCGCCGGTCTGGCCGCGAGTGCGCGCGACGATGCCGCGTGGGCCGACGTGCTGGTGACGCACGCGCTCGCGCTGCCGCTCTCGGTGGCTGCCGAGGCGGCCCGCAAGCCGCTCGCGATCCTCTACCCAGTTCTTCTGCTGCCGACGCGCGAGCTGCACCCGGCAGGTCTTCCCAACCTCGGGCCGTTCAACCGCCTCGGTTGGTGGCTGCTGCGGAGAATTCTGGCGAGCCGCCTTGACGCACCGCTCGCGGCGCTGCGCGCGCAGGCCGGCCTCGCGCGACGGACGCTCGACGAGCAGCTCGGCACGAGCGAGCTCGATCTCGTGGCGATCAGCCCGACGCTCGTGCCGCGCCCGGCCGATTGGCCTGCGAAGGCCCAGCTCTCGGGTTTTCTCTCGGCGCCGCCTTCGTCTGCGTCCGAGCTCGCGCCTGAAGATCCGATTCGCGCGTTCCTCGAGGCCGGGCCGCCGCCGATCTACGCGGGCTTCGGGAGCATGAGTGAGACCGAGCGCGATCCCACCGAGGCGCTGCGCGTCGTCGAAGAGGCAGTCGCCCTCGCCGGGTGCCGCGCGATCATTCAGGGTGGCGAGACCTGGGCGCGGAGCGCATCCTCTCCGAACGTCCTCAAGATCGCGCGTTCGTCACACGACGTGGTGTTTCCGCGCTGCTCGATCGTCGTGCACCACGGAGGCGCCGGCACGACGCAGTCGACGCTCCGCGCCGGCCGCGCCTCGGTGGTCGTCGCGCACATGATCGATCAGACGTGGTGGGGCGAGCGACTCGCGCGTCTGGGGGGCGCGGTGCCGCCGCTCTCTCGCGCGAAGCTCTCCGCTGCACCACTCGCGCGGGCGATTCGCCGAGCACTCGACGACACCGCGATGCACGCCCGCGCTGAGGCGCTCGGTCACGCGATGCGAGCGGAAGACGGCGCGTCACGCGCGGTCGAGTTGCTCGAGTCCTTCCTCGCCCGGTCGTGATGACCGCGAGAAAGCCGCGCGAAACAGTTCTGGCGGTCACGCATACGAAGGACATGGCGAAGCGGTTCTCTGCAGCAGTTTGTGTCGTGGTTCTCGCGGGTTGTGGCGCAAAGGGGCCGCTCCCGGAAAAGCCGGAAATCAATGTCGGCCGGTGCGTGTACACGAACGGGTTCAGCCGCAAGCCCGAATGCCGCGAGTACCGCGGGGCGAAGTGGACGGAAGCGGCTGCCACCGCCGATTGCCGCGATCAGAACAAGTCGTTCGAACCGGGGGCGACCTGCGCCGAGTTCACGGACACGCTGGGTGAATGCGTGCTCGGGCAGGCCGACCAGTACACGTGGATCACCATGATCGGCAACGACGCGGCCGCCTGCGCGTCGACCAAGCGCGGCTGCGAGTTCTTCGGCGGCGGCACGTTCGGCCCTTCTTCGTTGTGCAGTGGGGTCGACCCCGACACCAGCACCGGCGTCGGTCTCCCGGTGTTCCAGTGGCCCGAGCGCGTCTGCAAGGACCCCATGCCCGGCGAAGCGCCAGGCAAGAGCAATGGGCAGGTGTGTACCTGGGAGATGATCAGCGGCGCGACTGAAGAGGGGAGAGCCTTCGAGAACTACGCGAGCTGCGATCGCGTTCGCACGCAGCGGCCGTACTACCCGGTTCCCGCCAATGTCGACGCAGAGAAGGAAGACGCGCGCCTGGCAGACCCTGCGTACGCAGCCGAGCTTTCGTGGGTGAAGGCGCAGATCAATTCCACTGCCTGTGTGTGCTGCCATTCCACTCGCGCGCCGCAGGGCCCTTCGAACTGGTACGTCGACCAGCGCGGGAACTTCCTCAACGGATTCTTCAACCGCGGCCTCGCGATGGGCGCCGGGTGGATCGACACGGCGAGCTTTGGCACCTACCCCTCTTCCGAGAACAACGGCTTTCACCGGGCCTCACCTGAGGCTCCCGCCGAGAGCATCTTCGTGACGACTGATCAGGCGCGCATGAAGCGCTTCTTCGAGGCCGAGCTCGCGCACCGGGGCGTCAAGCGAGAAGACTTCCCGCCGCAGAGCTATGGAGCAGGTCCCCTCGATATCCAGCGGCAGTACGTCGCCGAGGCCTGCAACAACGGCGAAGGCATCAGCGCTGACGGCGTCTTGACCTGGCGGCTGGGCGCGGCGCGCTACGTGTACGTGATGGAAGCGACGAGCGCGCCTCCGGGAGTGCCTCCGAACCTCGACCTGCCGCCTGGCGTCTTGTGGCGGTTCGACGTGCCGTGGACGGGGACCGCGGTGGCGAGTGGAACCGTGAAGTACGGCGTGGCTCCCGAGGGCACGCTCCAGCGCGCTCCGCTGATGGGACCCGCGCCGGCGCTGGAAAGTGGCAAGCAGTACTACCTCTACGTGATGGCAGACATCGCCCAGCCCAACACGCGCTGTCTGTTCACCGCGCCGTAGGACGCGGCTCGACCTGCCTGAGCCCGCGGTCGTAGAAGGCGAAGCGTGGAAGACGATCTCCGCGCCAGGCTCGACACCGCTTCGCTTCTTCCGCGAGGTCGCTGGAAGGAATTGTGGAAGGCGGCAGCCGAAGAGTTCGCCGCTCCGGCCGCGCCACACGTCGCGCGGGCGTTCGAAGACGAGAGCCCGCGCGGTGGAGACGCCGCGATCGCCTGGCTCGCCAATCCTGCGTCCGAGCTGCCAGCCGCCTCCCTGCGCGCGTGGATCGCGGCGTTCTCGACGCTGAAGGGCGAGACCGATGAGCAGCGCAAGGAGCTGCGTCAACGCGCGAACGTGATGGTCAAGACGATCAGCGCTGCGGACCTGGATCGCGCGATGCCGCTCTTCCTCGCGCCGTTTGGACCAGGCCAATGGCGAGTGCGCAACCCGATCTTGCGCGCGAAGTGGCTCGAGTCGATTCCGTGTGGTGTCGCCGCCGCCGTCGCGCTGGTGATGCGTGAGCCGGGACGCGACTTCGACGACTTCAGCTCGAACGCGTTCCACGCGCTCTCGAAGATCCGCACGCTCCCTTCGGAAGCCCGCGGCGCGTTGTGGATGCGCGTGTGGGCGGATCCCGAAGGCGCGGTCTGGCATTGGCACTCGCTGGCTGCGCTCGGAGAGCCGGCGGCGATCGCGGCGATCCTCCACGACACGTTCTTGTGGGGCGACCGGTTGCCGATGCGGCCTGCGCTGACGCGTGCGCTGGTGCGGGTGATTGCCCGCGAAGATCCGTGGCTCGAGGCGAAGCACTCCGCGACCGATCCTGGAGCGCCGAAGCCCGACGTCATCGTTGCGCGTGCGCTCGATCAGCTTGCGCGTGTGGCCGAAGCGACCGGGACGACCGAGCTCGCCATCGAAGCACTCGACACGCGCTGGCCATCACTCGGCCGGGCTGGAGCGCTCGCGCGGGCACGGCTCGGTTGTGCTGATGCCGTC
>JAEUJS010000211.1 GCA_016792935.1 Archangium sp. | reverse complement strand
CATCAACGACGAAGCCGGCGCGTTCGAACCCTCCATCGCTCCAGACGGAAAGTGGTTCGCGTTCGTGTCGAGCGTGGACGGCGACGCCGAGATCTACCGCGCCGCGATGGACGGAGGCGCGCGCGTCAGGCTCACGGCGTTTCATCTCGACGACGTCGGTCCGCGCGTGAGCCCCGACGGCAAGTGGGTGGTGTTCACATCGAACCGCGAAGGGAGCGATCGCCTCTTCCTCATCGCGCCCGATGGCCGCGGCACGCGCCGACTGCACCCCGAAGAGCTCTCGAAGGAAACCGACGGCGGAGTCGAGGCCGCCGAAGCAGACGCGGTGTGGACACCAGACGGCAAGAGCGTCGTCTTCTCCGCGCGGGCGCACGGCGGCAACTGGCACCTCTTCCGCGTCGCGCTCTCGACCGGAAAGCTCGAGCAACTCACCGAGGGCGCGCACGATGATCAGCTCCCCGCGGTGAGCCCCGACGGAAAGTGGATCGCCTTCGTCTCGAGTCGCGCAGGCAACGCAGAGCTCTTCGCGCTCGCCCCCGACGGAGGCACGACGCGCATCACGACGTCTCCGAAGTCAGACTGGAAGCCGCTCTGGCTCCCGCGCTGAAATCGCCTACGGTTCGCGCGTGGAGCAGCGAGAGCCAGGTGGCAAGAAATCGTGGCTCGGCGTCATCGTCGGCGTCGGGCTGATCATCGTCATGTTCGGTCTGTGCGCCGCGATGGTGATCCCCAGCTTCATCGTCCCGAAGAAATCGATGGCGAGCGAAGTGAAGACGAACCTCAAAGCCACGTTCCTCGCCGAGAAGTCGTACTGGGCGGAGAAGGACGTCTACACCGACCGCATCGAGGCGATGGGCTTCATCCCCGAGCGAGGCAACCGCTACCTCTATCTGGTGTCGAAGAACTGCGAGCTGCTCCTGCCCGGCGCATGGGATGGAGGCAGTCACTGTGGTGTCTTCGGCGACGAGCTTCGCCTCGCGACGGTCGACAACAAGCTGTTGATGGCCAGCATCCCCACCTCGCTGATGGGCGAAGTCGGCGTGCACTGCGAAGAGGACGCTGGCTGCGACGTGACCATCGCCGCTGCGGGGAACATCGACTCCGACGCGACGGTGGACGTGTGGTCGGTCTCGACAAAAGAGCGAATCATCGGCACCGACAGAGTCGGCCCCGGCATGCCGTACAACCACATCAACGACGTCGAGAAATGAAGCCACGCATCGCCATCACCCTCGGAGATCCATCCGGCATCGGCGCCGAGATCACGCGCAAGGCGCTCGCGAAGAGCGAGGTGAAGCGCGCGCTGACCCCCATCGTGTTCGGCGACGCGTCGGTAAAGATCCCCAACGTCACCGTCGAAGACATCACCGCGCTCCCCGCGAGCGATCGCAAACCAGGCAAGCCGACGAAGCTCGGTGGCCGCGCGCAGCTCACCTACATCCTCGCGGCGATCGACTGCGTGAAGCTCGGCGACGCCGACGCCATCTGCACGGCTCCGGTCTCGAAGGAAGCGATCGCGAAGACCGGCGTCTCGTTCACCGGTCACACCGAATTGCTCGCCGAAGCATTCGGCGTCGAAGTGATGATGCTGATGCGCGGCCCCAGACTCTCCGTCGCGCTCGCCACCAATCACCTGTCACTCGCGAGCGTTCCCCGCGCGTTGAACACGCCGAAGCTCGCGCGCCAGCTGCAGTTCCTCGACGCGCAGCTCAAGCCGTTGCTCGGTCGCCGGCCCACCATCGCGGTGTGTGGGTTGAATCCCCACGCGGGTGATGGCGGCGTGCTCGGAAAAGAAGAACACCACGTCATCATTCCGGCCATCGCGCTCGCCCGGCGAAAGGGCGTGAAGGTCACCGGGCCGTTCGCGGCTGACGGACTGTTCGCGAACACGGCGCAGAAGGCACCGAAGTTCGATGTCGCGCTGGCGATGTTCCACGACCAGGGGCTGGTGGCGACCAAGGCGGTCGATTTCACGCGCACGGTGAACGTGACGCTGGGGCTTCCGGTCCCTCGAACGTCGCCTGATCATGGCGTCGCGTACGACATCGCTGGAAAGAACGTGGCCGATCCCACCCCAATGGTCTCAGCCCTGCTTGAAGCCGCGGCCCAGGCTCGGGCAAGGTCCCGTCGCTGAGGGCAATCGTTCCAGGGAGTGAAACTTTGGCTCGCGCTGTTTCATACGCCTTCTTAGAACCCACCCTCCTCACCTCACCCCAACCACGGAGTCTCATCATGAAGCGCACCATGCTCTCGCTTGCTCTCGTCGCCACCCTCGTCCCCGCCGCCGCGTTCGCGTGCGAAGGCGAGGGCGTGAAGCAGGCCGCCATGCCGAAGAAGGCCACCGTCGCGGAAGTCGCGTCGTGGACGAAGGAAAAGAAGGCCACCCCCGTCGACGCGAACGGCTCCGAGACCCGCACCAAGCAGGGCGTGATTCCGGGCGCCGTGCTGCTCACCTCGAGCTCGCAGTACGACCTGAAGGAACTGCCGGCCAACAAGGACGCGCAGCTCGTCTTCTACTGCGCCAACCAGAAGTGCTCGGCGTCGGAAGCGGCCGCGCAGCGCGCCATCGACAACGGCTACAAGAACGTCGCGGTCCTCCCGGAGGGCATCGCCGGCTGGAAGCAGGCCGGTCAGCCGACCGCGAAGCCGAACAACACCTGATCACTTCGCAGGAATCGGGAGTAGTTTGAGCGCATGTTGTCGCTCGCGCTCGTGTTGGCGCTCAGTCAGACCGAGCCGCCACTCCCGATTCCTTCTTCGCAACCGTCCGAGCCGCCGCCTGAAGCGCGGCTCGTGCCCCAGCCTGAACCACCACCCGGGCCGTCGGCCGTGACGCGAAGTCTGCTCTCGACCGGCGGCGGTTCTTTGGGTGGCCCCGCAGCGCTTGGCATCGCGATGTTGCTCGTGGGTTCGAACCCGCGCTTCGACGCGGTGTTTGCCTCGGGCGCCCTCGCCTCACTCCTCGTCACCGGAGTCGCCTTCACGCTCCATCAAGCGCTCGGTGGGCACGGCGAAATCACCCTGAGCTTCCTGGCCTGCGCCGTCGTGATGGCAGGAGCCGCTGGCATCGCGCTCGCCGCCAACCCCACGCGTGAATACGCCCCATATCTCACCATCGGCATCGGCTCGATCCCCGCCGCCGCAGCCGCAGTCATCGCGCTCGAGGGCACCACGCCCGCTCCGCGAAAAAATGCCATCGCGGTGCGCCTCACGCCGACCGGAGTGATGGGGACGTTCTGACGCTGCTTCACTACCCGACGGCGTCGCTGATCAGAGACACTGTCCGCCGATGCAGCTCTCCATCGCGGCGCACGCGACACAGGCCGAGCCGCTCAGACCGCACGCCATCGCGCTCGGGCTCAGCTCGCAGCTCAAGTCGGGGCGGCAGCACCCGAAGCGGCAATTGTCGACGTCGCACCGCGTGAAGACGCAGCGTCGATTCGTGCACGCTTGATCTGCACCACAGGCGGAGCACACGCCTCCGTCAGAGCCGCACGCGCTGACCTCGTTTCCCGCACGGCAAACGCCCAGGCCATCGAAGCAGCCGCTGGTGCACGTCGTGGTGACGCACGCCCCGAGCTCGCAGCGCGCGCCCGCCTGACACGCGCCGCAGAACTGCCTCGGTGCACCACACGCCGTCGGGTCGTTGTTGGGTGCGCAGCTCCCGTCGGCGAAGCAGCACGTCGTCGCGCAGCTGCACACCACCGGGCCGGCATCGACGCTCGCATCCGGCACGTCGTCCGCCAGACACTGCTGATCGACGCACCGCTCCGTTCGCAGACACGCGACGCACTCGCCGCCCTTGCTGCCGCACTCGGTGCGCGCGTTGCCGCTGACGCACAGCCCGTCGACCGCGCAGCAGCCCGAGCAGTTCGCGGGCGAACACTTCTCAGTCGGGCACGCCGAGAGCGAGAGGCTGATCAACACCAACGGGAGCAACCAAACGAACCGCATCGTGCACACCCTACTCCCACGGCGTCGCCGCTGGCGCTCGGAGACGAGCCGGTCCTACAGTCTTCCTTCGATGCGTTCGCTCCGGTGGCTGACTGTCGTGGTGTGCGGAGTCGTCTCGGCGTCGGGTTGCCG
>JAEUJS010000530.1 GCA_016792935.1 Archangium sp. | reverse complement strand
GTGCTTGATCACGTTGAACATGATCGATGCGTGCGACCACGTGAAGCCTTCGTACGCGTCACGCAAGTCAGCGTGCGCATCGAGGTGCAAGATCCCCAACTCTGGATACTTCTCGGCGTACGCCTTGATGCAGCCGAACGGAGTGGAGTGATCGCCGCCCACCACCGCCGCGATCTTCCCCTTGCCGAGCCAGTGCCTGGTGGTCGCGTAGACCCACTCGTTCATCTTCTGCGACAGCTCGTTGATGCGCGGGAGTGATCCAGCGGCGTCTTCGCCGGCCGACTCGATGATCGGCACCGCGAGCTTCTTCGCTTCGTCGTTCCACGCGCGCACGTCGCCGGGCTCGTCGAGCATCGCGATGCCTTTTTCATACGGGCGGCCGGTGTCGAGATCGAACAGATCGACCTGCTTGCTCGCCTCGAGGATCGCGTTGGGCCCGTCGACCGTTCCGCCTCCGTAGCTGGTGGTTGCCTCGAACGGCACGGGGATCAGCACCACCCTCGCTTCGTCGGGTGTGTACGGAAGACCGAACACTCCGGAGTCAGGTTGAGAGGCAGCGTTGGGATCAAATGCAGGCATCGCGAGTCACCAGGTGAGGACGAGCTTTCCGAAACTGTCGTTGGCGGCGAGGCGCTCGAGGCCTTCGCGCACCGAGGTCATGGGCAACGTCGCGTCAATCACCGGCTTGAGCTTTCCGCCAGCGAAGAACGGCAACACCTGCGCTTCGAAGACGCGCGCGACGTGAATCTTCTCTTCGAGTGGGCGGGATCGCAGCGTGGTGCCGATCACGCGCAGCTTCTGCGCGAGCACCTGACGCAGCGGCACTTCAGCGGTCACGCCGGCAACGAGCCCGACGAGCATCAACGTGCCGTGCGGCGCGAGCGAGTCGATGGTCTGCGGAAACCATGATCCGCCGACCAGCTCGAGCGCGACATCGCAGCCACGGCCGCGCGTGTGCTGCTTCACCTGCGCGGAGAACGTGTCGTTCTTGACCAGGATCGAATGCTCGAGGCCGAGCGTCTTCGCGCGCGCGAGCTTGGCTTCGCTGCGGCCGGTGCCGATGGGAGTCGCTCCGAAGAGCTGACAGAGCTGCAGGGCCGCGGTGCCGACTCCGCTCGCGACCGCGTTGATCAAGACGTACTGCGCGGGCTTCAACCCCGCCTGCAGCACCAGCGCGTCGAACGCAGTGATGAACGCCTCGGGGATCGCCGCGGCGTCGGTGAACGACATGCCGTCGGGCATCGCCATCGCTTCGCGCTCGTGGGTGACGAGCTCTTCGGCGAACGCTCCGCCACCGACCAGGCCCAACACGCGATCGCCCAACTTCCACCGCGTCACACGTGAGCCGATGGCCTTCACCTCGCCGGCATATTCCATGCCGGGGATCTCGGCGGGCACACCAGCGGGCGGAGGGTAGAGCCCGAGCGTCTGCAACAGATCGGCGCGATTGAGCGCGCTCGCTTTCACGGCGACGACGATCTCATCGGGACCCGGAGCGGGTGACGCGACCTCGGCGACGCGCACCTCCGCTGGGCCTTTGCCCTGACTGATGACGGCTCTCATGTGGTGTTCACGTGTCGAAGATGGTCTTCGCCCGATCGGTTCCCGATTCGCCAGGCTCGACCGACTCGACGTTGGTGGTGCGCTCTTTCGGCGGTGCGGCAGGCACAGGGCCGAGGCCGGCCTTCGACTTCGCGTTGTTGGAACCCGAAGGCGTCGCGACCGACAACGCAGTGGGGCTGCGCATGCGACCAGTCGGCGGAGTGAACGCCGGCACCATCTCGGTGCGCTGCCGCGACGTCGTCATCTCGGGATCGAGCTCGAGCGATCGCAACGCGTCGAGCGCGACGGCGGCGGAGACGGGCCGGTCTCCCGGGAGTTTGCGCAGCAGGTGATCGACCCAGCCCTCGAGCTCGGCGCTGATCTCTTTGCGCACGTCGCGCAGCAACGGTGGCCGCTCGGTCATGTGCTTGCGCGCGGCGTCGGGGATGTTCTTCAAGGGAAACACCGGGCGGCCCGCGAAGAGCTGGAAGGCCAGACAACCGACCGCGTAGAGATCGCTCGACGCCGACGCGTTGCCCTGCAGTTGCTCGGGCGCCATGAAGCCCACGCTGCCCACCGCCATCGACGGCGCGGTGAAGACCTCTTTGCGACCGGCACGCCGCGCGACGCCGAAATCGAGGAGCTTGATCTTGAACGGCTCGCGCTGACCGGTGAGGAACACGTTGCTCGGCTTGAGATCGCGGTGAATCACGCCGGCCTGATGCGCGGCCTCGAGCGCGGTGAGAATTCCCTCGAGCCACGTCACCGCGTCTTCGGTGAGCACCGGACCCTGGCGAATGCGCGCCGAGAGCGAGAGCCCCTCGAGCAGTTCCATCACGAGGTAGGGCCGCTTCTCTCCGTAGAGGCCGATGTCGAACACGTCGACGATGCCCTTGTGACGGATCGACGCGACGACGCGCGCTTCTTCGAGGAGTCGGCGGCTGGCGTTCAGGTGATCGTCGGCGCCTTCACGCAGCAGCTTGATCGCCACGCGCTTGCCGTTGCTCTGGTGCTTCGCTTCGTACACTTCCCCCATCGAACCCCGGCCGAGACACCGCACGACCCGGAAGTCCTTGATCATGGAACCGTCAGCGAGGGATGGCTGAGGAACCGTCGGCTTCACGAGACGAAACGCTAGCCCACCGGTACAAACCGCAACATGGACTTCGCCTCGCGACGCAAACGCTTCGTCTCGCAAATCGACGCGCCGGTCTTGCTCATGGCGGGCGGTTTCCTGTCGCGGAACTATCCAGCCAACACGTTTCCCTACAGGGCGGACTCGACGTTTCTCTATTTCTTCGAGCGGCCTGAGCCCGGGAGCGCTGCCTTCTTCGATCCTGCGAGCGGAAAAGTGACGTTGTTCCTCGCCGAGCGCACGGTCGCCGATGCGCTGTGGCATGGCGCGCTCGAGCCGTTCGAGGCCGTCAAAGCGCGTCAGCAGATCGACGCCGTTCTGCCGGTGGAAGAACTCGAGCAGCACGTCACCGCGTTCGCCAACGGGCGTCAGATTCGCTCGCTCGCGGTCGCTGACTGGAAGGCGACGAAGCGCGCGCGCGCGATCACGGGCGAAGGTCTCGACTTCGATGATCCCGAGAAGAGCGGCGACGGGCCGCTGCGTGAGCTGATCGCTCGGTTGCGGCTGCACAAAGGCGCAGACGAGCTCGCGGAGATCCGCCGTCTCGTTCCCGTCACGCGTGAGGCGCACCTCGCGGCGATGGCGCACAGCAAGCCGGGAGTGAGCGAGCAGTTCCTCGCTGGGCAGGTCGAAGGCGCGTTCGGCCGGGGAGCGTGCGTGCCCGCGTACGGCACGATCTTGTCGGTGCGCGGTGAAGTCTTGCACAACCACGATCACCGCAACGTGTTGCAGAAGGGCGACATCGTGCTGCTCGACGCTGGAGCGGAAGGCATCGACTCCGGGTACTGCAACGACGTCACGCGCGATTGGCCGGTCGGCGGAGCGTTTTCGCCCGAGGGCCGCGACATCTACGATCTCGTGCTCGCCAGTGAGTTGGACGCGATCTCGGCAGTGAAGCCGGGCATGCGTTATCGCGATCTGCACCTGCGCGCGTCACGTGTGCTCGCTGACGGACTTGTGCGCATTGGTCTGTTGAAGGGCAACGCCGACGGGCTGGTCGAATCAGGAGCGCACGCCGTGTTTTTCCCGCACGGCCTGGGGCACCAGCTGGGACTCGACGTGCACGACCTCGAGACGTTCGGAGATCGCATCCACTATCCGAACGGGCGCACGCGCTCGAAGCAGTTCGGCACGCAGTATCTGCGCATGGATCTCGATCTCGCCGAGGGCATGGTCTTCACCATCGAGCCGGGTCTGTATTTCGTGCCGCAGATCATCAACGACCCGAAGTTCCGCGAGCAGTTCGCGACGCAGGTGAACTGGGCGCTCGCCGAAAAGTTCCTCGCGATGAACGGCGGGCGCGGCTTCGGCGGAATTCGCATCGAAGACGACATCGCGTGCACCGCGACCGGAGCGGAAGTGCTGACCCACTCAATCCCCAAGGTGCGCAGCGAAATCGAAGCTCTCGTCGGCACCGCGTGAGCCGCCTGGGGTTCGAATTCGTCTGACGCTCGCGTAGCCTTTCGCGCATGCGCGCGCTTTTCACGGCGGTGGTGGTGGCCGGGTCGTCGGCTTTCGGCGTTGAGGCCATCGAGACAGACGCGTCGGCGAGCACGTTCGACAGGCCGCGCGTTGAGCTCGTGCTCTACCCAGTTCGTGCGCAGATCAATCCGCTCTCCACGATGCATGTCGGTAGTTCGGGGGCGGTGCAGCTCCGTCTCTCGGACGCGTTCGCGTTTCAGATCAGCGGCGGCTACGACTGGCTCTCCACAGAATCAGCGTTTCAGACTGAGCTCGTCGAGAGCTTTCGCGTCGAGCGCTTGTCGCAGTCGC
>JAEUJS010000513.1 GCA_016792935.1 Archangium sp. | reverse complement strand
CGAGCCCAGCTCCTGGCCACCACGTCCATCGCGTTATTCGGCACCGACAGGCGGTAGCCCAGCGTCTCCTCGACACGCGGCGCGATGATGGCCGGAGCGCCTTTCGCCTCGAGCCACTTCAACGCCGCCTCTGATTGCTCGAGGCGTCCCAGGCGCGCGGCCGCAGCGACGAGTGCCTGGAATGCGCGGAGCGGTGACGGCGGCCACTCAGGCGCGAGATCACCGCGGCCGTGAAACCACGGGGCGAGAAAGGTGAACGACAGGCGCAGCTCACGCATGGCCGCTCACTTGCCCTTCTTCGGCTTCTTGTCGGCAGCCTTCTTCGAGCCTGCCAGGTCCTTCTTCGCGCGATCCTTGTCGAACTCGACTTCGCGGCCTGCGGAGACCTTGAAGGCCTTCGCTTCCTTCTTCGCGAAGGTCAGCGCGTCTTCGTGCGAGAGCGTGAACGGTGGGCGTCTTCCATCGAGCTGAACGACCGATGCCTCGATGCCCTTCGCGGGGTGCCGAACCAAATTGCACCCCTGCCGCAGGTAACCGATCGCGGGCCGCGTGAAGGCCGTGAGCGCGAGGCCGAGCACGTAGCGCCGAAGCGCGTTCGTCTTCTCAGGGTTCGAGCTGCGAAGGAGCCGCAGTGCGCCAAGGTGCAACGTCGACTCGCGCCGAACGCCTTGCCGCGCGATCACGCCGCCATGCGACGCTGAGGCAGGAACGTGCGTGAACCCGCGCTCGGAGTACTGCTTGAGCAGCGTCTTGTCCTCAGTCTCTTCGAGGAGCCCTTCATCGACGTAGTTGGTCGCCGGAACGAACTGCGCCGAGCGCGTCAGCAACTCGACATCGAACGCTCGAATCGAGGCGGCCAGCACACGTGGAGCCTTCGCTTGCGTCTCGCGCGAATCCCACACGCCGAAGACCAATGACGTGGGCGCCACGCGAGCGAGAGGCTCAGCGTCACCCCTCACGAACGCCTTGAACGCCCCCTGCAACTCTTCCTGCAGCTCCGAGCACCGCACGATGGCATCGCCAGCGCGATGGCCTGCTTCGAGGAGGTTGATCTTCCGCTCACCCGCCTTGACGACTATCTGCGGCACCAACTCCGCGTAGGCGCCTTCGCTGAACATCGGCTCGATCCGGTTCGCCTGCGAACCGACCGAGTCGATCAGACACACGTTGTGTTTGCCGTCACCGAGCTTGAGCTCATCGACGTTGTAGCCGCCCTTGAAGCCGTCCCGCCCTTCCGCTGCAGCAAACGTGGCAGGGAACAGGACGCCGTCCTCTCCTTCCACCGGCACCAGGTGCTCGCGCATGACAATCGCGGCCACGTTGTCGTTCAGCAGGTCATCAATCTTCGTCTCACTCATCGTCGTCTCCAGTCACGGGAACTGCGGGGGAAAAGGCCTTGTGCTTGCGTTGGTCGGTGCGAAACGCGTTCTCGAACCGAAACGTGCTCGTAGCCGCGGCCGGCAGCTCACCTGCACACGCCACAGTGGCCAGCGAGACCGGGAGCGCGCCGGCCCACGTCGAGTACTCAAAGACGCGCTGTCGTCGCGTGACGCGCGGGCGGAAGCGTTGCAGGCCGACGAGGCAGAGGAATTCGACCGCGGGGACGGCAAGCGATTCCATCGCGATGGCGTCGGTCGAGAAGCCGACATCGCGCGCCTGGGCGTTCGAGCCGCGGCGGGCGTCGAAGTAGAAGGGCTCGACCTTCTTCCCCTCTTCGTCGAGCACCACCTGGGCGTGATCGAGGGGCCGACGGGTTGCGAGCGCCGCCGCGAGCTGGGTCCGCAGCGCCCGGGCGATGCGACCACCGCGCATCGTGCCAGCCCACGGCTTGAGCGACTTGTCAGACCACCAGTCGAGTCGAAGATCGAAGGCCCCACCGAGGTGTTGCGGCGACGACGTTGCATTCGAGGGGACGAGCTCGACGAACGACGCGGCCTCGACTTGTTTCGCCAGCGCGCCCAGTTCGAGCGAGGTGTCGAGGACGAAGTGCGTTCCCTCAAAATGAGCCGTCACCCCGGTCTCCGCGCGATGCGCGAGTTCGAAGAGTCCACAGCAAGCGAAGTATTGACCCGGGTTCAACAAATCGACGCGCTCGAGGCGAATCATGACGGGACCTCCTCGTTCGAAGACGCGAGGTAGTCGGCGACGCGAACGATCGACTCGAGCCAGGCCAACCCCCAGCGGCCATACCGCTGCTGCAGTCGGTTGAACCGAAGCGGCACGTCGCGGCAAATCTGCTGCACCACGGCGTCGGCGGCTTCGGGGTCGACCGATTCTTCGAGCGGAAACGCCGGCCTCGCGCGGCCGTGATGCGCAGCGATGAGGTGCAGCAGGAGCTCGCGTTCGTCTGCCGCGAGCGCGTCGAACGCCTGCTCGGCGACTGCGTCACGAAGCGAACCAAGCTCATGCCGGTAGTGACCAAGATCGATGGGCGGGCGGTTGTGACCGCTCTTGGCGAGCACCACGTTCGGGAACTCGGTGTTGCGAATCGAGCGTTGCCACACCGCTCGGTTCTTGCCGAGGTCGTGCCAGCGGGCGGCACGCACCACCGCGCTCGCTTCCATTCCCGACAGGTTCAGCGCCTGAACAATTCGCCTGGCCCAGCCCTCGGTGTCGAGCAAGTGCTCCAGCAGCGCGATCTTCCGCGGCGCATTGCGGCTCCCGTCGTCGTCCGCGTTGGCTGGCCGGACGTAGAGACGCCATCGCCGATCTTCCTCACCTTCGTCTGCGGGCCGCGCGACAGAGCGCACCAGACGCATGCCAGCTGGAGCCTCATCACCCTCGACCACGAGCCGCTCGTCTGTTCGCGGCCCGAGGTCCCACTGACGCCGGTCGTCCTTGTCCGCGTCGAATTCGGCTTCACCGTCGAGAAAACCGTCGCGGAGCGCGCCGGCGACCACGGGCAGAATCACCGTTGCATGGTTGAGCGTGCCGCGGCGATCGTGCTCGCGAAGAAGCTCAGTGAGGGAGCGATCGCTGACCGCGCCATCGCTGGCAACGAGCCATACGCGATCGTCATTGGCGCGGCGACTCACGAGCGCTTCGAGGTGGCGCACCACACGGTCGCTCCGATCGCTGAGGCACTCGCGGTTGCGCAGCGGGTAGTCGGCGAGAAAGTCATCGAGTGAATCGGACACGCCGTCTTCGCGGAGCCACTCGACCTCGCTGCGCCAGGCCACCGTCGTGCGCGGCGCCTCCCACTCGGCGACGCCATGGAGCCAGTCGGCCACCGGCGCGCGACCGGCGAGCGTCCGCAGGGTCGTGAACGCCCAGCGGTCGAAGACGATCTCATCGACGTACCGCTCTTCGGGGACAGGAGAGAACGCAGCAGCACGGTCTGCCGCGGGGAGTTCGCGCAGCGCCGCCGGGCTCGCCTCGCGTCGCTCGTCGTTGCGCTTCGGGAGCTGCTCAAGCAGTCGGCGCGTGTTCGCGCGAGCAAGATCGTATTGCTCTCGCGTCGAACCTCCGCCGTCGTCCTCTTCGTCTTCGCTCGAAGCGCTTCGTTCCACCACCTCAATTGGGTCGACGATCACTTCGATTTCCGCATCTCCGAGCCCGTACCGATTCACGCGACCGAAGCGCTGGGCCATGCTGTCGAATGTCGCGAGATCGCAGACGAGGTGGTCGGCCGAGATGTCGACTCCGACCTCGCCAGCCGACGTGCAGACGAGGAAGACCGGATCGGTCGACGCAGTCGCTCCCGGCGTGAACCGCTGGAAGAACGGATGATTCGGAATTCCATCGCGTTCCTGTCCGCGAAGCGTTCCCGTTAACGCCAAGACTTCTCGCTTCGCCTTCTTAAGTGCCACAACGCACTTCTCGACGTGCTCGACGGTGCGCAGGAAGACGAGCACGGCTCCTGCCTTCTCTTGCGCGAGTCGCACCGCAACCTCTGGAATCGTCTTCGCGTCGGCGACTTCGTGGAGACGAACGCCCTTCTTCGCGTTGATCCGCTCGCGAACCAGCTCGTGCCTCGCGTCCTCGGCGCTCAACGTGAAGGCGGGTCCTGTGGAACGCGCCGTCGCCGACAGTGCCATCACCTTGAGGGCGCGAGCTTCACCTGCGCGTTCTTGCGCCGCGACAACGCGCTCGAGAAGCGACTGGAAGGCGGGCTCGAGGTGCGACTCGTCGTGAACGACGAGCGCGTCCTGACCGATGAACGCGGCGTGCAGCGCGCGCGACTTGAACCCGCAGCCATACCCGCTGAACAGCAGGCGGCTGCCGATCATGTCGACCGTGCCGACGACGATGGCCGGTCGCGACGGGTCATGGCGCCACTCCGCGTTGTCGGCGAACTGCCCGCGCAGGGTGCTGATGGCGAGTTCGTCACCAGACGTCGCGGAGAGCTTCGCCAGCGCGGCTCGTACGTGAGCGAGCTCGGGATTCTCGCGGAGGTTCTTGCGCAGTCGCTCGGCCTCAGCCGTGGATTGATCGACGACCGTGCGCCGGTTGACGACGTAGATCAGCCGGCGCGGGAGGCTCGGCCGCTTCGCGAGCGCGAGGAGCCAGATGGCGATGACCAGCGTCTTACCGAGCCCCGTGGGGAGATCGCAGAGCGGGGGAATCCGCCCATCGGCGAACTGCTCGAACAGCGCCGCCTGCCATGGCAGTGGTGCCTTCCCGGTCAAGGATTCGAAGTTGGCGTGAAAGGCCATCATGGCTCCGTTCATGGGGTCAGACTTGTACGGCACGCCGCTGACACGGCGGGTCACTGCGTTTTCAACGATTGCGGGCTGAGCACTTCGACACGGGAGCCAAAGCCGCGAACCCACTGCGTCAAGCTGGGGGACACCGGCGTTCGCATGTCGACGACGATGGAGCCGTCGTCGAGTCGTTCGAGGGTCTGGCTCGGGTGGAATTCCTGCTCCGCCACGATGGTTGCGGCGCTGCCGAAGAACCGCAGCCGCACGTGCTCGGCGTCCGCGTTCCACAGCCCGAAGCTGCCTTGCGCAAACAACCCCGGCTGGATCTCATCGCGGCGTTCGAAAGACTCGCGCTGCACTTCGACCTCTTCGATGCGATCGATGAGGAAGATGCGCACCGCGCTCCGCTCTCGAGCCCAACCAACCACGTAGACCGATGTGCCCTGCACATGGATGTGGTGCGGCTCGACGGTGTACGCCTCGCTCTGCGATGAATCGAGCTTGCGGTACGCGAGGCTGATCACCCTCGTGCGCTCGATGGCGTCGATCACCGCGTCGAGCCTCGCGCGCTGCCGTCCCAGCTTCCGCGGCGGCGCGCTGGTGGTCGTGACGAACCGGGCGATGGTCTCGAAGCGCTGTCGCAGCTCGGGGGCCAACGCGTGCCGCACCTTCGACACGGCGCTTCGCGTGGCGTGGTCGAACACCGAGCCCTGCATGGCCGAGAGCAACTGCTCCGCGGCGACCAACGCCATCGCTTCCTGAACCGTGAAGTGAATCGAAAGTCGTCGGCTGAACCCATCTGGCAAGCGCCACCGGTTCCCACGCTGGAACAGCGGAATTCCTGCACGTTCGAGAACGTCGATGTCTCTGTAGATGGTTCGTTCCGTGCAGCCCAAGCGCTCCGCCGCCTTCGCGACATCGATTGATTGGTTGTCGAGCAACAACATCACCAACCGCAACTGCCGCGCCGCCGCATCACCACGAGCCATGAGCGCCCCCGACCGGGAAGATGCCTGCGCAACACGGACATTTCCACGTAGGTTTCGCCGATGCCCAAACCCACTGCGAAGTCGAAGCCGAAGCCGAAGACGAAGCGGTCCGCGGAAGTCACGGTGAAGATCGACGCCGCGCTCCGTGCCTTGTGGAACGAAGCGAGTTCCCGTCTCACGCACGCGACCTCAGCTGGCGCGCAGGCGTGGGACGAGCGCTACGAGGCGATCGCCGACATCGTCGAGCACCAACCCCCGCTCTACCTCGCCGGCGGCTTCGCCACCGACCGCGCGTTCTTCGAGAAGTCCGTCGGAGAGGACCACAGCACGGTCTACCGCAACGTCCGCGTCGCCAAATACGCCTCGGCCAAAGAGGTCGAGCTCTACGGCGCGTCGCGGCTCGACGCCGCCATCACCTTCGTCGAGACGCAGAACGGCGGTGCCCTCAAAGGCCGCACGCCGATTGATTTCGCCGCGCTGCGTTTCACGACGACCGGCGGCAAGAAGAGCCTCGCCGATGCCACTGTCGAAGATCTCCGGGAGGCCATCGCGCATCTCAAGGGCAACAAGGCAGCGTCTGAGAAGGCGTCGCCCGAGGCGGTCGCGATCAAGAAGCTGCTCAGCGCCGCGAAGGTGAAGGGAGTGACTTTCGACGTGCGCAAGGACCTCGTCGTCCTGCGTGTACCGCTGAAGTCGCTCAGCTCAACCGCCAAGGCGCTCGCGAAATACGCCTGAGGTGTCGCGACATCGCGACACTTTCGTCGCGACGTCGCGACACGCGCCATCTCACCCATTTGGGTGATATCGCGCTCAGAACAAGTGCAGCTCGACGTCCAGCACCAGCCGCAGCTCGAAGATCCGCTCTCGCGTTGCACACGAAATGGTCCCGCGGACGTGGCTCCCGCGGGTCAGCCACAACGTCCCGCTCTTGACCACCAGGCCGGTGGGCGCGTCGATGAAGGTCGGCGTCAACACACTCGCACCGGACTCGAGCGGTTTGGCGAGACCACTCACGACGAGTCGCTCGCTCGAGCCGTCTGCTTCCGCGCTCAGGTGCCAACCGACCTGCTGTGCGTCGAGCTGGTGCACCTCGAGGCGCGCGGAGCGCACGCGGCAGCGCGAGTCCGGAGTCTCCCATTCGCCGATCGCCATGGAGTTGTCAGTCTACAACCCATTTCGCGCAACTGCCGCGTTCGATCGTCTCTCTCTACGGTGCCGCCCTCCGCAACGCCGAGGGAGCATGCGTAACGCCGTCATCGCCACGCAGGTCCCTGCCCGCCTCAAAGAGCTGCGCGTGCGGCGCGACATGTCCGTGCGCGGCCTCGGCGTCGCCTCCGGACTCCCGACCGAGGTCGTCTCGCGCGCCGAGCGTGGACTGACGACGCCCAGCATCGGGACGCTCGCCAAGCTGTGTGACGGCCTGGGCGTCAGCCTCGGGGAGTTCTTCTCAGGTGCGGTTCCTGAGTCGCTCGCCAGCGTGAAGCTCCGTCGGCTCGCCGCACTCGTTGCCCGGCTCGATCAACGCGCACAGGATCAGCTGATCGCCGGGCTCGAGGGCCTGACTCAGCTGCACTACCCGACGCAGCCGATCGCGTTGCCGAAGGCCGCTGACAAGCCGACGCGACGTCGCTGAGGCTCACCGGCGAGTAGGCCGACCAATCACCGGCCGATCGCGAGTCATTCGATCATCGTCTCCGAATGAGGAGACGGCTCGCGCGCGTCCGTCAGGGGCATCCCGGGTTGAACGCGAAGCGGGTGTTGTCGGTGTTGCCCGCGTTCCCCGCAGTGCGCTGGAACCTCGGCCACGCGCCCGTTGTGTCCAACAGCTTGGGCGAGTCGACGATGACGGCCGCGACTCTCCCGTTCGAGGTCGCGACGTAGAGAATCCCCGTCGTCGCGGTAGCTGCGCCTGGGCGCCGGTTGCAGTCGAGGTTGGCGTGCGCGTACACCGTCTCGGCCGGACCAAACACGTCGCCCCACACCGCGGCGGTCGTGGCGTCGAGAGGAAACGCAAGCAGGCGCCCGCTGTCCGTCAGTGCGTAGCCCATGCCGACCGTCTGCCGCGGCCCTGCCTTGCCGAGCACCGGTGACGTGCGCACGTTGACGCCCGACGAAAGTGTCGTGGCAACGGCAGTCAGGCTCGACGGGTTGAAACGGACCAACAGAGTTCCGCGCCCCATGAAAGCCGTTGTCCCATCAGCCACGGCGGGCACCGCATTGTTCACCGAGTTGCCGAGGTCTCCGGACAATTGGCTGCTGGCATTCACCGCGTACACTTTTCTCGCGCTCGCCGTCTGCCCAGTCACCAACGACGCATTGTTGGCCAGAGCTTGTCCGTCGAGACAGCAGTCATTGCCGGGCACCTCGAGTTGGCGCTGCGCCGCCTGCGTCGGTGTCGTCACGACGTTGCCTACCGAATTCCAATACAAGCCCCCCGGCGAAGGCGGACTCGTCAGCAGCCAACCTTCGGTCGTGCTGGCGTTCACGATGATGTTGGTCGCAGTGCCGACTGACGAGACCGGCGCGAAGTTGAAGGTGCCGCCACCATCGGCAGCGTCAACCCCCTGGGTCGCGTTCACCGGGGAGTAGACCACCACACGGCTGCTGCCGGCGCCCATCGAGTTGAAGGCGCCCAGAGCGCCGACCTCGAGCGACGGCTTTCCGACGAGCGCGATGGCGGCGTAGGTCGGGCCGGCGCCATTTCCGCGAGCCGGCGACTGAGGAGGAGCCGCAAAAGTGGAAGCCACCACCGCGCCCACCTTCCCACCCGTTCCGTCCTGAGCACTGAAATAGACGTGTTCCGTGCCGTTGTTTCTCGCCACTGCGAGGCTGTGTGCGATGCCCAGCGGCGTCGAGCGCAGGGTCCCACCATCGGCCCACTCGAGCGCGTAGAGAGAACTCGTCACGTCCGCCGCCGCCGCTACATATATCGTGCCATCGAAACCAACGGCGGGTGCCGCACGAATGGCCTGCACTGTGGGCTGCACTTCCCAGCGTTTTCGCGACACCAACAGCGTGCCCGCATCAACGGTGCGTTGGTTACCCACCGCATCGAGCGCCGTCACGACGACCGTGAAGCTCCCGCTCATCGAATCGAGGGGCGGCCGTGACAGGTCGAGCACCCAGCACCCGGCGTTGCCTCCGCACCCAGCGTCCGCGACGTCCATCACCACGCCGCCCATCGTCACCGTCGCCGAGCCGAGCGTCTCAGTGCTGCTGAGCGACAAGAGGCGCAAATCATCTCGCAGCGCCGCGCCAGCATCGAAGCTGCCCACCACCATCGGAGCCGTCTCGTCCCACGTGACCGTCTGCCGCGCGCTGTGCCCCAGTGTGCTCGACGCCGGCCAACCGGCAATCAACACCTTCGCTCCATCAGGGCCGGTCAGCGTAACGTTTCCCGAATAGGTGCCATTCCCCGCAGCGACGAGGTCGGTCATGAAGCCTCCGTCCTCCTGAACGACGGGAACGGTCGAAGGCATTGCCGTCGTCGAGCCGGCATCGACGAACACGACCGCGTTGAAGTTCGGAGCCCCTGGCCCGCGCGTCAGCCCGTTGTTGCTCGGCGACGCCCAGCTCACGGCGAGGTCGCTCGGGGCGCAGGCGCCTCCAGTAGTCGACGGCACGCAAGCCTCGTACGCCGCGCAGCCCAGAATCACGCCTGCATCGCAGAACGCGCCGCCACCGCCGCCTCCACCTGTCATCCCGCCGCCTCCTGTCATCCCGCCGCCTCCGCCCATCACCCCGCCTCCGCCCGCCACTCCCGCACCAGTCCCGCCTCCGAGCCCACCGCCGATGCCGCCATCGCCCAGCGCGACACAAAACCCGGAGCGGCACACCGACCCCGTTTCGCAGACTCCCGGGTCACACGTACGCACGCCAAAGTTGCAACCCGCGAACGAGAGAAACACCGCACTCACGACGGCCAGCCGCCTCATCAGAACTCGCCTCCCATCTGCAACACTGCGCCGCCGGCCACGGGCACCACGCTGACGCTCCTGACCGGGGCCGCAGGAGCCGTCGCCAAAACGATCGCTCCGACGACGGCGACCGCCGCCCCGGCTCCGACACCAACGAAGCCAACGGTCATCAGGCTTCGACCTGTCGTCGCGTTCCCCAGTTGCCCTTCCGGAATACTCATTCCCGGATTTCCCGGAGTCACCGAACACCCAAAGCCGCAGCCGGCGGCCGACAACGCGACCCCGCCAGCCACCACTGCGCTGCCACCGATCAACAACGCCACACCCGCTGCGCGCTGCCCCGCGCCAGTGTCAATGAGCGGCGGCGGTGGTGGTGGCAGGTCAGGATCTTTCTTGATGATCACGGGATCCGGATCCTTCTTCACCACCGGCTGCTCGCGCGTCGCCGGGAGCGCCGACAGCTTGATCTCGGCGTAGAGCGCCTTCAGCGCTTCGCGTAGGGCGGCGTCGATCGGCTCCTTCCCCTTGCGCTGCACCGTCACCTTCTTCACCGGCACGACCAGCGTGCCGTCGTCTCGCACCACCCGGCCGCTCGCGGTGACCTGCTTCTGGGTGAGATCGGTCTCGACCGAAGCGAACAACGCGTAGAGCACCTTGGCGTTGAGCGCGAACTGCTTGAGGCACGCGTCCTCGACGTCGCAATCCTTCCGCTCGGTCATCAAGAGCGCCGTATCGAGCGTCAGCGCATCGGGTGTCGCCGCCTCGGCAGCGAGCAGCCGACGCGTCTCCGATTGGAGTTCCTTCACCTGCTGTGGGCTGACCCCGCGCACCAGCACGTCGAGGGGGTACGCGGCGACTGGAGGCTTCACCTGCGCACCCGCGACTCCGCTCGACAGCAGCACTCCGCACAACATCCAGTGACGCACGCCCGCTCCTTCAAGACTTCCAGACTTCGGGTCAGTACTTCGCGACGAGCTTTTCGAACTGCGCATCGGCCGCTGCGCAGTCAGCCGGGGTCTGCGCGCTGTTCACGCGCTTCATGAGCTCGAGCTCGTCGCCTTCCCACTGCAGGAACTTCGCCCCGCCCTGCGCGCTCGCGCGCTCTCGCAGCGCACGGACGTCTTTCACCTTCGTCTTGCGCCACATCTCGTCGGGGAGGCACTTGGGCGCTGCCACGACGGGGTTCTTCACCTTCGAGCCCGCATCGATCTTCTTCGCGACCACCATCGGATTCGGCAACGGCACCGGGTCGTCCCCTGCGTCCTTCTCATTCTCCGGAGCGACCGCCACGGGTGCGACTCCCGCGTCGATCAGCTCGGCCACCGGCGGAGGCGGCTTCACCACGGGCGCGGGATCTTTCACGGGGTCTGGCGGGTTGATGACCTCCGATGGCCTGGTCGCGACCCACACGCCCCCGAGCAGCAACACCAGCACGCCGATCGCGCCGCCGATCAACACCCCACGGCGCCCACTCGACGGAGGCATCGCCTCAGCCAACGACTTCGACGTGGTCTGCGCCAGGCCCGCCTCAGGCTCTGCCTTCCCGGCGCGCTTGGGCAACACCATCGTGCTGGTGCGCATCGCGCTGGTGAGCTGAAGCGGCCCACTCTCGGGCATCACGAAGCCGGCCTGCGTGCGCTCGTTCGAAAAGTCGTGCTCGATCTCGCTGAGGCGCATGGCGACGCGGCGCGCGTCCGGCCGCTTCTTGAGCTCTTTGCGCATCATCTCGCCCACCAGCTCACCGACGCGATCCAGCGTCAGCTCCAGCCGGGGATCGAGCGGCTTCCCGGCGTACGCGGCCCGGTAGGTCTCAGCGAGGTCGGGCACGTCACTGTAATAGTGGTGCTGCGCCAGCTCGTTTGGCTCACCGCTGAACGGGAAGCGGCCCGAGCACAAGAGAAACAGCGTCACGCCAAGCGCGTACACATCGTTGGCCGGCGAAGCGCCGATGTCGGGGTTGAACTGCTCGGGCGGGCAATAGTCAGGAGTCCCCGCCGGCTGGGCGATCGTCTTCCCCACCTTCATCGCGGTGCCGAGATCGATGAGCTTGAGCCAGCGCACCTCGCCGGCCTTCAGCTCCATCATCAAGTTCTCGGGCTTCACGTCGCGATGCACGAGGCCCTTCTCATGCACTCCCGACAACGCGAGCGCGGCCTGGTACCCGATGCGGATCGCCGTCACCAGATCGATCGACGCCAGCTCGTCGACCACCGTCTTCCCCGCGAGGTACTGCATCACGATGCAGTCGTAGCGATCGTCGTACGCATACACGTGCACCACGTTGGGGTGATCGAGCGAGGCCAACATGCGCGCCTCTTCCGCTCCCGCGCCGCGCGTTCCGGTGTGAAGCGTCTTGATCACCACCCGCTGCGCGAGCGTCGTGTTCTCCGCGAGGTACGTCGTCCCGAAGCCGCCCGCTGAGAGCCGAGAGATCACCCGATAGTTCGAAGCGATGATGGTCCCGGGCTGCAGCTGCCCCTGAACCTCGACCCCGGTCGCGTCAGCCACGGCGCACTCCGTGGTAGAGCGAGCGCATGTGGAGACGGGAATTCGAGAATCCCCCCCCCTTCCGCTGGGTTACGTCGCGCGACGCAGGCATCAGTTCTCCGCTTGAAGGCGAGGAGTCTTACCAAGCGCGGGCGCTTCTCACAAAAACACCGCGCTTCGAATTAGCCCCCTGGTCTTCGCTGTCGATTCCACTTGAAGCGAACTCCGAGGGGCAGCTGACCGGTCCCTACCTCGCGCGCTCGCATCGCACGCGTTCACTCTCGCCTCAGTCGCCCTTGCGGCCCCCGCTCGACCGCGAAGTGCAAATCCACCGCGAGGGACTCATCGGCCAATTGCAGCGAAGACCCGACGGATGGGCGATCGACAGCAGCGACCTCCTCTTGAACGGAAGTCCGTCTCGCGCACGCCTGATTCACGGCGACTGCCTGGAGACGCTCGACGGCGCTGGCGCCTGGGTCGTGCACTTCGACGGCTGCGGCGAGGCGGACACTGGATGGGGCCCGCTGTGGAGAGCCTTCGAACAACGAGCGATCAGCTTCCACGAAACCCGCGCCGGACTCGTGGTCGAAGTGCATTCCGTCGCTGCGTCATCACTCGAAGTCCTCGCGCTGATCAGGAAGAGCGCTCTGCCTGCGAGATTGGCGCGGCTGATCCTGACGCCCACCACTCCTGAACCCTTCGAGACGCTCGCGGCCGCGCACCGCGAGCTGCTTCGCGGAGCGACGTTCGAGCTCGAGCTCCGACGGCCGCAGGGGCGCGATGTGCCGCTTCCGCCGAAGGCGACCCTTGCGGCTTGTGCCGTCTACCCCGACGGTAGCGACTGGCACCACTTGCCCCTTCGTGAAGACGCAGGCCGCTGGGTGCTGGACGTCGGGCCGCGGCTCACCGTTGGCTTCGACGACGCACGCTGGTTTGCGCCCTTCTTCCATGCCGAACGCCCGATGCTGTTGCTCCCTGCTCGCTCGGCCCTGTTCAGCGGCACACGCACCCTGACTGAGCCTCCAACCGAGGAGGCGGTGGCGGTGCTGATCGACGAACTGCTCGAGCTCGGAGATCCCGTCGCGCTCCAGCTCGCGGAGCATGGGGAAGCGGCGGCACAACGACTCCTGTTTCCCTTCGTGTCGTCAGACCCGTTCGTCGGAGGGATCGAGTTG
>JAEUJS010000481.1 GCA_016792935.1 Archangium sp. | reverse complement strand
CGTACGCGCCGCCGCCCCGCATCGTCGAGGCGAGGGGCCTTCTCGTCGCAGGAACTGCGCGCTTCGAGTTCGGGTGGGCCGGCGAGCCCAGGCGCGTGTCGGTCGACCTGCACACCGGTGAAGCGCGGCTCGAGGAAAATGGGCTGACGCTCGCGAGCGCGGGGAGCTTTCGCGAGTGGAAGGCCGTCGATGCTCCGAAGTACGTGCGGCACGCGATGGGCGTGAGACTGCCGGGCGTGGTGTCGCAGCCGGTCGAAGCGCCGGGGCACACGTGCTTGCGCTATTTCGATCTCGCCATCGATGACGTGTTCGTCGTGCGGCGCACGCTCGTCGACGGAACGGTCTACGACCAGGTCGCGGTGGAAGCAGGTTTTCTGCAGTCGGAAGCGAGCGCGCCCATCGACTGCCGCATGCGTTCTGTCGCGACGCCGGTGCAGCTCGAGGTCGAGAGCGGCTTCGTGGTGCAACCCGTCGCCAGCAGTCGCAGCGCGTACTTCGCCATCGCGTTCAGCGGCACCGACCGCGTGGTGCGCCGGTTTCACGTCACGCCCGGGACGCAGACGGTGCGCCTGGTCTTCTCGGAGAACGACGTCGTCGAGGTGGACCTCGAGCGCGGCACTGCGCGGGTGTTGCGCATCTCCGCCGTGAAGACTGCGGAAGTTCCCGGGCCGCACGACGTGCGAAAGCTGTGGGAATCGCGCGAGACGGATCGCGCGGGCTACTTGCGTTCGACCTATCTGCGCTCGCACACCACGCGCGCGCGCGGTGCGGACATTTGCGGCGAGCTGAAGATGGGCATCGAGCCGACCTACGTGCCGAGCGGAGAGGCAGAAGCGCTGTGGGAACTGCGCGCCGCGCTCGAGTGCGAGTGAGGGAGCACACCCTCCTCAGAACTCACTCAACAAAAGTGCCTCGTGCGCAACGACGCGATCGACGAGCGGCCCATGCTTCTCGCGAAGCACCGCCAAATCGACGCTCGAAAATCTCCGCACCACGCGCGGAGCACCATCCACCATCTTCACGACGTACAGCGCGCTGATGACCGCATCGATGGCCGCGGCCTTCACCGGATCAATCCCACGGTTGGTGCGACGCACGCGTTCCTTGAGCTCGGCATCGAGCGTCGCGAGCGCATCGCGGTCTCTGCCATCGGCCATCAGCGCATCGACGCGCGAGACCACGATGCCCTGCGTGCGCGTCGTCTCGTTCCACGCGCGCAAGTACGTGACGAGCTCCGCTTCTTCGATCCACCCCGGTCCCGGCCACTCGCGCTCCTCGACGCTCGGAGTCGTCACCTTGCCGCTCTCGTACGCCAATCGCATCGGCACGCGTTTGGGCCCGTCGTACCCGAGGAGCGCGACGCCCTTCGCCGTCTTCGCCGCGAACACCAGCTTGAGCTCGTCGAACACGTAGCCGGGGAACTTGCCCTCGATGATGGCGACGTCGGTGAACAACAGCTCGTTGCCTTCCCACACGCCGCGCACCGAGACGCGCACGTTGCCGTTCCACGTCAGCGCGCCCTCGAACGACCACGGCTCGACGCTGGTGACGGTGAACGTCACTGCGTGCCCATTGACGGGACCAGTCCACGTCGAGGGCGTGAGCACGAACTTCGGATCGAACGGATACGCGGCCTCGGAGCGCCGCACTTCGAGCACTCGACGCGCGACGAGCTCTGCGTTGCGATCTCGCCTGGTGTCGGGAAGCCGCTGCAGGAGCGCGTGCTCGACCTCTTCGGTGCGACCCATGGCGAGCGCACGCGTCATGTTGTCCAGCGCGAGGGCGTCGTTCGCGCTGCGGACGCGACCATCGATGAACGCTCCGATGAGCGCGCCGAGGACGATGGCGAGCGCGAGCCAGCTCCACTGCGGCGTCGGGCGCTCGTCTCCTCCTGCGAACGAGGGAGTCGATGCCACCGCCGCGCTGCGCACCGGCACTGCTGGGCTGACGGGCTCGCGCTTCGGGCGTTGATTGATGGTGAGCGGCGCGTCTTCAATCGGCGCGCTCTCGTTCACTTCAGGCGCGAGGCCGAGCGCGGCGTCGAGTCGAAACGCGTCGGCGGGCTTCGGCGCCGGCGCACCGACGTCGTCCGCCGACGGCGGGAGCGTCTCCTCGTTCACCAACACGCCGGTGGCATCGACGAAGGGCTCGAGCGCGTGAGCGAATTCGCGCGCGCTGCGGAAGCGGTCTTCGCGGTCTCGCGCGATGGCCTTCGACACCACGCGCCACAAGTTCGCGTCGAGCCCATCGATGGGCAACGGGTCGCGCTGCATCGCCTGCAGCACCGCGGCGAGTCGCTCTCCCTTGAACGGCATGCGGCCGGCGAGAAGGCGGTAGAGCGTGACGCCACACGCGTAGATGTCGGTGCGTGCGTCGAGCTCTTCACCCATCGCCTGCTCGGGCGACATGTAGCCGGGCGTGCCGGCGACGAAGCCGGTCTCGGTGAGCGAGGTGGCGCCTCCGACCTTCGCGAGGCCGAAGTCGACGACCTTGAGATGGTCGGCCCAGGTGCCGTCGGCGCTCTTGCGGCGCGTGAGCATCAAGTTGCCGGGCTTGATGTCGCGGTGGAGCACGTTCTGTTCGTGCGCACTCGCGAGTCCGGCCAGCGCTTCACGCACCAACGAACAGGAGCGTCCCACCACGAGCGCTTTGCCTCCCTCGATGAGCGTGCCGAGGTCGCGGCCGTCGACGAACTCCATCGCGACGTAGAGAAAGCCGTCGATGGCGTCGGTGCCCGACTCGAAGACCTTCACGACGTTCGGGTGGTCCACGCGGCGAATGGCCATCAGCTCCATCGCGAGGCGCTTCGCGTAGTCGGATTGATTGGCGCCGGGGTTGATGACCTTCACCGCGACGACCTGCTGCTGCGTCTTGTGCCAGCCCTTGTAGACGCGGCCCATGCCGCCAGCGCCGATGCGCGCCGTCAGTTCGATGCGACCGCCGAGAATTCGTCCCAACAGCGCATCGGCGGTGCTCACAGAGAGCTCTGAATCGCAGCGATGTGCGCTTCGAGCTTCTTGACCACGCCCTTCTTCGGAGCCGGCTGCAGCAACGTGAACGCCTTCACAGTGGAAGGAGCAACGCGCCCGAGCAATTCGACGCCGCGAACGTCGGTGATGCCCCATGTCGAGAACACTGCGGGGAGGAGCTCGCTGATCAATTCCCGCCGCGCGACGAAGCCGACTTCATCACTCGAGCCTTCGAGCGATGGGAGCGCGTAGCCGGTCAGCGGCACCTGCTGCTTCGCTTCACGGACTGCTTTCGGGAGCAGCTTCACCGCTGCGCTCACCAGCTTCGCTTTCGGAAGCGCGAGCACGTCGTCGAGCCGTTTGCTCAGAACCTTCGGGAGCGACGCGCGCAACGCATGCAGTCGCGGCACGCGCCAGCCGTGGTCGATGTACACGCGCAGACAGAGCAATCGCCACGCAGCAAGACGCAGGAAGGTGGAGCGGTGCCAGTCGCTGCCGGTCGCTCCGCGGATGAGGTCGTGCTGAATCTGCTTCTGCGCGGAGCGGATGACTTCGGCGCGCACGCGACGGCGCTGCTTCCTCCACACCACACGCAGTTGCTCGAACGCGCCAGCGCGGTCGTCGAGGAGCAGCAGGTCGTCGACCTCGAAGAGACACAGGTTGTCGAAGGCACGCGCTTCGTCGGGCGTCTGGCAGTGCAACGTCACGCTCGCGCCGTTGAACTTCTTGGTGAGGCGTTGGCTGCGGGTGCCGAGAATCCACAGGTCGAGGTTGGACTCAGCCGTCGCATTGCCGCGCGCAGCGGAGCCGGTGATGGCCACACAGTCACCACGCTTCGTCACTTCAGGGAGCAGCTCCAACGCCAGCGCGCGCAGGCGCAACGAATCGACGGAAGGACTCACGTCGCGAACGTATGTGAATCAGCGCGATTCGTAACTGAGCGTCAGCATCGGCGTGACGGTGATGAGCGTCTGCGCCTTCTGGACTGTCGTCTGAGTGCCAGAAAAATCGGTCACCACTTCGGTCACGATGCCGTTCAAGTGGAAGAGCGTGAGCACGTCGACGCCGACGTTGAAGCCGCGGCGTTTGTGCGTGCGCGGGTTGGGAGAGTGAAAGCCCCAGCCGAGGCGCACGTCGAAGCCGGGCTTGAAGCCGGCGGAGCTGACGGCGCTGACGCTGCCTCCGTTGACGGCGATGTTGAGACCGCCGAGGCCCATCGCGCCGAGTCCGAACGCGGGACCGGCGGCGACGGAGAGATGGTGGAAGAGGAGCAATTCGACGAGCGCGCCCATCGTGAAGTGGCCGAGCAGGGTGCCTTGCGCGCCGGCGTTGAGACCGAAGGCGCCGATGCCGACGCCGGCTCCGAGGTGCGCGCCGATGGCGAAGTACGCGGAGAGGACGCTGCCGAGTTGAGTGCCGACGCGGCCTTCGAGGTTGAGGCCCCACGCGCCGTAGGGTGAGTGCCAGCCGATTCCGCCGCCGAGTCCCCAGCGCACGCGGCCGCCTGGATCTCGTGCGGGCTCGACGTTCACCGGCGCATCAAGCGGATCATTGGCGATCACCAGCGGCTGCGCGTAAGCCGCACACGAAAGCACAGCTCCGAGCAACACGAGTCGTCGCATGCCGCTCTGTTGCCCGAAGCGGTCAATCCGATCCGATTACTCCTCCCCGGAGGGCAGCTGCAGGCGCTTCGCACTGAGCCGCTTGGCCATGCCGAGGATCGCCTGGTGCTCCGGGTTGGTGATGTCGAAATCGTCGGCCTGCGAAGCCAAAGAAACGGTGAAGCGCATGACGTCTTCGACCGTGAGCAAGGCTTTGCCTTCGGTGCCGGCGTCGGTGCGGTACTCGATCGAGCGGTTTCCCTTGAGCGGATACGAGCTGAAGCGCTTCCCCGTCGAATCCGCGACTTCGGTCTCCGTCGCGGTCGTCTTGACCTTCTTCGGCTTGGAGTCGCCACCCGTCAGGGTGTGCGTCGGAGTCGACTTCGGCTTGAAGCCCTTCGGATCCGCGAGGAAACGCACGTAGTCCTCGATGAGCGTCTTCACGCGATTCGCGTACTCGCTCGTCGTCTCCGTTTTCGCGTTGTTCTTGATGGCGTACCGATTCGCGATCGAGGAGAGGTTCTCGAGGATCCAGTTCGGATCGTCACGGGGCTCGTCGTCGGAGAGGATCGACAGGAACTGATCGAGCGCCGTCAGCTTCCCCTTCATCGTGTTCTTCTTGTAGACGCCGCGATCGATCTGCGCGTTGGCCCACGTCTTCATGTGCTGCGTTTCAGCGGTCTGACCCATGGTGTATCTCCTTGAAATTACCTCAGCGGATTCGTTGCTTGACGACCGACCGAAGATAAGGACGAAAGCTGACATGGCAAGGCATGACGATACGATTGGTGAACCCACCAGATGAGGTGCCGTGAGATCTCCCGCCGAGAAATCCGGGCATTGTTGCGTGATTTCAATCGTTTGTCGGAACTGAACGGTCAAGCAGGCTCGACTCAATCGTTTCGGAAGGGCGATCTGAGCAAGATCACGCCCCGTAATCCGCGTTCGAGCGATGCAGTCGCCTCGTGAGCGCCTGACCTGCTTGCGGCCCTCCCGCTGCGCGCCAGCGATTGCTTCGAGCAACTCTGACGCCTGGCGTCTTCAACCCTTCGGCGTGTCTGGCTGAAGAATCGAAGACACCGCGACGGGCACCAGTGGCCGCCACCACAAGCCGACGAGCGGAACGACTCCGGTGAGTCGCATCAACGTCAGTCCGATGAACTCGAGGGGATGTCGCTCGACCATCTCCGCGGGCGGGAAGAGGTCCTTCGCCATGCGGCTCCACAACCTTCCGATCCAGCCGACGAGCGGCAGCCTCGACAACGCACCAATGAAGAGGAGCGGCGGCGCACTTCCTTCCGTCGTCCACCCGCTCGCTGACTTGCTCACCGTGCCGACCACCAACCAATAGAACGTCCACAACGCGCCGACTGCGGACGACACCGCGCGCAACATGAAGTCGTCGCTGAAGAAGCTGAAGAACATCGCGAAGAGGATGAAGCCCGGCAGCGCAGCGCGAAACACCTGCATGCGTCGTCGCATGCGCTTCTTCACCCACTTCCAATCGAAGCGCGTGCGTGGAGGTGTCGTCGGCGGCTCCGCGTCTTCGGGCGGAATTCCAGCGCGCCGCGCGAGCGAGTCGGAGATGCGGTCGTCGTACTCGCGCGTGAACGCCACCACGATCCACTGCGCGATGATCAACGGCGGACCGAACGACACCAGCCACTGCCACCAATCTTCCGGACCCGCGCGGAGCTCATCGATGCGCGCTCCTATGAACGGCCCTGCGAGGAGCAGCACCACCAACGTGCGCTTCAACGTGAGATCGAGAAACGAGCTCCACACGTCGGGCTGCGAACGCATCACGCGCATCAGCCGCGGCATCGCGAGCAGTCCCTCGAAGAAGCCGCGCAGCACTCAGCTCTTTCGCAGGCCTTCGACTTCGCCGTAGCCGCCGGGAATGAAGAACTCGTGGAACTCGAGCCCCATGATGCGCATCGCGGTCGTCACTGCGTCTGCTGAACGCGGCACGCGCATCGACGGCTGGCCATTCTCTTCGACGAGATTCACCGGCTGACCAAAGCCGCCGCGGTCGTAGGTGCCGATGCTGCGATTTCCCGCAACGTTGCCGCCCAGGTACATCACGCTCGTGTACGGATGGTGGTCGTCGGTGCCTTGACCCCACGAGCGGCCGAACTCCGAGAGCACGACGACGAGCGTGTCGTCGAACAACGTCTTGCCCGGCAGACCCGGAGCGGGCGTCGCCTTCAGCTCTCCGCAGAAGCGCGCGATGAGGTCCATGTGCGCGCGGCCGTGAGCGCAGCTGAACGCGTGACCGAGTCCGTTGTGCGTGTCGAAGTCGAGATTCAGAGCCAGATGAACGGCGCTCGTGAGATCCGATTTCAACAAACGCAGCGCCATGTCCATGCGCGGCTCGAGCGTCGTCATGTGGAAGTTCGCGAGACCGAACGAGTACCCGAACTCGTTCATGAAGTAGTTCGCGAGATACGGAGCGCGATTCGTCGTCAGCGCGTCGATGCCCTTCGTCGCTTCGAGCACGGACACGACATCGGCGGCGAGCACTCGACTCACGGAACGCAGCGAGCCGTGAATTCCCTCGAGGAACGAGTCGACCTTTGCGTTCGAACGCCCGAGGAATTTTCCTGGCTGATTCAGCGTGTGCCGCTCGAGCGCCGTGGTGCGGAGCATGGTGCCCGTCGGCATGCCGCGAATGTCGAGCTCCGGCGCTTCGGTGCGCACGTTGAGCTTGTCCCACCACGGGTTGTCCATCGGGTTGTCGGACATCTGCGGAGTCAGCGCTGCGATGGAAGGCACGCGTACCGGAGCGGCGTGCGACGGCATGCCTTGCGCGACGGGAGTTCCGCGTTCACTCGTGACGACGACGAACGGCAACGGCCGCGAAGACGCGTAACGCGCGTGGAGATAATTCGCGGCGACGGAATGAAGTGCGGGCGCTCGGAAATCAGGAGACGCCACTCCGCACATCGCAGAGACGAACGCGCTGCCGTGGTCCGCGGTGCCTTGATCGACTCCGTGCAAAACAGACATCTGATTTGCGAGCCCGAAGTGCGTAAAGCCATACATCGACGGAGAGAAACCACTCGCGCGATTCGCGGGGTTCATCGGATCCCACGACTGCCAGAGGCGCAGCGGCTTGTAGGCGCCGTTCGCCGGAGCGAGGTCCACCAACTGGTTCGCGGTGAAGAAGACGGGCTCTCCGATGTAGTCGCCGGGCGGAGGCACGACTGCTGCGACGTCCGCGTCTTCCATCGGCCAGAAGTAGTACTGCGGTCGGAATCCACCGGGCAGGTAGATGACGCAGAGCCGTGACGGTGCGTCGGGGTTTGCGGCGTGCGCGACTCCGCTGCGCAGCAGGTTGAACTTGTCGAGGAGCGCGAGCTGTCCCGCTCCGAGCGCCCACTTCAGCATCGTGCGTCGTGAGGAGTTCATCAGTAGGCCAGCCATTTCGGATGACGGACGAAGGAAGCGCAGGTCGCGATCCACGCGGCCTTCACCCCGGTGGGCTCGAGCGGCCGGTAGACCTGTTCGTAGATTTCATCGACGTCGGCGGGAGCGGCGGGCTCTCCGAGCATGCGCAAGTGCAGCTGCGCGATGTTCGCTTTGATCTCCGTGCTCTTCGTCGCGCTGGTGTCGGTGAGCGTGACTCCGCGGAGCACCGCCGTGTTGCCGCTCTTCTCGATCGCCAACTTGCACCACGCCTGGCTCATCTGAACGAGCGTCTGCATCGCCGCGGGTCCGAGCGAGACGTCGGGCTTTCTTCCCTGCAACACCACTGCGCCGCCGAGCGTCTCGTAGCGTTCGGTGGTGCGTGAGTCCGACACGTACTGACCGCTGATTCCCGGAGCCCAATCCGTCGGCCACACGAAGAGCCGTCCACCACGCGCGGTCCACTCGGTGTCGCGCCAGCCGGTCTGTGACGTGTCGACGAAGTCTTCGACCGTGAGGCCGAGTTGATCCATCAGCGACAACACCATCTCGTCGGCGCGCAGTCGGCGAACGTTGAACGCGTCGGGTGAGGGACCTTCGTTCACTGCTCCGCGCGGTTGGAGCTCGCGGATCCAGGTCTTCAGCTCTTCGATGGTGATGGTCACGCGCCCGCTGGCGAGCACCGCCGCGTACGTCTGCCCGGGAGGCATCTGCGGGTAGCTGCCGGTGTTCGTTCCCTCGAGGAGTTTGATCAGCGCGGAGTTGTCGGGGTCGCCGCGCTTCACCCACTTCTCGTCGTACACGAGGCCGTTCTCGAACGCGGACAGCGACGCGAAGTACGGCTTGTTGCCGACGGAGTGACAGCTCACGCACGCGCCGGACAACGCGAGGCGGATTTCGTCGTTGCGCCCCTGCGGAGGACAGCCGCCGTCTTCAAGCGTGCCACCACCGCCGCCTCCACCTCCATCGAGCGCGGTGCCGCCGACTTTTCCTTCGCAGCCCACCAGCACCAGGAACGACAGGAAGAGCGCGTTTCTCACAGGCCCCTCCGGAACTCAGACTGCGTGAAGAGGTATTTGAGGAACGGCTTCACCTTTCGATCTCTCGCCACGAATTCGCGCGTCAGCGCGTCGACGTACGCAGCCTCCGCGGCGGGATCGAGCTCGCGACCGATGAAGCGCCCGTACAATTTTCGCACCGCACATTTGTCGAACTGTCCCGAGTTGATCAGCAACTTGCCGAAGCCGAGCGGGCCCATCGTGCCGTCACTCGTCGCTCCGAGGAGCGAGTAGCTCGGCGGCATGGTGTCGAGCAGCAGCGCTTCGGGGTTCGCGGTTGCTTCGGCTTGCGTCGTCGGCGTCATCACCGTTCCCGGCTTGAACGCGTTGCGCCAGCGGAAGCCCGGCGAGTTGTCAGCAGCGGAGTGCGGATACATGCCGCTCACCCAGTTCGCGCTGATGCGCCAGCGACCGACTCCGGGCATGAACGGCCACGGCACGTAATAACTCTCGGCTCCGAAGTCCCAGCGCTTGAAGAAGATGGCCGCGGGATCGAGCGCGCGGTGACAATGCAGACACGTTCCGCCCGTCGCTGGATCTCCCGCGTACGGAGGAAACGTCTGACCCGCTGGAGGAGGATTGAAGCTCGAGCACGCGAACATCTCGAGGAAGCGCGCGGCGCGAACACGTTCACGCGGGAAGGCAGAGAGCGGGCCGAGCATCGTCAAGACGCCCGCGGCAGGAAGACCGTCAGGAGGCTGCGTCGTGGTGCGCGGGTCGTATTGATAGTCGCGGCGCGAGAGGAAGAACGGGTTGAGCGTCTCCACCGTGAACTCGCGCCACGCTTGCGGATCTTCGGGCGTCGGATGCAGTGGATCTCTCGGCGAGGTGTCGGCGCTCGCCTTCCACCAGTTCACGGTGACGTCGGGCGCTCCCTGTTGGCGGCCCTGGCGGACGTAGAGCGCGCGGAGCCAGTTGGTGCCGACCGAATAATTTCCAACGATGAGATCTGACAGCGAGCGGTCGTGCCACGCGAGGTGCGCGAAGAGCCGCGCGGGTTCTTCGTACGGGTGGCGGCGCTGCGCGTTGAAGAGATCGTGATTGCTCCCCGA
>JAEUJS010000419.1 GCA_016792935.1 Archangium sp. | reverse complement strand
ACCCTCGAGACCTGATCGACGAACAAACCGCTTCAGCGCCTGGGCGACTCGTGCGTCCCGAGCGAGTAAACGCAGCGCGGTGATCTCTGCGTTCTGGCTCGCGCTCATCTCTGGCTTCGCGCACGCGTCCTGGAACGCGCTCGCCAAGTCTCCGGGGAAGGAACGCGCGGCGACGCTGACCGCGCTGATCATCTCGCTGGTCGCGGCCATCATCCGCTGGGCGACGATGAGCCACGCCACCGTCGAGCTCAAACACCTCCCGTGGATCGCGATGGCCGGCCTCGGAGAAGCCACCTACGTCTACGCGCTGGGCATGGCCTACGCGCGCGGCGAGCTCGCGCTCACGTACACCGTCACCCGCGCCTCGGCCCTGGTCTTCATCTGGCCCCTCTCCCTGCTCGCGTTCTCGACGGTACCGTCGTGGCTCGCGCTCGCAGCCACTGCGCTCGTCACGATCGGAATCCTCCTCACGAAGAAGAACGCGGAGGCCGGAGGCGTCAGCGGTTGGCATCCGGGGTGGACGCTCCTGACCGGCGCGGCGGTGGCCGTCTACCACACGGGGTACAAGGGCGCGGTCGACGGCGGCGCGACGCAAGTGCTCGCCTTCATCGGAGCGATCACCATCGCCATCCCGCTTCTCCTCATCGCGGTCGGTCGAGAGGTGCGCGCGCAGATTCCGCCGCTCCTCGCCGAGAAGCGAATGCTCGCGGCGGGAGTGCTCTGCGCTGCCTCGTTCCTGTTGATGCTCGAAGCGCTCGCGACCGCCGAGTCAGGCCGCATTCTCGGCGTGCGCAACTCGTCGGTCGGCTTCGCGCTGATCTTCGCGGTGCTCTTCTTCAAGGAGCGGATGTCGCCCAGGCAGTGGCTCGGCGTCGCGGTGCTCTTCGGCGGAGTCGCGGTCTTCGGCATCGAACAGGCGCTGCGATGAATGAGCTCGCGAAGAAGCGCTGATCACCTCGCGCCGGCGTCGACTGCCCCACCAGGCTCGCCTGCTGATTTGGTCGCGGAAGGCACCGACGTCTTCGCGCCCGTCAGGAAGTCCTGCACCTGGGTGCCCGGAGGCGGCGTGATCTTGAAGTGCGCCTCGTTGATGCCGACGTTCGCCTTCAAGCCGATGAACGAGATCGCGTTCTCGCTGCCGTCGGGATCGATGACGGTGCTCTTGAGCACCTGCGCCGTCGTGGGGTCGACCTCGAGGTAGATCTTCTTGAAGCGCGAGTCGGGCACCAGCGGCGTCATCTCCAGCTGCGTGCCCACGCACTTCGCGCACGTGGTCTGCACGATGTTGAACTCGTTCTCCAACTTGCCGACGCCGAAGAGGAACGTCACCGACGCCGAGAGCTGGTTGGTGTTGATCGCCGCGCGCGTGACGAGCTTCGCCTCAGGGTCGTGCGCGAACACGCGATCGCCGGCGAGCACGAACGTCTTCGGTGACGGCTTCTCGTATTCCCAACGCATCAGGCCCGGCTTCTTGAAGGTCACCTTGCCGGTCGAGACCTGCGTGCGCTTGAAGGCCTTGTACGTGTACTCCTGCTTGAAGTCGGCCTGGAAGTCGGTGGTCTTCTCGTAGAAGGCCTGCACGCGATCGACGAGCACCTTCACCGGCGGCGCGAGCGGAACCTTCGCGACACCCGCGTCAACGACGACTGCAGGAACGCCAGCATCGACGACCGGAGCAGCGATCAGAGCAGCAGGCGCGCCTGCTGGGGGAAGCGTTCCGCCATCGACCGACGCGCCACTGACCATCAGCGTGAGGAGGATTCGCGAGAAGAACATGATGGCCCTTTGTTTCCGCAGCAGTGAACTGCTGACTTGGACGGATGTGCGCCCTGCGACTTCAAGCGCCTGACTTCGGAGGTTTAGGCGACTGCGACTGCATCGGCCCTCTCCGCGACCTGCCGTCGTACCCCTGCGGCGGCTTCGGAGAGGACGCCGTTCCACCCTGCGTCCGGTAGATGCGGCCCCGCTGCGCGACGGCGAGCATCGCGAACTGATCGAGCAGCGTCTTCTTCTCGCCCTCATCGAGATCGCCCTGCGCGCCGAGATGATCGAGCCGCCACGAGAGCGCGCGCGTGACACACGCCGACGCCGCGGCCGAGATGTTCATGCTCTGAGAGAAGCCGCGCATCGGAATCCAGAACGTGCCGTCGCAGTGATCGAGCACGTCTTGCGAGACGCCGAAGCGCTCGTTGCCGAGCACCAGCGCGATCTTCTGATCGAACTTGATGTCGAAGAGGCTCTGCGCGCCGGGCTGAATCGCGCTCGCCAGCACGCGGTAGCCGCGCCCCTTCAGATGCTCAGCGCACGTCTTGAAGTCTTCGTGCACGTAGAGGTCGAGCCACTTGTCGCAGCCCTGCGTGACGCGCGTGTTGGGGTTGAAGTCGGCGTCGGGGTTTCGAATGACGTGCACGTCCTGCAGGCCCATGCCTTCGCAGGTGCGCAACACCGCCGCCATGTTGAACGAGTCTTCGAGGCGATCGAGCACCACGGTGATGGCGCGCGTGCGATGCGCGATGACCGCGTCGATGCGCTCTCGCCGCGGAGCGAGCAGGAGATCCTGCGGCAGCGGCTTGCCGTCAGCCGCTTCGTATTTCGGACCTCCGCCACCCATCGTTCAGCGCTTCGCTTTCTTCGTCTTCTTCGGAGCCTTCTTCGGCGCGGCCTTCTTTGCAGCAGGCGGCTTCTTCACCTTCATCAGGGCCTCAGCGGCGGTGATCAATTCCGCGGCACCGTGACGCGCCTTCAACCGCACCTTGTTCTCCGCCGGAGCAAAGAGCACGCGACCGCACGCATCGAGCACGGCCTGCGCTCCATCACCCGTCGCGCCGGACAGCTCGAAGACCTTGATGCCGCGCGCCGCCATCTTCTCGACGAAGCGCGGCAACGCCTCACGCGCGTGCGGCAGGTCCAACTTGTTGGCCACCACCAGCTGCGGCATCGACGCCAACTTCGCTGAGTACTTCTTGAGCTCCTTGTTGATGATGTCGAAGTCCTTCACGGGATCGCGGCCTTCGTCAGCGGCGCTCAGATCCACGAGGTGAATCAGCACGCGGCACCGCTCGACGTGACGCAGGAACTGGTGACCGAGGCCGTGACCTTCGCTCGCTCCCTCGATGAGTCCCGGGATGTCGGCGACCACGAAGCTCTTCCGCTCACGGAACTCGACGACGCCGAGATTGGGCACGAGCGTGGTGAACGGATAGTCGGCGACCTTCGGGCGCGCGCGAGAGATGCGGGAGATGAACGTCGACTTCCCCGCATTCGGAAAACCGAGCAGGCCCACGTCGGCGAGCAACTTCAGCTCGAGGAGCAGCGTCTTCTCTTCGCCCGGCGTTCCATCGTGCGCGAAGCGCGGCGTCTGACGCGTCGAGGTCGCGAAGTTGATGTTGCCCCAACCACCACGACCGCCAGCTGCGGCAGTCCAACGCTCTCCGGCGGTCGAGAGATCCTTCAAGACCTCGCCCGTCGCTTCGTCGGTGATGAGCGTGCCGAGCGGCGCCTTGAGCAGCAGGTCTTCTCCGCCCTTCCCGTTCATGTCGCTTCCGAGCCCGTGCCCACCCGACGGCGCCTTGTGGTGTTGCTGGTAGCGGAAGTCGAGGAGCGTCGTGAGCTGCGGGTCGGCTTCGAAGACGATCGAGCCGCCGTTGCCTCCGTCGCCGCCAGAGGGTCCGCCCTTGTCGACGTACTTCTCGCGACGAAACGCGACGGCCCCGTTCCCGCCGTCTCCGGCCTTCACGTAGATGCGAACTTGATCGACGAACTTCATTGCGAGTCTCTAGAAATGAAACAGGCGCCACAGGGGCGCCTGAATCGAAGTCAGCTGTACGTGGCGAATTACTTCGCCGCGGCGGCGACCGGATACACCGACGCCATCTTGCGGTTGCGATCTTTGCGCTCGAACTTCACGACGCCGTCGATCAACGCGAAGAGCGTGAAGTCACGACCGACGCTCACGTTCACGCCCGGGTGAATCTTGGTGCCGAGCTGGCGAACGATGATGCTGCCCGCAGTGATCTGCTGGCCGCCGAAAACCTTCGTGCCTCGACGCTGCGAATTCGAGTCACGTCCGTTGCGCGATGAACCTTGTCCTTTTTTGTGTGCCATGGCTGCTGTTCCTTTAGGCCGAGATCGAGGTGATCTTCACCTCGGTGAACGGTTGACGGTGACCGCGGAGACGGGTCCAGCCTTCCTTCTCCTTGCGGAAGTGGAGCACGCGGCGAGCCTTCGCCTGACGCGTGATCTTGCCGACGACCTTCGCGCCGCTGACCGTGGGCTTGCCGACCTTGGGAGCGTCGGTGCCACCGATCATCAACACTTCGTCGAACTTCACCTCGGCGCCGGAATCTCCCTTCACCTTCTCGATGCGGAGAACATCACCTTCGGCAACCCGGTACTGCTTGCCACCTGTCCGAATGACGGCGTACATCGTTGTAACCTCACGGTTTCGTTCAAGAATCGTTCCGAGTCACCGGGGTGGTGAGCGGAAAGGGTGAGGCGCTTAGGCCAAAGCCCTTGAAACGTCAAGGTCGTGAACGGTGATCGGCCGCGAGTTTCTGATCCATGCGGCTGGCGGCTCACGGATCAGGATTCAGCCATCCATTCCTTCAGCGCAGGCACGATCTTCGAGTCCCAGGTCTTCGCGGAGCGTTCCTTGATGAAGGCGGCGACCAGCGCATCCGCGAGGTGGCTGGCGTGCGTGGCGAGTTCGAGGCGTTCGGTGAGCTGAGCGTCTTCACCTTCCTGCAACAGCGACGGCAGCTTCACGGCGCGAAGGTCGAAGAACTCCGCGTCGAGCGAGAAGTCGTAGACCTGCTCTCCGTGCGTCACCTGCACCTTCGCGTTGTGCACGAGGAGGCCCTGGCTGAGCGCCTTCTTCATCAGCTTGCTGTACGGACTGGTGACGCCCTTCACGCTCGCCTCGAGGACCTCACCGGCTCCGGCGCGCACGTTGAGCTTGCCGTTGAAGACGACGGTGACGTCTTTCTTGTCGTGCGTGAGCAGCGCCTCCGTCGACTCGCTCTTGTAGAGCAGCCACGTCAGACACTCGCGGCCGAGCCAGGTGCGACCGCGAAGGAGTGCCTCGCGCGCCTTGCCGGCTTCGACCTGTTCTGCATCCTGTTCTTCTTCGGTCGCCTGGCCGTCGACGCCGACTTCGCCAGCCAGGAACGCGCGCTCTTCTTTCTTGGACGCCATGGTGGGTCAGACCTCTCCGAACAGCGCGGCGGTGGGAGTCAGCGTGTCGATCAACGACGGGCTCATCATCGCGGCCGGCACGCGCGGGATGAGCTTCACCTCGAGGTTGGATTCCAGCGAGCCCTGGATCTCGTCGATGACGGTGCGTGACGTCGCCCACACGAAGAGATCGCGCGACTTCGTGTCGAGGCTCACTTCGAAGACCCTGGTGCTCGGTTCCTGCTTCGCGCGGAGCGACCTCTGCACCTGCTCCTTCTGATCAGCGCGCTCTTTGCGACCGGGGCCGCGCTTGTTCTTCGCTTCGAAGGCCTGCACCCACTCGAGCATTTTCGCGCGCACGGCGTTGGTCGGCACTTTGAGGGTCTCGACGCGGTAGGCGAAGAGCGCGTGGTCTCCGTGGAAGAGATTGCCAACGGAGAACTCGGTGCGATCGTTTGCTTCGAGCTCGACGAAGCCCGCCGTGCGCTCGTCTTCTGATTTCGGATCGATCGGCTCGAACGCGGCTTTGCCGAGCCCCTTCTGCAGCCAGCGCTTCAGATCTTTCGGAACGTCTCCCTCGACGCGGAAGCGCGAGAGGTTCACCGACCCACGACGAATGCCCATGATGCGGGCGCTCTCTAGTCCGAAGTGCGGGGCGGCGGGCGCGGCTTGTCAGTGCCCCTCGCTATACTCGGGCGCATGACGGACGAAGTGGGGCTGCAAGAAATCTGGAACGAGATGAAGACGATTCACGGCTCGCTGAAGCGCGGGCTTCAGGACGTGCGGGAAGAGCTGACCCGCACCAATGAACGCATCGACGTCAACGGTCGACGCATCGAGCAGGTGAGCGATGAGATGAAGATCGCTGTCGGGGCCGTGCACAAACGAACAGTCGAGAGCGAGTTCCGACTCGCGACCGCGGTGACTGAACTGACGGACACCGTGAAGGTCATGCAGGAGACCATCACTGGCTGGCGCGGCGATCACCGAAAGGAAGTCGGCGACATTCGCACCGAGCTCGATGGCATCAAGACGCGACTCGATCGCATCGAGTCGCGCCTGCCGGAGAAGTAGTCAGCCGACGGCTTCGACGTTCACGTTCACCTGCACGCCGGCGCGCACGCTCTCCGTGATGGTGCAGAAGTCTTCGAACGTATCGATGCACTCCAGCAGTGCCTTGCTGTCGCGCTCGAGCGGAGCCTTCAGCGTCACGTCCACCTTGCCGACTCTCAGGCGACGCTCGGCGTTGCGCACGATCTCCACGTGCACGCGCGCAGTGAGCCCCTCGACCTTCTCTCCTTTGCGCGACAGGCAGAACAGCAGGCTCGAGGCGAGGCAGTTCGCGATGGCCACCGCGAGCATGCGCGACGGACCTGGCCCCGCGTCCTTCCCGAGCGGAGGCGGCTCATCGGTCTTCAGCTCAGCCCACGGTTTGTCCCACCCGACTTTGAACTCGTAACCAGCGAGTTGTTCCAACGTGAGGTCGAAGCTGCTGACTGGATCGCTCATGGCCGCGGGAGGATAAGCGCGTCATGGACCGGACCCTCGCTTTTCTGACGGCGTTTCTCGGCTTCACCGGCGTCGCCTTCGGAGCGTTCGGCGCGCATGGGCTGAAAGGCGCAGTCGAGAATCTTCCCGATGGAGCGCAGCGCCTCACCTGGTGGGAAACCGGAGCGCGCTACCACCTCATTCACGCGCTCGCCGTCGGCCTCGTGGCGATTCTCGCGGCGCACGTCATCTCACGCATCCCGCGCTGGAGCGCCGGGCTCTTCGCGATTGGCACCCTGCTCTTCTCGGGCTCGCTGTACGTGATGGCGCTCAC
>JAEUJS010000397.1 GCA_016792935.1 Archangium sp. | reverse complement strand
TCTTCGGCCCCGCGCAGCAGCGGCCGGTGCAGCTCGAAGCGACGAAAGCCCACGCGCCCGAAGATGCGATGCAGGCGGCCGCCGATTTCGGGGTCGCCTCCGCCGCGAAATTGCGCCGCGTTCAACATGCGCAGCACTTCGAAGACGGCGTCACTGCGCGGCTCCATGCCGAAGCTCGAGTTGTCGACTTCGACGAATTGGCAGAAGCCGTCGCGCTTCAGCACGCGGCGCACTTCGCGCAACACCGCCACGGGATCTGGAACGTGCTCGAGCATCCAGCTGCAGTGCACGCGATCGAACGTCTCGTCGGCGAAGGGCAAGCGCGTGCCGTCACCGCGGAGCACCGTCACTTCAGGATGGTGTTGGCGCGCGGCGGCGAGCTGCGTGCGCGAGAGATCGACTCCGACGAGGTGGATTCCCGGGAATTGTTTCAGGAGCCGCGTCGCCATCGCTCCGACGCCGGTCGCGAGATCGAGCACGCGATCTCCGGGCTTCAGCGCGAGCGAAGGGAAGGTGGCTGGCGCGATGAAGCCCGCCTGCTTCTCGAGACGCGCCACTTCACGCGCGTCGGTGCTCCCATGAACGTAGGACGGCTGAGTCACGAGGCGCTGATAACAGCTGCGTCGCTGCAACGCGTGACGATCCGCCGAGCGCTGTGCTGAGAACGCGGCATGAAGAAGTTCTCGCACGGCGATTGGACCGCTGACGCGCGGTGGATCGCGAAGGGGAAGTTGATCGTCTCCGCGGGCCAGGACGACGTGGTGCGCAGCTGGACGACGAAGGGTGTGCTGCAACACGAGCTGAAATCGCCTGCGTATTCGGCGTGCTGCGGCGTTCTGTCGTCCTCCATCATCGCTGCCTTCAACGGAGGCGACGCCGATCTCACGCTGTGGGACGCGTCTTCCGGCAAGACGGTGCATCGCCTGGCGGGTCACCAGAAGGCGAACCGCAAGAACCGCGCGGGAGCGAACGTGTCCTGCGCCGCCATGTCCTTCGACGGCTCGATGGTGGTGAGCGGTGGTTTCGACAACACGATTCGCTTCTGGGACGTGAAGAGCGGCGAGGAGCTGCGGAACGTCGTGATGCCGTCGCTCCCGTGGTCGGTGTCGTTCTCGCCCGACGGCTCACTCGTGGCTGCCGGTTTGTTCCCGCACCTCGTCGTGGTCATCGACGTGAAGGCGGGCAAGAAACGCGCGCAGACGAAGGCGTCGCAGAAAGCGGTGACCTCGTCGCTCTTCACCAACGATGGACAGCTCGTGACGGGCGGAGGCGCGGGTGAGCTCAAGCTCTGGCGCCTCGAGGGAAAGAAGCTCACCTCGCGCGGCATGTTCGGAATACCCGACGGCGGAGGCATCGAAGGCGTTTCGCTTTCTCCTGACGCGACGCTGCTCGCCGCCGCGAGTCGTGGCGGCTGGATTCGCGTGTGGGACCTCGAGTCAGGCAACGAGCGCAAGAAGCTGCGGCGCAACGTGCCGTTCGGAGGAGACGTCGACTTCTCTCCTGACGGCAAACAGCTGATGTACGCCGGGCCGGGCGCGGTCGGCTTCGTGAAGGTCAGCTGAAGAGCGGAGTGCCTTTGAGCGCATCGCGCGTCGCTGCGATGGCTTCACTCGTGCGAGGCGTGACGCCGCTCGGGAATTCGTCGGAGCGCGCACCGGCGAGCACTTCCGCGCAGGCGTGCACCGACTGCGAGAGTCCATCGAGGTCGTAGCCACCCTCGAGCACCAGCATGATTTTTCCGCCGCACGTTTCTTCGGCGAGCTTCTTGAGCGAGCTGCACATCGCCGCGAAGCCGCGCTCGCTCACGTTCATGCCACCGAGCGGATCCGCCTGATGGGGATCGAACCCGGCGCTCACCAGTATCAGCTCGGGCTTGAACTTCTGCGCGGCGGGGAGAAACACGTCGTGGAACACGGCTCCGTAGTCGGCGTCGTTGCGGCCACCAGGGAGCGGCACGTTGATGGTGTAGCCGCGGCCTTCTCCTTCGCCGATCTCCGTCGCGCGTCCGCTGCCCGGATAAAACGGAAACTGGTGGCTCGAGCAGAACAACACGTCGCTGCGTTTCCAGAACGTGTTCTGCGTGCCGTTGCCGTGGTGCACATCCCAATCGAGGATCAGCACTCGCTTCGTTCCCGCGTTCAGCGCTGCTCCCGCCGCGACCGCGACGTTGTTGAAGAGACAGAAGCCCATCGCGTGCGCCTGCTCAGCGTGATGCCCCGGAGGCCGCACCAGCGCGAAACCGTTCTGCACTTCTCCACGCACGACATCGAGCGCGAGTTGAGCGGCGGCTCCGGCGGCGAGCATCGCGGCGTTGGTGCTGCCCGGGCTCATCGATGTGTCTCCGTCGAGCTGCGCTGACTTTCCTCGCAGTGAGATGACCTGCTCGACGTGCGCGGCGTCGTGAACGCGCAGCAGCTCGTCACGTGTGGCGGGGCGGGGCGCTCCGCTCGTCGTGCCCTTCACCGGAGCGCGAGACAACACGTCACCAATCGCACGCAGCCGCCCCGGAGATTCGGGGTGCATCGGCCCTGCGTTGTGTTCGAGCCACGCGGGATCCGTCAGCAGGCGCGTCGTCATGCGCGGGTTATCGCACGCCCTGAATTGTTGAAGGTGGCCGCTCCCGCTGACACAGTCGCGCCCTCGTGGCTGCACGCTCTCAACGACCGGGCCTTACCGGGGCGATCATCGGTGTGCTCCTGTTGGCCCTCATTGCCCTCGTCGCGGTGCTCTTCTTCGTCGTTCCGGCGCAGGCCGACGCGTACCTGACCGACACGCTCTGGGAACGCGGCAAGGCGGTGGCGAAGGAGATCGAGCGCAAGGTGCCCATCGTCGCGCGCGATGGCATCGACACTGAAGCGTCGGCCGAGGTGAACAACATCGTCGGTGGCGAGCGCGCGATTCGAAACGTGTGGGTGATCGTCTGCTCCGGCGAGTGCCGGCCCAAAGACGTCATCGCGCAGAGCAGCGAGACCTCGCTCGCCACCACCGAGGCGGTGCTCAAGCAGTTCAACGCGCGCGAGCAGAACGTGCAGCTGCAGCTCGACACGGGAGAGTTGCTCGTCGCCGACCCCGTGCAGCTCAAGGGCGGGCTCAAGGGCTTCGTGCTCATCTCTCTGGATCGCGCGCGCATCGACGAAGGTGTGCGCTCGGTGCGCAAGACGCTGCTCATCGCGCTGGTGATGAGCGTGCTCATCTTCATGGCGCTGGTGACGGTGCTCTCGCGGCTGTTGATCATCGGCCCGCTCGCGACGATGCGCGCGATGGCGATGCGTCTGGCCGAAGCCGATCTCTCGGGACGTGTCGAAGGTGCTCCGACGCGCGAGTTGGATGAGCTCGCCGAGTCGCTCAACAGCATCGGGCAGGGTCTGCGCGACACGCTCGGTCGGGTGCGCGGCGTGGCCGAGAGCGTGGCGCAGGTGATCGATCAGATCTCCCGCAGCGCTTCGACGACCACCAGCGGAGCGTCCACCGTGCTCACGCGCGTCGAGGAGACGTCGAGCGCGATGGTCGAGATGCTCTCGAGCTTGAAGGGCATCGCCGAGAACGTCGAGGTGCTCTACCAGTCGGCGGAAGAGTCGAGCTCCAGCATCATGGAGATGTCGACCACCAACGACGAGGTGGCAGCGAACGTGACGAAGATGGCCGCGTCGGTGGAAGAGACGACCAGCGCCATCGAGCAGACGACGTACAGCATCAAGGAAGTCGCGCGGAACGTCGAAGACCTGCTGAAGAACACCGAGGCGACGAACTCCTCGATTCGCGAGATGGACATCGCGATCGGTCAGGTCGAGACCAACGCCTACGAGACGGCGCGCTTGTCCGAGCAGGTGTCGAAAGACGCCGAGACCGGCATGGAGTCGATTCAGAAGACCATCGTCGGCATCGATCGCATCAAGGACTCCAGCAAGACCGCGAGCTCGGTCATCGACTCGCTCGGCCGGCGCATCGGAGAGATCGGCAACATCGTCGACGTGATCGACGACGTCGCGGAGCAGACCAACTTGCTCGCACTCAACGCAGCCATCATCGCTGCGCAGGCCGGCGAACACGGCAAGGGCTTCGCGGTCGTCGCCGATGAGATCAAAGACCTCTCGGAGCGCACGGCGGCGAGCACCAAGGAGATCGCTGATCTCATCCGCGCGGTGCAGGCCGAGTCACGCAACGCCGCCACCGCGATGAACACCGGCGTGCGGAGCGTCGAAGAAGGCGTCGTCCTCGGTCGTGAAGCGGAAGGCGCGCTGCGCAAGATTCAGGACTCGGCGAAGAACTCCACGCAGATGGTGAAGGCCATCGCGCGCGCGACGGTCGAGCAGGCGCGGGGCAGCAAGGACGTCACCGCCGCCGTCGAGCGCGTGCGTGAGACCATCGAGCAGATCAACAAGGCGACCAACGAGCAGGCCCGCGGCTCGGAGCAGGTGATGAAGGTCGCCGAGCAGATGAAGCTGCTGACGCAGCACGTGAAGCGCTCGGTGGAAGAGCAGAGCCACGGCGGCAAGCAGATCAGCCGGTCGATCGAGAACATCAACGAGATGGTCACGCACCTGAACCGCGCGCAGAAGGAACAGACGCGTGGCACGGAGCAGGTGTTGAAGGCCATCGAAGCGATTCGGTCGGTCGCTGATCAGCAGAACCGCTCGGTGAAGCAGCTCGAGGAAGCGATCGAGACGCTGCGCAACCAGGCCGACGTGTTGCGCGGCGAAGTGCGTCGCTTCCGCGTCTGAGGGCACCGCATGGGTGTCGGGCGAGCCTCGCTGTGGTCGCTTTGCGCCGCGTCGCTGGCTCTCAGCTCGTGTCGGTGCACTGGCAGCGACATCAGGACCGAACTTGGAACTGTCGTGGTGCACGCCGTCGATTCGGGCCCGCCACCCGAGGTGACCACGACCGGTTGTTGGGCGGCCCCGGTCGTCGTGTCGGGTGCACTCGGGTCGCTCGGAGACATCACCGTTCTGCCGTCGGGCGACGCACTCGTGGCGTGGCACGAGCCGGGAGGCTTGTTTGCGCGAGTCCTGTTCCTCGATGGAGGAATGAGCGGAATGAGCACGCTTGACCGGCCACTGGTCGACGAGCCACTCGAGGAGTCGCTCGGACTCGTGCAGCTCGCCGGGCACGAGGCGCCGACAGCGATCTGGGTTCATCGCCGTGATGCCGGAGCATCAAAGGAGCTGCTGCTCGCCCGTTTCGACGTTGATGCTGGCTGGCAGCCGGTCGAGCGCCTCGACGAAGCGCCGCTCCTCGAACAGGCTGAAGTGGGCGTTTATCGTTTCGGGCAGATCACGGCGAAGTGGGTGAAGGCATCGGGAAGCTTTGCCGATGTGCAGATGTTCGCGCGGCGCTCGAACGGGAGTGGGTGGTTCGACGCGGAGTTGCTCTCCCCGCCAAGTCCGATTCTCGGTAACTCGATCCTTCGGGTGGGCACAGATGGCCTCGCGGTCGTCAGTTGGG
>JAEUJS010000372.1 GCA_016792935.1 Archangium sp. | reverse complement strand
CTTCCCTGCCCGCTTCGCTTCGACGAGCTCGTACGGCCCGACCGCGAACGCCACGAGGTAGCTCGGCAACGGAGTCGTGCGCCTGAACCGCACCGTCTTCATCGCGCCTTCGGTCTTCTCGCTCTCCACTTCCGTGTTGCTCAGCGCCACGTGATTGAGCGGCACGGTCAACGTCACCTGCCACGGCACCTTGAAGCCCGGCTCGTCGAAGAGCGCGAAGGCGCGGCGTGCGCCGGTCGGCTCGAAGTTGCTCGCGACGTAGGTGCTGCCGTCTTGCGCGCCGGAGATGACGCCGAGTTCCTCGACCGGGGAGATCGCCGCGCGCGTGTCGAGCTCGATGACAGCGTCTCCGGGACCGATGGGCTCGCTCAATTCGAGCGCGACGTGATTCGAGCCTTCGGGCCGCGCCTCGGCCTTCTTGCCGTTCACCGTCACCACGTTCACGTCGACCTGATCGGCGTTGAGCCAGATCCGATCTGTCCGCCCGACGATCCGCACTGCGATGCGTGCGTGCGCCGTGAACGTCTGACTGGTCGGCACGATCACCGCGTGAATCTCGTACCCCGTCGGCATCACCTCGGCGGGCAGCCGGAGATCCGGAAGCGACGGATGTGAGACAGGCAATTCACGAGCGGGCTCGACGACAGCCGGAGGAGGCTCGACGACCGGAGCGCTCGCACACGCCGATGCGCACACCAACACCAGCGCTCGCCACCGGCTCCAGGGCACGACGACTTCATACAGGGGACCGTGTGCACGTTTCTGCACAACATGACTCCAGCGTCACGACAGCCGCGTCGCGAAGCCCGCTTCAATGGCGGTCCGCGGCGCTGCGCTCGCTCCCAACGGGCGTTGGCATCGCGTCTGCTTGTGCCCGCGACGTGCGAATCGCTTCCACCTTGATCGCGGCGACGTTGTTCCTCTCCTGTGGCTCCGACTTCATGGGCGACAACCGCGTTTACGCCTTCGACTCGACGCTCAGCCGCCCGACCGTGGCGTGGACTCCTGCGACACCCGTCGCGCTGGGCGAGTCGTTCAGCGTGCGGAAGGGGTTCAGTTGCATCTTCGACTGTCCGGCCCCGTTCACCGCCGCATCGATGAGTCCGCCCAATGGAGTGCTCATCGGTGACCCGCTGAGAGACGTGACGGCGTCGAGCGTCGGAGCGACGAGCATCGTGACCAACGCCGCAGCAGATCGGTTCTCGGTCACGGTGGTCGAGGCAGCAGGCCTGCGCCTCACCGATCCGCTCGAGCTGAGCCGGCCTCGCTGGGCACACTTGCGCAACGCTGACGGAGGCCCGGCGCCCTTCCCCGATGTGGGCGAAGAGATCGTCATGGGAGCAGACGCCGGCCTCTACCTCGACGTGATCCTCACCGACGACGCGGGCGCGATGGTGGCCAGCCGCTCGGGGTTCTCCGTCACGAGCGTCGGAGCGAACGGCACGAGCGCGGTCAGCGCAGCGCTCGACGGACGCATGATCGATCTCCAGAGCGGACCCGTCGGCGACCTCGCACACGCGACCGTGTCTCGCCTCGATGGAGGCTTCGCGCAGACATGGAACGTGCGTGTCGCTGGCCCCGAAGAGATCGCCGCGATCGAGTTGGTGCAGATCTCAGTCGATCCAGACGCCATCGTGCGCGCGATCGTCCGGCGTGCTGACGGCGGCGTGTTTCTCGAGCCACCGATCACCTGGACCACCGAGGGCGTCGCGGAACAGGACTACACGAAGTACCGCGCCGATCTCCGCGTGCGGTCCGACCTGAAGATGTACCGCGCCGTGTACGACGCCGGACTTCCGCGCGCGACGGTGAGCGGTGGTGGCGTCATGACCAGCATCACGCTCGACGTCCCCGAAGCGTCACCGCCTGACGAGCCGGCTCCACCGCCGCCGATGATGATGCGTCAGGGCTGCTCGACGTCGCCCACGATGTTCGTGCTCGGAGCGATGCTGCTGCTCGCCGGCTCGCGCCTCAGTGTGACTCGAAGAAATCGAGGATGACTTCGTTCGCGACCCAATCGGTGGCGGTGGCTCCGTTGCCCGAACCCGCGCCGCTGGGCCAGGTGTGGCCGCCATCGATCACTTCGTAGAGCTCGAGCGCGGCCGTGCCGCACGAATAGACGTGGCGCACGGTGGTCGTGCCGTCGTTCATGGTGTCGGGGATCGGGACAAGCGTCTCTCCGCCGTCGCAGCCGTTGTTGCGGCTCCACAAGGCGATGGTGTCGGGCACGGAGATCTTCGAGCCCGGGTTCATGTCGGCGCAGCTCGCGGGTCCGCCGTCCCAGTTCCAACACGGGTCGGCCGTGCCGTGGATCTCGATGACGTTCACCGCGCGCGTGCACGCGTTCGTCGTGGACCACTGGTTGCCGGAGCCGACTCCGGCGATGCCGCGCACTTCGGTGAACTGACACGCGAGGCGTTCCGACATCGAGCCGCCGTTCGAGAGACCCGTCGCGTAGACGCGGTTGAGATCGATGGGCACGAGCGACGCGACGTCGGCGAGCACCGCGGTGAAGTACGCCTGTTCGTCCACCATCGAGCTGCACGCGGGGCCGGAGACGCACTGCCAGCCGTTGCTGCCGCCGCCTGAGTTCCAGGTGCGCAATACCGCTCCGGTGCCGTCGGGGATGATCACGATGAAGCCGCGCGCCGTCGCCATCGCGTCGAAGCACTGTGGAGAGGTCGTCACTCCATTGGGGCACGACGTGCGTCGAGCGGCGTTGCGATTGCCGCCACCGCCGTGAAGTTGGAACACCGCGGGAGGCAGGCCGCCGTCGGTCGCGGGGATGATCAGATCGAAGCTGCGGTTCGGAAACGCAGTGAGCGTTCGCGTGTACTCGCCGGGAGGAAGTCCTGCGTCGGACGCGCCTCCGCCACCTGTCGCGCCTCCGCCGCCAGTCGCGCCACCGCCGCCGGTCGAGGAGCCACCTCCTGTCGCAGCGCCGCCTCCTGTTGAGCCACCGCCCCCAACGCCTCCACCGGTCGCGGAGCCACCGCCTTCTGCAGAGCCACCGCCCGTACCGCCATCAACACCGGGATTCGCCGCGCAACCGAAGCCAACAATCGCCGCAGAAATCAGCATGAGAATTCGCACGGCGCGATCAACACCGATCTCGAACCGAAGTTGCGGAAGAAGATCCGCTCCCTCGAGTCGTCGCGCGAAAGCTCAGCGCGCGAAGTAGGCGAGCTTGGCTTCCGCTCCGAGGCGATAGGCGTGGCGCAATTCGCTCAAGAATGACTCGAGCCGCCCTTCCTTCACCATCGGCATCAAGCGCGACGCGTAGCGACGACCAAGTCGATTGGCTTCCGCGTACCGCCACTGCTCGCCGGCATCGAGGCGTTCGCGAAACTGCACCTCGTCGAACAGACGCTTCACGAGGGTCCCGGCCCACCGGCCCACGTGTCGGCTCCACCCAAGCAAGGTGCAGATCGCGAACTTGTCCACTTCAGCCTGTGCTTCGAGTTCGAGCAAGGACACGGAGCGATTCAGTTCCGCGGTGTGTGCCACGTACAGAAAGTGCGACACGCCTTCCGCCACTTCACAGAAGTCACCGAGGTCTGCATCGAGCGGCCCACGCGCCGCCGTCACGCGCGAGAGCAACACCGGATCGAGATAGAGCGCGAGCTCGAGCCCGTCAGAGCCTTCGCTCACCAACAACTCTTCACGCGACCGCGCAGAGCCACCGAGCTGCCGCGCCGCTTCTGCATCGGTCACGAGAAAATCGCGCGCGCGGTACTCACAGCGAATGCCGTAGATGTTCTCCAGATGTTCCTGGATGGAATCCAGCATCGTTTCCCTACCCAACGGCCTCGCCCCAGGGGGCTTTGCTCAGTTCGCCAACAACTTCTTCGCGGGGAGAACACCGGAGTCGATCAACACCTGCTGCAGCCGATCGCTCCCGGTGCGCGACCACGCCTCGAAGACCTGCAGCTGCCCCTGTGGACCCGTCGCCGCCATGCCGCGCGCCGAGATCTCCTCGAGCACTTCGACCAGCGAACCGAACTTGAGGCACAGCTCCTGGTACACGCCCGAGAACGAGCTCGACGACGAGAGATCAGCCAGCGCGCTGTACGCGTTGCGGCCCATCTGCACGTAGTAGTCAGAGCCCACCGCGCGATCGCGCAGCGAGCCGTTGAAGTAGCCGGCGGTGTAGAGCGAGACGTCTCCCAGGCGGCGCAGCGTGCGGATCTTCTCGTCGCGTTCCTGCTGCAGCGCGCGGTGGTACAGCATCGCCAGGGGCTCGGCTTCGCGCTTGCCCTCGATCTCCTGCGAGAAGAGCTTCTCCGCCTGTGCGTAATCGGACAGCAGGTTCACCACGTAGAACTCGGTGACCTCTTCGATCGACACCTTTTGACGCTTCACCACTTCCCCCACGACCATCCGGAAGAAGTCCTTCAAAGACCCGGCGAGAACGAGCTGACTCATACCCTGATCCTATCGACACGAATCGCCCCGGCCAAAAATCACTGAGGCGTTTCGGGCAGTTAGGCTGGCACTCGGCTGTTTCGAGCGCTAATTCGCGCCGCGCGGATGGCTGGCACTTGCGCCAGCTGAGTGCCAATTCACGCCTTGACCGTCGAGGCACCACGGTTATATCGAGCCCGCCATCGGCTCTGGCACTCACTCAACCCGAGTGCCAACCGACGCCTACCGCAGCAGGCTCGCCTGCTGATGTTGATGTCCACAACCTCAAATACTGGAGAGACAAGCCATGAAGATTCGTCCCCTGCACGACCGTTTGATCGTCAAGCGGCTCACCGAAGAGAACAAGACCAAGGGCGGCATCATCATCCCCGACTCCGCCAAGGAGAAGCCGTTGGAGGCGAAGGTCGTCTCTGTCGGCAACGGCAAGATCCTCGAGGACGGCAAGGTCCGCCCGATGGACATCAAGGCCGGCGACACCATCCTCTTCTCCAAGTACTCGGGCACCGAGATCAAGATCGACGGCGATGAGCACCTGATCCTCCGTGAAGAGGACGTGCTCGGAATCATCGAGAAGTAATTCCCTCTCAACAACTCAACGAAAGAGACCAAAACAATGTCCGCCAAAGACATCATCTTCGACACCCGCGCCCGCGACGCGATCCTCCGCGGTGTGAACACCCTCGCCGACGCGGTGAAGGTCACCCTCGGGCCCAAGGGCCGCAACGTCGTCATCGAGAAGAGCTTCGGCTCGCCGACGATCACCAAGGACGGCGTCACCGTCGCCAAGGAGATCGAGCTCGAGAACAAGTTCGAGAACATGGGCGCGCAGATGGTGAAGGAGGTCGCCAGCAAGACCTCTGACACCGCCGGCGACGGCACCACGACGGCGACCGTGCTCGCCCAGGCGATCTTCCGCGAGGGCAGCAAGCTCGTGGCCGCCGGTCACAACCCGATGGAGATCAAGCGCGGCATCGACAAGGCCGTCGCCGTGATCGTCGGTGAGCTCAAGAAGCTCGCCAAGCCCACCCAGGGCAAGAAGGACATCGCGCAGGTCGGCACCATCTCGGCCAACGGCGACACCACCATCGGCAACATCATCGCCGAGGCGATGGACAAGGTCGGCAAGGAAGGCGTGATCACGGTCGAGGAGGCGAAGGGCCTCGAGACCGAGCTCGACGTGGTCGAGGGTATGCAATTCGACCGCGGCTACCTCTCGCCGTACTTCGTCACCAACCCGGACCGCATGGAAGTCGAGCTGCAGGATCCGTTCATCCTGATCTACGAGAAGAAGGTCAGCTCGATGAAGGATCTCCTCCCGGTGCTCGAGCAGGTTGCCCGCAGCGGCAAGCCGTTGCTCATCGTCGCCGAAGAGGTCGAGGGCGAGGCGCTCGCGACGCTCGTGGTGAACAAGATCCGCGGCGTGCTGAACGTGTGCGCGGTGAAGGCTCCGGGCTTCGGTGATCGTCGCAAGGCGATGCTCGAGGACATCGCGATCCTCACCGGCGGCAAGATGATCGCCGAAGATCTCGGCCTCAAGCTCGAGAACGTGACGTTGAACGATCTCGGCCGCGCGAAGCGCATCAAGGTCGACAAGGACAACACCACCATCATCGACGGCGTCGGCGCGGAGAAGGACATCCAGGCCCGCGTGAAGCAGATCCGCGCGCAGGTCGAGGAGACCACCAGCGACTACGACAAGGAGAAGCTCCAGGAGCGTCTCGCGAAGCTCGTCGGCGGCGTGGCGGTGATCAACGTCGGTGCGGCCACCGAGACCGAGATGAAGGAGAAGAAGGCTCGCGTCGAGGACGCGCTCAACGCGACCCGCGCGGCCGTTGAAGAGGGCATCGTCCCTGGCGGCGGCGTGGCGTTCATTCGCTGCCTGAAGGCGCTCGACGGTCTGAAGGTCAACGCTGAAGAGAAGTTCGGCGTCGACAT
>JAEUJS010000316.1 GCA_016792935.1 Archangium sp. | reverse complement strand
GCTTCGGCGGGGGCGACAAAAGCCGCTAAACGCGTCACCACGTCCGGCGACACGGAGTCGCTGGTGCTCAGGGGAAACAAAGGAAACCTGTTCCCGCCCTGACACCCCAAAGTGTTACCGATCACCTGTCCTTCTCCCCCTGACCCTGACCCTCTCCCCGAGGGAGAGGGAATGCCCTCACCCTGACTCGCGCGGGTCTCACGCTTCCTCTGCGCTCAGAACTTCACGGCGGAAAGGTCGGCCTTCAGGTCGGCGTTCAGAATCATCACGCGCAGCTGGGGCTCGGCGCCCTTCATGATCTCGATCACCCGCGGCCACACCTCACCGGTCGCCTGAGAGCCGTAGTCGGCGAACCGCACGTCCCACGCGATGCCGGCCTCGTCGGTGAAGCGGATGCGCGAGGGCAGAAAGCGGTCCTTGTAGATCCACAGCTGCGGTTGCCCCTCGGCCCTGGTGCCGATCAGGTAGCTCACCGAGCCATCGAAGCGCGCCAGCATCACGTTCTTCTGCTCGACCTTGATCGAGGTGAGGTGACGGGAGATGGCCTCGCGGGTCGCTCCGTCTTCCGTGGACTTGAGCGAGAGCAACGCGCACGCCTGCTCGAGCGCCACACCCAGCGCCGGCAGGTCTCCGCCCTCGACGCGCTTCTTCCCGGTGGCCCACGTGGCGACGACCGACTTGGTGGTTTCCGGCGACGTCAGCTCGAGCCGGCACCGTCCCGGGAATCGCACCTGCAGCGAGGCGTTCAACGACAGGTCACCGCTGTTCCACGTGGTGCCCAACATGCTCGCCACGTCCTTCGCCAGCACCGGGCTGACCTGCGCCACGCCCTCGGCCTTGAAGCCGGGCGTGTTCACCTCGTCACGCTGGTTGGCCATGCGCTTGAGCACGCCGTACGACGGCATGATGTAGGCGAGGGCGAGTGCGAGAACGGCGCCGTAGGAGCTCATGATCGTTTTCCCATTTGCCGGAAACTCAGAGCCAAGTCGAACCCGTAGTAGAGCTTGGTCCCAGGTGAAGCGACTCGTCGCCCTCATGAGCCTGCTGGTCTCGTCTGCCGCGCTGGCGCAGATCGAGAACTCGCCTGATCTCCGTGACGTGCAGGCCGCGCGCAACATCGCCATGGGCGGCGCCTACGAGGCGCTCGGCTACGGAGCCGAAGTCATCGGCGGCAACCCCGCAGCGCTCTCGCTCTACAAGCGGTACCAGATCGAAGCGTCCGGAGCGTGGGACATTCCCCAGGGCTACGGCTTCGGCTCGCTCGCAGTCGCCGACTCGACCAACCCGCTCGCCGCCGGCATCCAGTACACGTTCGCGACGTTCGGCGGACCGGAGCGACGCTGGGCCCACGTCACCACGCTCGATCTCTCGTACGCCATCGCCGACGTCTTCCACATCGGCATCGCCACGCGGCACCAGGTGCTGGTCGGAGCGTCCAACACCAACTCCGTCACCATGAACGCCGGCATCCTGGTGCGGCCCATCGAGTACCTGAGCATCGGGCTGTCGGGCCACAACCTCATCTCGGTCTTCAACCGCGACGTCACGCGTTACTTCGTGGCGTCGATCGCCGGAAAGTTCTTCCAGCAGCTGTCTCCGGTGTTCGACCTGCGCATGGACTTCAACCAGGTCGACCCGCGCTTCGCGTTCCACGGCGGCATCGAGTGGCTCATCGCGCAGACGTGGCCGGTGCGCATCGGCTACCAGTACGACGGCATCGCGAATCACCAGTACATCTCCGCCGGAGCCGGCTGGTTCAACGAAGGCAGCGGCGTCGACATCGCGTACCGCCATGAGATTGGTGGGCAAGAAGGCCGGCTCATCTCGTTGACGTTGAAGCTCCAGCTGTAGGTCTCACGTCGAGCACAACGCGACGAGGCGAGCGCCGTGTTCGCGCATCACCTTCGCGCCGAGCCCCTTCACCGCGCGCAGCTCCTGAGCGTTCGAGGGCCGCGCCTCGGCGACGGCGACCAGCGCGCGATTGGTCAGCACGCGAAACGCAGGCACTCGACGGCGACGTGATTCTTCGAGCCGCCACTCGCGCAGCTTCGCGACCAGCCCAGCGTTCGCTCCAGATTCCGGGAGCTCGAGCGCGACGTGGCGTTCGCGCTTCGTGCCTCCATCGCCGCCACCGCGCCGACGACGGGCAGGTCGCGCGCGTCGCTCCGCCGCCGGCACGCTGAGCGGAGTCAGGAGCGCGCGCTCAGGAGCGCCTTCCCCAATCGGATGCAGGCGGTTGAACGGAATCCGCTTTCCGTCCTTCTCGAACACGTCCTCGGTGACGCGGAGCTGCCCCGCACGCACCAGCCCACCAACCAGCCGCTCGAAGCGCGGTCGCGCATCGGGCGCTTCACCGAGAATTTCACGGCACAGCCGACCGCTCGCCTGGCCGGGGTATTCCTTGAGCCGACGCAGCAGCTCGTTCATCACGGTGAGCTCGCGCGCGTCGGGTCGCTCGAAGCGCGCGGCGATGCACTCCTGCGGCGCGCAGACGTCGCACTTGCCGCACGGCTTCCCGGAGTCGGTGCGATCACCGAAGTGCTGCACCAGCCCGAGCATTCGGCAGCGGTGGCCTTCCGCGAAGCGCGCCATCAGCGCGAGCTGTTCGATCTTCAGCTGCCGCTGCGCTTCGTAGGGACCGAGCCAGTGGGCGTGGCCGCGCGTCAGCCGGTCTTCGACGACGCCGTTCACTCCGCCGTGGATCCACAGCTTCTCGAGCGCCTTCTCGAAGTCGTCGATCTTCACGCGCGTGCGGTGGCGCAGGTCTTCGGCGCTCTGCGGCTCGGCGCTCAACGCGCGCGAGAGCTTCGAGAGCACGGCCGAGTCGGGGTAGTCGCGCTCGAGGAAGAACTCGTGCGTCTTGCGATCGACGAAGTGGTGCATCAACACCACGCGACTCGGAGAGCCGTCGCGGCCGGCGCGGCCGATCTCCTGGTAGTAGCCCTCGACGCTGCCGGGCAGGGCGAGGTGGAGCACGGTGCGCACGTTCGCCTTGTCCACGCCCATGCCGAACGCCACGGTGGCGACCACGATGTCGAGCTTGCCGGTGAGGAAGCGCGTCTGCGCCGAGTCGCGTTCTTCGGCCGACATGCCCGCGTGGTACGGCGCGGCGCGGAAGCGCTTCGAGAGCGTCTTCGCGACGAGCTCGGCGGATTTTCGCGTCGCTGCGTAGACGATGGCGGGCAGTCGACCCGGAGAGCTCAGCCATTCCACCGCGCGGTCGGGCCGGTCCGACGGGAGCACTTCGATCGCCTCGATGGCGAGGTTGTCGCGGCGGAAGCCGTGGATGAGCTGACGGTTTTCAGGGCGCAGGCCGAGCTGCGACACGATGTCTTTCTGCACGAGCGGAGTGGCCGTCGCGGTGAGCGCCATGACGGGGGCTCCGCCTTTGCGCAGGGAGGGGAGGCGCTCTCCGAGCAGGCGGTAGTCGGGGCGGAAGTCGTGGCCCCATTGCGAGATGCAGTGCGCTTCGTCGATGGCGATGAGCGTCGGCGGTCTGCGCGCGAGGAGCTCGGGGAAGCCGGTCACGCCGAGCCGCTCTGGAGCGATGAAGAGGTAATCGAGCTGGCCGGCGAGGTACTCGGTGCACACGCGGCGCGAGTCGAGACGCGGTCGCCCGGAGTGGATGCGCTCGGCCTTGAGCCCGAGGGCCTGGAGCCGGGTGACCTGGTCTTCCATCAGCGCGATGAGCGGGCTGACGACGAGCGTCGTGCCTCCGCGCGCGAGACCGGGGAGTTGGTAGCAGAGCGATTTTCCGGCTCCCGTCGGCATGACGAGGAGCACGTCGTCGCCGGCGATGGCCGCGTCGCAGGCTTCTTTCTGGTGCGGGCGGTAGCTGGCGTGGCCGAAGAGTTTGAGGAGCTCGCGTTCGGTCGTGCGGCCGGGGCGCGGTCCGGTCGCTGCCGATGGCGCACTCGGACTTCCAGCCGCCGCGCCGGGGCCTGGGCCGAGCAGAATGGGTGCGCTCGATCGCGACGGTGGCGCCGCGGACCGGGTGCCCGCCCCGAAGCTCTGCTGGGGCGACACTCCCTCACCCTGACCCTCTCCCGCAGGGGCGGGAGAGGGGAGCCTCGCGCTCGCTCCTCCGTCCGCAGGCGGTGGACGAGGAGGAGGCGGCGGACCGTTGCGGACTCGGCCGACGACCGACTCGACGTACTGCTCGATGCCCCGAATGAACGCGTCGAGGCCTTCACCTTCTCCGCGCGCCAGCTTCTGGAGCTTCGCTTCCCACGCGCCGGTCATCGCCGGACTCTTCACTTCCGCGTCCACCGCCGCGATGAGCCCGAGCCCCTTTTCCGTGACGGCCAGGTTCTTCGCCTCGCGCACCACGTAGCCGCGCGTCATCAACGTCTCGATGATGTTGGCCCGCGTCGCCGGAGTGCCGAGCCCGTTCTCCTTCATCGCATCGGACAACTCGCGCTCGTCGAGCGTCTTGCCCGCCGTCTCCATCGCGGTCAGCAACGTCGCGTCGGTCAATCTCGGCGGAGGCCGCGTGCGCTTCGCGACTTCCTTCACCTCGACGACCTTCTTCTCCTGTCCCGCGGCGAGTCCGGCAGGCAACACGCTCTCTGCGTTGGGTGGGGAATCGGAATCCGGAGCGCGGATGGTGCCCACGTCGAGCACCTTCCAGCCCTTCTTCTCGATCGCCGTGCCGTGACTGCGGAAGCCATCGACTGTTTCGCCAGGCGAGTGAACGTCGGTGATGACCTCCGTCGCCGCCCACACGAAGTCGTCGTGCCACGCCTGCAACAACCGGCGACAGACGAGCTCGTACACCCGCTGCTCGTCGCCGTTCAGCGAGCCCGGCGACTTCCCCGTCGGGATGATCGCGTGGTGATCGCGCACCTGTGCGTCGTCGACGAAGCGCTTGCCCAGCGGCCGCTCCCCACTCCCCGGTGCGATGAGCTCAGGCGCGAACTGCGCGGCCACCGGAGGCACCACCGACGGCAACGTGCGCGCGACTTCAGTCGACAGGTGCCGGGAGTCGGCGCGCGGATATGAGATGAGCTTGTGCTGCTCGTAGAGCGCCTGCGCCAGCTCGAGCGTGCGCTGCGCCGAGTAGCCGTACAGCCGGTTGGTGTGCCGCTGCAGCTCGGTCAGGTCGTAGAGCAACGGCGGCGGCATCTTCTTCTGCTTCGACGTCGCCGACCGCACCACGGCGCGACCGGTCTTCACCCGCGCCACGATGGCGCGCGCCGTATTGCCCCCATCGGCGTCGCCCCCGAGGGCTTCGCCACCCGAGAACGGCAACCGCCGGGGATTTTCCCCCGACTCGCGCTGCCACGTGCCCGCGTACGGCCCCTCTCCCGACGGCGCCGAGAACTGCGCGACGACCTCGAGGTAGTCCTCCGGCTTGAAGTCACGAATCGCCAGCTCGCGTTCAGCCAACAACGCGAGCGTCGGCGTCTGCACCCGGCCGACCGACAGCTGCTCGTCACGCGCCAGCCCGTACGCGCGCGACAAGTTCATGCCCACCAGCCAGTCGGCCCGGCTGCGCCCCAACGCCGCCGCCGCGAGCGCGTCGAAGTCTCGCTGCGGCCGCAGCCGCTCGAAGCCGTCACGGATTGCCCCGTCGGTGAGCGACGAGATCCACAACCGCTGCACCGGCTTCCGGCACCCGGCCGCCTCGTAGATGAAGCGGAAGATGAGCTCGCCTTCTCGCCCGGCGTCGGTCGCGCAGACCACTTCGGTCACGTCGCGCCGCGAGAGCACTGTGCGCACCACACCATATTGATCAGCTGTTCCTGAGAAGACGCGCAGCGGCCACGCGCGCGGCAACATCGGCAACGTGTCGAAGCTCCACCGTCTCCATTGCGCGTCGATGCCCTCGGGTTCCTCGAGGCCGACGAGGTGACCGATGGCCCATGTGACGACGTAGCCGCGGCCTTCGATGAAGCCGTTGCCGCGCGTGCTCGCGCCCAACACGCGGGCGAGATCTCGAGCGACGGAAGGCTTCTCAGCGACGACGGCGACAGTCACGCCCACCTTCTACACCATGGCACTGACATTGTGTTCAGTGGTGTCCGCGCCATGATGCGCCGATGGAGAAGGTCGCCCCCCTGTCTGGGACGTCGACGCGCGATGTGCGTGAGGAGCTCGAGCAGGTGCAGATGGAACTTCGCGCGGCGCGGCTGAGCGCTCAGACGGCGAAAGAAGATGCGGCGCGCGAAGAGGTGGCGCTCGAAGCGGCGGTCGCCGAAGCCGGCATCCAACGAGACGCGGCCGGGGCGCGCCTCGCTGCACTCACGGAAGCACGCGACCAGGTGAAGCGACGGCTCGAAGCGCTCGGCCCGCGCCTCGACGCGCACCGCGAAGAGGCAGAGGTTCTGGCTCGCGGAGCAGCGCGCCGCGACCACTACGTCGACTGGAACCCGCCGCGACCACAGCACGAGATCGACGCGCGTGGAGTCGCCGTCATGGTGATCTTCTTGCTCCTCGTCCTGTGGATGGCCTTCGCGCGATGAACGAGCTCGAAGAGACCCTCGAGCGGGCCCGCGCTGAGCTCGCGCAACTCCGCGGCGCGATCGAGGCTGCGCGTGGTGAGAAACTCACGGTTCTCTCGGAACGGCACCGCGCGCTGAAGACGCTCAGGGAATGAGCGCGTTTCAGTATTCCCAGGTGCCGCCGATGTCGCTCGTGTTGTAGCCGCCGAAGAGGACGAACTTTCCAGCGGTCGAGTCGTACGCCATCGAGCCCCACGCACGCAGACCGGTGTCGGGTGTGAGCTGGCTCCACGCGGCGCCGTCATAGGTGAAGAAGCCGCCGAGCGTGCCGCCGCTGCCGGTGCCCCCGACGAGGATGACGCGCTGCTGAACCGGGTCGTAGCCGATCATCGCTCCGTGGCGCGCGCTCGGGGAACCGGTGACCATCGGGCTGACCCACGCGTTCGACGCGCCGAGCTCCCAGGTGCCCGCGACCGAGCCGCCGTTGTAGCCGCCGTAGAAGACGAAGACGTGGCGAACGGTGTCGTACGCCGCCATGTGCACCGCGCGCGTCGGAGCGTTGGTCGTCATGCGCTGCGTCCAGTTGGTGCCGTCCCATTCCCAGGTGTCGTTCATGTCCACGCTGCTCGCTTCACCGCCGAACATCACGATGCGCTGACGGTCCGGGTCCCAGACCATCGAATGGAAGTAGCGCACGGGCGGGCGGTTCATCGGCGTCTGCAGCGCCCACGCGGTGCCGTCCCAGGTCCACGTGTCGTTCTGGTACGTGCTGCCGGCCTGACCGGCGAAGAGGACCACCACGTTGCGAACGGGGTCCCACGCCATCGCCGGGAACTCGCGCGCTGACGGGCCGGTGACCATGCGCTGCGTCCACGTCGAGGTGACGGTGTCGTATTCCCACGTGTCGGCGAGATCGATCGAGCCGTTGCGGCCACCGAAGAGCACCACGCGCTGCCGAGTCGGGTCGTACGCCATCGCGTGACCGCTGCGGTTGCTCGGAGCGCCCATCGTCGTGCGCTGCACCCACTGCCGCGTGCCGCCGCACGAGCCGCTCACGCAGTTGATGCCCATCGCGCACTGAGTGCTCGCGCCACAGCGGCAGCCGCTGGGGCCGCAGTTGTCGGAGCGCATCGAGTCACAGGTGATGCACGCCGCGCCGGCGGCTCCGCACTGCGAGAGCGTGACCGGCGAGACGCAGGTGGTGCCGTTGCAGCAGCCGTTGGTGCACGAGGTGGCGTCACACACGCACTGGCTGTTGAAGCAGCGCGTGCCGGGGCCGCACGCCGCGTTGAGGCCGCAGCGGCAGGTGCCGTTGCCGCAGTTGTTGGCGACCGTGGTGTCGCAAGTCATGCAGGCCTGGCCGTTGGTGCCGCACGAGGCGACCGTCGGAGAGGCGTTGCAGGTCTGGCCCTGGCAGCAGCCCGTGGGGCACGAGGTCGCGTCGCAGACGCACTGGCTGTTCACGCAGCGCGTGGAGCCGCCGCAGGCCGGGTTGTTGCCGCAGCGGCAGCCGCCGGTGTCGCAGTTGTCGGCGCGGGTCGTGTCGCAGGCGGCGCAGGTCGCTCCGAAAGATCCGCACGCGGCCGTCGAGACCGCCGTGATGCAGGAGTTGCCCTGGCAGCAGCCCGCGCAGGTCTGGGCGCAGGTCGCGCCGCCGCCGCCGCCGGTGACTCCGCCGCCCGTGCCGCCTCCGCTCACTCCGCCGCCGGTGCCGCCGCCGCTGACGCCGCCGCCGCCGGTGACTCCGCCGCCCGTGCCGCCGCCGCTCACTCCGCCACCGCCCGTAACTCCGCCGCCCGTGACTCCGCCGCCCGTGCCGCCGCCACTGACTCCGCCACCGCCCGTGCCGCCGCCGCTCACTCCGCCGCCGCCGGTGACTCCACCGCCCGTCATGCCGCCGCCAGTCATGCCGCCGCCGCTGCCTCCACCTGTGAGGCCACCGCCCGTCGCTCCACCGCCGCCGGTCGCCGCGCCGCCGCCCGTCTGCATGCTCTGCACGCAGATGCCGAGCTGACAGGTCTGGTTGCCGAAGCACGCCGAGCAGAGGTTGCCGCCCTGGCCGCAGTTCGAAGCAGACGGCGTCTGACAGGTGCCCTGCAGATCACAACAGCCGCTCGCACAGTTCGACGGGCCACACTTCTGCGCAGGAGGCTGCAGACAGCCCGAAGCAAACGACCCAACCGCGAGGACGAGAGACAGCGCGAGAGAACGCGAGTTCATGGGGGCGCGCGGTAGCACAGTCTTCGTCGCCGTCGGAAGCGGGTCACGTCACGATCTCGACGGCGCGCTTTCCGAGCGCGTGGTGCTTGCTCGAGTGCTTCGACACCGGAGCGGTGGTTGGTGCGCAATTGCTTCGGAGATCGCGCGATCGAGACCAGTGAGTGAAATTGGTCGTTGTCGCCGAGCGGGGCTGATAGAAAAACAGCCATGGTGAGGCGGTGGGTGAGGATTTGGGCCGTGCCGAGAGGCCGGCGAGCCTCTCCAGTCTCGGGCGGGTCTTGCTCAGTCGACCACTGCGTGAAAGTGGTCGCCCTGACAGCCAAATTCAGACAATGGTCGGTCTTGGGCGGGTCGCGAGCCCGATCAGCCCGCCGATGAGCACGCTGAGCGATCCCCAGAGGTAGTCGTGCCAGATGATCTTGTAGGTGGTGGTCATCACCATTCCGAGCAACGCCGCCACGACCACGAAGTGCGAGCGCTTCCAGGAGAAGACCGCCGCCGCGACGAGGAAGGTCGCGTGCCCACTCAGCGGAATCAGTCCCTTCACGCGCACGATCGCGATCGCGCTGACGATGATCACCAGCGCGATGCGCCGCGCGCGATCGGTCGGCTCGATGACCAGCTCTCCGAGCAACAGGAAGTACGCCGGAAACGCCGACGCCTGGTACCACCACGGCACGAGCTCTTCTTGCTGTGTCGTCCCGAGGAGCAGCCGCTCGTTCTGCCGCGCGTACCACCACGCGACGACGACCGTGCCCAGCAGCGAAAGAAGGAGCAGCGCGATCCGCTTCGACTGCTGACTCACTTCGACAACGCCAACACCTGCGCGTCACGAAGCATGTCGTCGACGGAACCCGGCTCGGTGAAGCGATACACGCCGCGCACGCGAAGCTGCCCATCGATCAGCGCGAAGTACGAGCCGTGCACCACCGAGTTCAGATCTTTGCCGTCGCCCATGTCCATCGGCTGCAGCATGCCGTCCTTGATCACCTTCTCGAGGTCGGCGCGCTCTCCGCGCGCGAAGGTCCAGCGCGTGAAATCGGCTTTGTGTTTCTCGCCGTACGCCGCCAGCACCTCAGGCGTGTCGTGCTCGGGATCCACCGTGAAGCTCACCAACTTCAGCTGCGGCATCGACGACGCGCTCTTGTCCTGCAGCGCGCCCATCTTCGCCGTGAACTTCGGGCAGATGTTCGGACAGCGCGTGAAGATGAAGTTCGCCACCCAGATCTGCCCGCCGAGGTTCTTCGACTCGAACGGCTTGCCGCTCTGATCGACGAACGAGAACGCCGGCACGCTCGACAACACCGGCAGCTCCGTGCGCTCGATCTTCGAGGCCTCCGGAGAGGTCCGCAGCGCGACGCGCGCTCCGACGAGCCCGAGCACCGTGACGCCGACGACACCGACCCAGAACCCGGGGCGACGCCAGAGCGGCATGCGCACCACGGGCAACTTCACCGACTGCGGAGACGCGACTGCCACGACGCCTTACTGCTTTCCGGCTTCCTGCGCGGCGTCTGTCTTCTTCTCGCCGCGAGACATCATCGTGCCGAGCACGCGGTCCATCCACATGTGGCTGAGGCCGAAGTTCTTGTCGGGATCGCCGAAGTGGTGCGCCATGTGATGCGCGCGCTGCTTGCGGCCCCACTCGGTCAGCGGCTCACGGTGGTGCGTCGACCAGTGCGTGAAGTCGTACCAGAGGTACCCAAACAGGATTCCGCAGAAGTACGGAATGGTCACCGACGGCGTCTTCGCCAGATACAGCGCGCCACCGACGATCAACGCGAGCGCGATGCTCACGGGAAGCGGCATCACCAGCCGCGTGTCGTCATCGGGATACTTGTGGTGGAAGCCGTGCGCCGTCGGTCCGGGGAAGGTGTGAAAGATGCTCTTGTGGATGAAGTACTCGGCGACCTGCCAGGTGAAGAAGCCCAGCGGCAGCAGCGGGATCGCCTGCTTCCACGTGGTGAGCCCTTCCCAGAAGCCGTACACGAGCAGCGCCACGCCGATCGGAATCCAGAAGATGAACGGAGAGGCCGGGTGCACCTTCGAGAAGAACTCGAAGAAGTCGCTCTCGAACATGCGGCCGCGCTGGTTGCGGATGTAGTCCTTCATCACGGGCGTCCTCTATCCGAGGCAATCGCGCGAAGGCAAATGGCGGGAAGCGCAACTTTTACGCGGGGATGCGCTTGAAGGTACTGCGCGCGACAAGGAGCGCGGACAACGCGAGCAGTGACGCGAGGAACATCGCCGCGCCCGGCAGCTGGAAGGGCGCCTTGCTGCTGATGAAGTAGCCGAACAAGTTGGTCGCCAGCGGCGGCCCGACGATGGCGGTGATGGAGTTCAGGCTCGCCACTCCGCCTTGCAGCATGCCTTGCTCGTTCGCCGGGACCGACTTGCTGAGCAGCCCTTGCGCGGCCGGCATGCCGAGCCCTCCGAACGAAGCGAACGCGAGGATGACGTAGATGAGCCAACCCCACGGAGCGATGCCGTACCCAAAGAAGCCCAGCGCAGCGATGCTCATGCCGAGCGTCAGCGTCTTGCGCTCTCCCAACTTCGGGAGAATGCGCCGCACGAGCCCTCCCTGCACGATGGCCGCGGCGATGCCGACCACTCCGAGTGAGATGCCGGTGGCCCGCACGTCCCAGTGGTAGCGGTGCTCGGTGTAGAGCACCCACGTGCTCTCGAGGCAGCGTTGCGCGACGCCGGCGAGGAAGAGCGCGAGCCCGAGCCCGAACACGACTGGATATTTCGAGAGCGTCACCATCGTGCCGATGGGGTTCGCGCGCGCCCACGAGAAGTCGCGGCGGTTCTCGGGCTTGAGCGACTCCGGCACCACGAACAAGCCGTAGAGCGCATTGGCGAGCGCGAGCGTGGCGGCGACGACGAACGG
>JAEUJS010000277.1 GCA_016792935.1 Archangium sp. | reverse complement strand
GTTGAGCAACCCGTTCTCGACGCCGTGCCTCGTCGATGACGTGCGGCTCTCGCCCGCCGAGTGGGCGTTGCTGGCGACCGATCAAGTCCTGATTCCCGAGAACGGCAGCGTCGCGCTCGACGTGGTGGTCGATCACCCGGGCTCGGCGTTTCTCATCTTCAACGCCGTCGGCGGCAACGTCGGCTACCAATCGGTCCAGGTCAGCACGCCATGAGATCACTGCTGGTCGTCGCCGTCCTCCTGTCTGCCTGTGAGGTGCCGCCGATCGTCGTTCGACCTGCGAGCGACGCGGGTACGCCGGCGATCATCGCGGGCGACTGTCTACGCATTCCGGCGCTGGTCGACTTCGGCGAGGTGGCGACCGGTCAACGCGCAGAGCAGCAGCTCAGCATGGGGCGCGTCGCCGATCGGTCGGTGCTCTCGTTCGTCGGCGTGCAGCCTCCGTTCAACGTGCAGGCGCGCCCGGTGGGGTCCACGACCACGCTCGTCTTCGCGTTCACGCCGATCGACGCGCGGCTGCAGGTGCAGCGCGTCGATTTCGTCGGTGGCCCGGGCTGTGAGCCGCAGTCGATCGAGCTGCGCGGACTCGGCGGTGGCTCGTTCGAGTTCACGCGCAGTCTCGACTTCGGGCCCATCACCCTCGCGCAGACCGCCACGCGCATGATCACCATCACCAACACCCGCCGCCGGCCGGTGAACTTCACGATGAGCACGTCGGTGCCCTTCAGCGTTCGCAGCTCGGTCGAGCTCGGCGCCACGAGCTCGGCGCAGGTGCCGGTCACCGCCCACCTGTTGGACGTGGGCGTCGTCACGGGGACGATCACGCTCCGCTCGGACGTGCAGGGCGATGCGTTCTTCGAGATACCGGTCACCGCGACGGGCGGCATTCCGCGCGTGCAGATGTCGGTCACCGACGTTCACGTCGAGACGCTCGCCATGCTGGGCACCAACGTCGGAGCGCCGCGCCGACGCCTCACGCTCGCGAACGTCGGAGACGGGCCGCTGCGCGTCGAAGCCTTCGTGGTGACACCCGGGCCCAACAGCGATCTGAGCGAGGTGTCGCTGTCGGTGCTCGGAGGCGGGATCGTCTCGCCGGGCGCGTCGAAGTCCGTCGACGTGCGCTTCTTCATCAACGCGCGGCCCGGCCCGCGCAGCTGGCACGTCGAGCTGCGCAGCGACGATCCGCTGCAGCCAGTCGTGCCGATCGAGATCACCGCGAACGCGGCCGTGGTGCAGCCCTGTGCGACCGCAGCCCTGCTCTCGACCTCGTCGACTGGCTCGCCTGCTGATCTGATCTCGCTCGCGCCGCCATACCCGGCCTCCGCGACGCTGCGCCTCACCAACCCCAGCTCCCAGGAGTGCCTCTTCGACGAGGTGCACCTGGCCGGCGCGAGCACGTTCTCGATCACGCCTCCCGTCGATCAGCTGATCGTGCCCGCACAGGGCACGGCGGAAGTCACCGTGACGGCGATGGGGCCGGGCGCCGACACGCTGCGTTTCCTCACCGTCGGTACGGCCGTCGGCTACCAGCAGGTCTCGTTGCAGGCGCACTGACGAGGGCACATTGACCCGTGCGCGAGACCGACGTTTGCTCGACGCCATGCGCGACTGGGTGTGGGTCTTCAGCGCGTTGATCTGCGCGGGGTGCGCCGCTCCGTGGGACGACTGCCTCGTCGTTCCCACCGAGCAAGTCGACTTCGGAGAGGTGCCGCTGTCGACGAGCGCGCGCAAGACGATCACCATCGAGAACCCGCGCACCGCGCCGCGCATGGTGATCATCGAGCCCAACCTCGCTCCGTTCGGGCCCGCCGCCGAGACCGTGCTCGTCCTGCTCGCAGGTGGAGAGAAGACGGTGGAGTTCAGCTTCTTCCCGCGAGACTCGCGGCTGCACCTCGGTGAAGCGGTGGTGCGCGAAGACGACCCGAGCTGCGGCGTGAAGACGATTCCACTGCGCGGCATGGGCGCGGGCCAGCTGATGGTGCTCGAGCGCCCGACCTTTCCGCCGACGCAGCTGGGAGCGAGCTCGACGCAGGAACTGGTGCTCTTCAGCAGTCGGCGATCGGTGGTCACGACGTCGCTCGACTTCGACGCCACGCTCGCCGCTCCAGCGGGCACCTGGTCGGGCCCCGAGAACGTGACGCTGCAGCCGAGCACGGCGGTGCGCGTGCCGATCACCTTCACCCCGCGCGAGGTGGGGACGTGGCAGGGCTCGGTCGACGTCATCGCCAGCTCGGGCCTGGCGCAGCGCGGTGAGGTGTTGCGCGTTCCGCTCGAGGGCACCGCTGGTCTGCCGCGGCTCGAGCTCTCGCGCACGCAGCTGAACGTCTCGCAGGCCCCGCTGCACGGCACGATTCAGCGCCACGTCTTCGTGCGCAACGGTGGAGATGGACCGCTCGTGTTTCGGCTCGAAGTCGAGGCGGGGCCCAATTCGCAGCCCGGCGAGTTGATCCTTCCGAGCGCTGGCCCCTTCGAGCTCGATCCCGGGCAGGAGATGCCGGTGCCATTCGTGATCGTGCCCACCACGCTGGGCAGCAAGGCCTGGTCGCTGGCGTTCCTCACGAACAATGGCGTGGTGCGCATGCCGATCACCGCCCAGTCGCTCGACGTCGTGCCGTGCGGGACCAGCGTGATCGCCACGCAGTCGACCCCGCTCATCGTGGCCGGGCCATTTCCGAAGACCGCGACGTTCACGCTGTCGAACCCCAATTCGGTGGCGTGCCTGGTGACCGCCATCGAATTCGACGCCTTCACCAACTGGTCGCTGTCTCTTCCGTTCGACGACGACACGTTCGTCATCGGCGCGCGGGCGATGGTGTCGCATTCCATCTCGATCCCGGGGAGCGGCACGCGCTTCGTTCGCTGGAGGACCTTTGGCGCGGCTGGCGCCGAGGTGATGATCATTGCGAACTGAGGCCGCCCTCGCGCTCGTCCTCGTCCTCGCGCTCGTCTGCTCGGGCTGCGTGGCGATGCCCGACGCGAACGACGGCGGCATGGAGACGTTCTCGGACGCCGGCGTGCCGTGCGTCACGATGCCGCCGAACCTCGACTTCGGTGAGGTCGAGCTCGGGCTCAAGCGAACCATCTCGGTGCGGCTCTTCAATCGCGCGAACCAGGCGGTGCAGCTGTCGTTCTCCGAGATCAACGCGCCGTTCGCCTCGACCGTGACGCTCTCCCCGCTGAAGGTAGACGCGCTCGCGAGTCAGAACGTGCAGTTCTCGTTCATCGCGCCCGATGGCCGGCTGCACTTCTCGGAGTTCACCTTCACCGGCGGCAAGGGCTGCGTTCCGCAGACGGTGCGGCTGAGCGGACTTGGTGCCGGTGGGCTCGAGACGCCGGCCGTCTTGCAGTTTCCCGCGATCGAGAGCGGCACCTCGACCACCGTGATGTTGCGCATCTTCAACACGCGCCGCGAGCCGAACCGCGTGTTCCTCAACGTCAACCCGTCGTCGGACGGACTGTTTCACTTCAGCGCTCCTCAGTTCGTCGACGTCGCGCCGGCGGCGACGATCGACGCGCCCATCACGTTCACGGCGAGTGGAGACGGCATGGTGCTCGGGTCATTGATGCTGGGGTCGGATCATCGCGATCGGGCCGACGTGATCCTGCAGGGCATGAGCGGCGTGCCGGTCATCGAGCTCAGTCGTCGGCGCATCGAGTCGGACCCGCTGGGCCTGGAACTCTCATCGCAGCGCACGCTTCAGCTGCGCAACGCCGGGCAGGGCGAACTGCTGATCAGCCGCGTCTCGGTGACCTCGCCCCAACCCGGAGCCGCCGCCGAGGTGACCGTGAACGCCGTCGATCGCCTGCGCCCGGGACTGGTGAGCGACGTCACGTTGCGGCTCAGCCCGCGCAGCATCGGGCACCGCGAGTGGACGGTGCACTTCGAGAGCAACGACCCCGTCACGCCGTCGTTCGACGTCGAGCTCGTCGCAGAGGTGTCGGAGCTCCCGGGCTGTGAGCTGCCGATCAGCGCTCCGCCGGAATTGATGGTGTGGGCGCCGTACCCGCGCGCGCTCGAGGTGACCTTCGAGAACACCCGCACCGCGCCGTGCGTGGTCGAGAGTCTCGCGTTCACCGACTTCACGAGGTGGACGCTCGATCTTGGCGCCCAGGACAGCTTCGTCGTGCCGCCGCAGAGCATCGTCAGACGCACGGTCACCATCACCGAGCCGGGACAGACGATGTTGGAGTTCATGAGCTACTCGCTGGGCCCCGGTCGAACCCTCATCACCGCGCAGCCCTGAACGGAGAGTCTTGAAGGTGACCGTGCGAAGCCCGCTGCTCATCCTGGTCGCCACGCTCGTCGGGTGCGTCGAGAACGAGCAGCTCGCTGATGCGGGGCATCTGATCGTCGCGGAGGACTCCGGCGTGTTCTGCATCAGGCTTCCGCCGGTCATCGATTTCGGCGAGGTCGAGCTCGGGAAGGAGAAGACGGTCAACTTCCGCGTGCAGAATTCGGTGGCGCAGATGACGAGCGTGGCGTTCACGGCGATCGACGCGCCCTTCTCGTCGTCGCTCAACGCGCTCGATGGAGGAACGGTGTTCTCGCCGTGGGCGTGGCGCGACTTCAGCTTCGCGTTCAGCCCACCCGACGCGCGGTCGCATCTCGCCGAGTTTCAGTTCACCGGCGGGCCGGGCTGCACCGCACAGGAAGTGAAGCTGAGCGGGGCAGGTGCCGGAAATCTGCAGGCGAGCACGGAGCTGAACTTCCCGCCGATCGATGCGGGCACGACGATCACCATGCCGTTGCGCATTCTCAACACGAGGCGCGTGACGAGCATCGTGAGCACGCAGATCGGCGTCACCATCGAGGACCTGCAGTTTCACTTCTCCGCGCCCGCCGAGCTGCAGATTCCGGCGTCGTCGTCGCTCGATCTTCCGGTCACCTTCACCGCGGACGGTCGCAATGGCGGCAACACGGCACAGCTGGTGCTGCGCTCTGCGCACGGCGATCGCGTCGACGTCACGCTGCGCGCGATGAACGGCATACCGTCGATCGACGTGCACCCGCTGCGCATCACGTCCGATCCGCTCGCGCTGACGGAGTCGGGCGTGCGGTCGATCTTCATGCGCAACCGCGGCCAGGGAGAGCTGATCATCGAGGCGCTCTCGATCACCGGCACGCCGCCGTCGACGGCCACAGAGGTCCAGTTCGTGACTCAGTCGAATCGCATCCCACCCGGTCTGGTCGGCATCTTCGGCGCCCGGCTCGAGCCTTCAGCCGTCGGCCACCGCGAGTGGTCGATTCACTTCACGACCAACGACCCGGTCACGCCGGTGGTGACGGTCGTGCTCACCGCCGAGGTCACGCTGGTCCCGGCGTGCCTCCAACCGCTCGTCGCACCGACGCAGGTGAACACCACGCCGCCGTACCCGCGTGACGTCGAGATCTCGTTCGAGAACACCACCTTGCAGCCGTGTGTGGCCGAAGCGGTACAGCTGCACGGCTTCACTCCGTGGACCCTCGACCTGCAGGGCGACGCCTTCGTCGTTCCCCCGATGAGCACCGTGCGTCGCGTGCTGACCGTCACCGGACCCGGCGAGGAACGGCTGCGGTGGAGCACCTATGCGTCGTCGCTCGGGCTGACGACCGTGACTGCGGACCCGTAGCCGCGCGCGGATTGATCGCGCCGTTCCGCCATCTCGGCCGCGACGCGTTCCTGCAGCTTCCACTGGCCGTAGAGGAGCTTCTGGCTCGCGAGGCGATCGAGCTCTTCGCGCGTCTCGTCGTCGACCTGCCCCGGCGCGGCATCTCGAAACGGAGTTCCCGGCAGCGGCATGAAGGTGTGCGCGTGCACGCGCGCTCCGAGCTCACCGAGTTGGCGCATCACGTTGACCGACGCGCGGAGATCGTCGACCGCTTCTCCCGGCAACCCGAGGATGAAGTCGACGTTGGGCACGAAGCCGTGCGCAAGCGAGATCTTCACCGCGTGGATGATGGCGCTCACGTCGTGACCGCGCATCGAGGCCTGCAGCACGCGATCGCTCCCGCTCTGACCGCCGATCACCAGGTTGTCGTTGGCGCAGTACTTCTTGATCAGCGCCAACGCCTCGGGCGTCACGTGTTCGGGCCGCACCTCGGAAGGGAAGGTGCCGAAGTACACGCGCCCCTCGGGCCCGAGCGCTTCTTTGCTCCGCGCGAGCAGCGCTTCGACGGCATCGAGGTGCACCGACTCGTCTTGCGAGCCGTAGCTCAAGCTCGTCGGTGACACGAAGCGCAGATCGCGTTTGCCGGCTTCGCGCATGGTGGACACCCAGTGCGCAGTGTTCTCGACGCTGCGATGCCGGAAGCGCGCCTTCGAGAAGTACGGCGTCTGACAGAAGCGGCACGCGTAGATGCAGCCGCGGGTGATCTCGATCGGCCCGAAGTACTCGTGCCTCGGCGCGAATGGCGGAAACTGATCGAGCTCGATGCGCGGCGGCCTGGCCTCTTGCTTCACGACGTCACCGGCCCCGGTCTCGAGGCGCGCACAGCCAGGAATCGTCGAGGGCGGGCGACCGTCACGTACCGCGCGAATCGCCTCGAGGATCACGCGCTCACCTTCTCCGACGCACACCAGATCGAAACCGGCGTCGAGCGTCTGGCGCGGCTCGGCGGTGGCGTGCACTCCACCGGCGACGGCGAGGAACGCGCGCTTCTCGGCTGCACGCACCTCACGCAGCTCGTCGGCGCATTCCGGAAAGCTCGGCGAATAGAACGACCAGCCCGCGATGACTTCGCGACCGAGATCGAGCTGCTCGCCAATGCAGGCGATGACCTCGGCGGTGTTGCGCGGGTGCACGACTGTCACGCTCCTCAGATCATCTGCACCTTCGATCGCGCCGGTCAGCGTGGTCAGCGCATACCGGCCCGGAGACCGGAAACTGAAGACGACAGCGACCTCTCGTTTCGCACCTAAGTCCATGAATCAATTAACGAAATCGCGTGTCGCAATTTGTCCTACCTGTTGACGCTTCCCGCAGATCGCTCCGCACGACAAAGGGGCATGTATTCGGACAGCGATTCCCATCCCCGTTTCGTCAAGCGTACCCGCCCGTTCAAGGGTTTTCGCGTCGAGTCGGTCGAGCGCGATGACGACTCCGGTGAGTCGGCGGTGCGTGGCAGCGTGAAGGGTCGCTCGGTCGAGGTGCGTTACGTCGAGACCTCGGGCGAGTTCCGCATGGTGTCGACCGAGGGCGACGTCGCTGAGCTCTCGCGTTCGGACCTGAAGGACATCGGCCCGGCGCTCGCGCAGTTCCAGAACAACGTGCCGTGGACCGACTCGGCCGCCGGCTTCGTGCTGCGCGCGGTGAACGACGCGATCTTCCCGACGTCGCTCTCTGATTTCCGCGCCCGCACGGTGAGCGATCTCGGCGGCATGGTGCTGTTGACCGGGTGGACGCCGCGCGAGGAGCTCGACATCGTGCTCGACACGCGCACCGGAGAGCTGTCGATCATCGTCACCTCGCACGAGCGCAAGGCGCCGCGTCGTCCGCTCACGCAGCAGGAAGCGTGGGACCTCGCGGTGCTGTTGACCTCGCAGCTCGAGGGTCGTCGCATCACCTCGCACACCTCGTTGATCGCGGTGATCGCCGAGGCCGCTCGCCGCCAGCGCGCGCACTGATCTCATCTGTGCTTTCTTCAGCCCATGCCCAACGTCAGCCGTAACGGCCTGCCTCCCGTCACCTCGACGCCGTCGACCTCGAACACCACTCCCTCGACTCCGGCGTCGAACACGCCCGCGAACACCACGCAGCCCGCGTGGACTCCGGGAACGAACACCGCTGGCCGCACCGCAGGACGTTCGATGCTCAACGAGCGCTTCGCGAACGACGCGCAGCTCGGCCAGGTCCTCGGTGGCGGCACCATCACCAACGGCACCAGGGGCGAGGGCGTGAAGAAGCTGCAGCAGTCGATGATCGACATGGGCTTCGCGGTGCCCGGCTCGGCCGATGGCGCGTTCGGTCCCCAGTCGGCGAAGGCCATCAAGAACTTCCAGGTGAACGCGTCGAAGATGTTCCCCGACGTGAAGCCCACCGGTGTGGTCGATGCGGCGACGTTGCGTGCGCTCGATCAGCTCGCTCCGCAGCCCGGTCAGCAGGGCCAGTCGAAGAACATTCCTTCCCCGTTCTACGACGGCAAGCCGGTGCGCGTGGTGGTGCTCAAGGACGAGCACCGCACGTTCCTCTTCGACAAACAGGGCAAGCTCGAGAAGATCCTGCAGAACGCCGTCGGCGCGAAGGCCACCTCGACCGACGAGGGCTTCAAGAAGGTCACCACCAAGCTCGATGAGCGCGCCTCGCTGGAAGTCGGTCAGCGCTTGTGGGGCGGCCCGGTGTTCGGCCCGCGCATCCTCGATCTCTCGTGGCCTGACGGCTCGCGCTCGGGTGAAGAGCTGCACGGCACGTCGAATCCCAAGCAGCTCGGAGAAGACGTGAGCCACGGCTGCGTGCGCCACAGCAACGAAGACATCGTGAAGCTCTACGACGCGCTCTCGGTCGGCGATCACGTGGCCATCGTGTCGGGCTTGAAGGATCCGCACCTTCGCCGCTGATGCGCCCCGAGATTCTGGCGCCGGCGGGTGATGACGATTCCCTCGCCGCCGCGCTCGCAGCTGGAGCAGATGCCGTCTACTTCGGTCTCGATGGCGGGCTGAACGCGCGCGCGCGGGCGACGAATTTTTCGGTCGAGCGGCTGCCTGAGATCGTCGATGGCATTCACCGCGCGGGGACGCGCGCGTACGTCACGCTGAACACGCTGGTGTTCGAACACGAGCTGCCGTTCGTCGAGAGCGTCTTGCGGGCGTGCGCGGCGGCCGGAGTCGATTCGATCATCGTGCAGGATCCGGCGGTGGCGCTGTTGGCGCGCGCGGTCGCTCCGACGCTCGAAGTGCATGCGTCCACGCAGATGACGATCTCCTCCGCTGAAGGAGCCGCCTTCGCACAACAGCTCGGCGTGACGCGCGTGGTGGTGCCGCGTGAGTTGAGCGTCGACGAGATCCGCACCTTCGCGCGCGGCACGCCGCTCGAACTCGAGGTCTTCATTCACGGCGCGCTGTGCATGTCGTGGAGCGGGCAGTGTCTGACCAGCGAAGCGTGGGGCGGGCGCTCGGCGAATCGCGGCCAGTGCGCGCAGTCGTGCCGGTTGCCGTATCAGCTGGTGATCGACGGACAGGTGCGGCCGCTCGGAGACGTCGCGTACTTGTTGTCGCCGCTCGATCTCGCGGGCGTGCGCGCGGTCGGAGAGCTCGCCGACATCGGCGTCGCGTCGCTGAAGATCGAAGGGCGTCTGAAGGGCCCCGCGTACGTGTTGTCGGCGGTGGAGACGTACCGGCAGTGGCGTGACGCGATCGTCGCCGGGCGTGAGAAGTCCACCGAGGCGCAACAGGAGCTGCAGAAGAACCTCGGGCGCATGGGCGTCGCGTATTCGCGCGGCTTCTCCGATGGTTTTCTCGGTGGGTCGGATCACCAGAGCCTCGTCGAGGGGCGCTTCCCGAAGTCGCGCGGCGCGCTGCTCGGAGAGGTGATCGACGTTCGCAACGGCGCGGTGCGGGTTCGTCGCGCGATGCGCCTGCACACGGGTGGCGCAGGCTTGAAAGATGGTGCCCGTCCGCTCGGTGCCACGAAGGTTGCGCTGCCGGTGATCGGCCAGGCCGCGAGCGGACAGTCGGCGTTGCCGTTCGAGGTGCCGGATCCTGTTCCCGGGTGCGGCGTCGGCTTCGATCTCGGCAAGCCGCAAGAGAGCGAGCCGGGCGGTCCGCTCTTCGGAGTCGAGTCCACCGTCGATGGCTGGTGGTTCAAGTTCGGCAAGCCGGGGCCAGATCTCTCGCGCGTCGAGGTCGGACATCGCGCGTGGCTCTCGAGTGATCCGCGGCTGACGGCCGAAGCGAACACGGCGGTCGAAGAAGGAAGGCGTGGCGGGCTGGGGCGCATCGGCGTGCGGCTCGAGCTGAGCGGGAGCGTTGGAGCGCCGTTGATGGTCAAGGCCAACGCCCTCGGGCCGATCGGTCGTGACGTCAGCGCGATGGTGCAGAGCACGGAGTTGCTCAGCGCGGCCACAGGAGCGGGCCTCGGCGTCGAAGTGCTCAGCGACAAGCTCGGCGCGTTCGGAGGCACTCCGTTCAAGTTGCAGGAGATCGTGTGGGCTCCGTCGCAGCCGCTTCATCTTCCGGTGTCGCTGCTCAAGTCGATGCGGCGCGAGCTGGTGGCGTCGCTCGAGAGCGGGGTGCTGGCGCGTGCACGTCACGCGATCGTAGCGACTGGATCGGCTGCTGATCAGGTGAAGCGCGAGGCGTCTGGGCTTCGCGTGCGCCGCGAGTGGAACGCGCCGGTGTCTCCGACGTTGATTCCGCTGGTGCGCACTGCCGCGCAGCTCGAAGCGGTGATCGCCGCGGGCCTGCGTGAGGTCGAGCTCGATTGGATGGAGCTCGTCGGCCTCGAGAAGGCGGTCCAGCGCGCACGCTCGGCGGGTCTGCACGTCACCATCGCGACGACGCGCGTGCAGAAGCCTGGTGAAGACGGCATCGACGCGCGCATCGAGCGGCTGAAGCCCGACGCCGTGCTCGTGCGGCACTGGGGCGGGCTGATGCACTTCTCTCGCGCGGCTTCGCAGACGCTGGTGCACGGAGATTTCTCGCTCAACGTGACGAACTCGGTCACGGGCCGGCACCTGCTCGCGCTCGGCTGCGACACGTTGACGGCGGCGCACGATCTCGACGAGGCGCAGCTGCACGCGATGTTGAAGGGGCTCCCGCCGGAGCGCGTGACGGTGGCGGTGCATCACCACATCGCGACGTTCCACACCGAGCATTGCGTGTACGCGCACACCATCTCGCACGGGCGCGACTTTCGAACGTGTGGGCGGCCGTGTGAGAAGCACCAGCTCTCGCTCGAAGATCGCGAAGGCAAGCGACATCCCGTCGTCGTCGACATCGGCTGCCGCAACACGGTGTTCAACGCGCAGGCGCAGAGCGCGGCGAAGGCGGTGCCGAAGTTGCTGAGCGCGGGTGTGAAGCGCTTCCGCGCCGAGTTCGTGTGGGAAGACCAGGCGACGTGCGCGGCGGTGCTCGCAGCGTGGCAGGCAGTGCTCGAAGGCAAGTTGTCGGCGACGCAGTTGAACGAGCGCATCGGCGCCCACGAACAATTCGGCGTGACCGCCGGCACCATGCGCACGCTCGCGCCAGAGGGGCCATGAGGTCTCCGGAGCTCGAAGCGCTGAGATCGAAGCTGGACTCGATCGACGACGAGCTGCTCGATCTTCTCTCCGAGCGGGCACACGTCGTCGCAGAGATCTGGGCGTGGAAGCGGAAGAACGGCGTCGAGCGCATCGACCCAGAGCGTGAACGCGCGTTGCGTGAGCGCCTCTTGTCTCGCGCCGAGTCGCTCGGGCTCTCCCGCGCCGCCATCGAGCGGGTGCTGGCCCAGATCATCGGAAATTCGCTGAAGTGACGGTGGTTCAGTGCGCGCTGACAGCTGGGTCGGATTCCAGGTGTCACGCCGCGCGGCGGCGACGCATTGATTCCACCGCCGCGTGGAGCAGCTGCGAGATGCCGCGCCGTGGGATGTGCACGATCTTGAATTTGGTCGCCGCGATGTCGGCGTACTGCTTGCTGACCTTGTGGTGGAGTTCGGTCGCTCCCCACAACAGCACGCGATCTGCCCACTCGAGATCGGCGCGCGCCCGTTCGGGCGCCCGGTGGTGAGTGCCGTCGACGAGGCGCAGCTCGATGGTCGAATCGCCGAGCAATCGCTCAAGCTCTTCACGTGTCGAGGCGCTGCCGCCGACGACCACGAGGCGGTGGATGCCCGACTCGAGGAGTTCCTGAGCGGCGCGCGAGTTCTCCGAGCCGCCGCAGCGGTGGCAGGTCTGCTTGTTCTCCGCCTGCAGGACGATCTTCCCGGTCTGGTGCGCCCACGTGATGCATTCCTGTGACTGGCAGTGCAGGGCGAACACCTCGCGCAGTGCAGCCGCCGCGCGCTGGATCTTCTCGCTGCTCATGCGCGTCTTTCCCTCGCGGGTGAGCTCAGCCAGTTCCAGCGCCGCTCGCGCGTCTGCTCTCGATGCCGCCGGGAAGCCCTGCTCGACGATGAAGCGCTCGATCTCGATCTCCGTGCTCATGGATTGGCATCCTATAAAGCGGACGACTGTCTGTTAAGTCGGAATCCGTTATTTCGGACGTTCATCCGTCGTGGCTGAATGCGGGCGGCAGTCGCACACCAGCGTCCCGCCACAGCCGGTGAACGCGTCTCCGCACGCGAGCAACTCCCCCAACTCACGCTCGAACCCGTCAAGGAAGACGCACTCGCCCTGCGCGTTGCAGTGAGGCGTCTCGTGCAAGGTCGCCACGTGCAGAACACACGTCGTGCGCCCGATCGTCAGCGACGCAGCGCAGGTCTGATCGCGCGTGGTCGCATCGGCAGGCTCTTCGATGAGCCACTCGCGCTCGATGAGACGCTCGAGCGAGCGACGACCGAACGCGCACTTCAGCCGTCGCGCACGAGCTGAGAGTCACGATGGCGATCGCGCGAAGCACGCGCGTCCGACACGCCGGTTGCGACCGGCGTTCCACGTCGGCCGCTAAATCGCGATGAACGCCAGGGGCGACAGACGCCCGTTGAGTCCATCTCGATTCTCGACGGCCCGGGCTACGGGGCTCGGCTCCGCACAGCGCGCGACAATCACCCGAAGCCTGCGCACGCTGCTTGCTCGACTCCCCCACAGCCGAGGACCGGCGCATCCCGAACGAGGTCAGCGCGCGCATTGCTCGGCGTGAAATGCATCGGGCGCCCCGCTGGCGATGCCAGGGAACTCCAGCGCGCCGCTCATCGCCAGTGCGACAACTCGCCTCAGGTGAGGCACCAGGGCGTTGCACCCGCAAACGAAACGCCACGACCTCGAGGGAGAGATCGTGGCGCTCAAGACGACGACCGCGTGCGGCTTAGTAGATGCCCTTCATCGTCGGGTCCGCGAGGCCGTAGTCACGCATCGCCTGGCGCATGAAGAACGGCAGCTCGCTGAACTTCGTGAGCTCCATGCACGCGCGGTTGCTGCTGCAGGTGCAGCTGGTGTTCTCGAGGTTGTTGCAGCCCGGCCGGCCGTCATCGATCGAGCCATCGGGGTTGATGGTCGAGATCGTGGGGTCGTACTTGATGATCGCCGCTCCGTTGGCGAAGCGCGGCACGAACCAGTCGGCCTTGCCGTCGCCATCACGATCCGGACCCGGGTCGGTCACGTACGCCTTCTGCACGAGCTCGTTGCCGTACTCGAGCATGCGCGCCGAGATGCCCTTCTGCACCGACTTGCCGAAGATCGTCTCGCGGCCGTACGTCTTGGCGATGTACGTCTTGCCCTCCGGCAGGTGCAGCTCGATGCGGTTGGCGAACGCGGGGTCGGTGTCGGCGCCCAGTTCCCACACGCCCATCTGATCGAGCCAGCGCTGCTGCGCGTTCTCGGGCAGGTACATGAGCGTCATCGCGATCATGAACTTCTGCTGTTCCCAACCGACCTGCGGGTCGATGGTCACGGTGTTCGCCGGGTTCACGCCGCATTCCAGCGACTGCTCGCCCTGGAAGCAGACCTCGGGCGAAGGCTTCCACCACGACACGTAGCCGATGCCCGTCGTCGGGTAGAGCTGGCTGTCGACCACCGGCATGCCGTTCTGCGCCGCGAGCCGCGGGCCCTTGAGCGCGTCGTCACCGGTCAGGTTGTTGCCCATCCACCGGCGGAAGCCCTCGGGGAAGAGGTCGGCCATCGACACCGCGCGGTAGCGGCCATCGAGGAAGTCGCGGCGCGAGTCGCTGATGAAGTTGTCGACCGACTCGGTCATGAGCATCGGCGCCCACGCCTTGTCGTAGTAGCTGCCGACGTTCACCGTGTACTCGGAGTCGTACTCCCCCTTGTCCTCGGCGAGCGCGTTCTCCATGGGGCGACCACCGAAGCTGACGTTCTTGAAGTAGCCCGTCGCGCCGTTGGGGATGTTGACGACCACCGTGCCCTCGGAACCCGGAGCGTCGAGGTTCGAGCGCAGCAGGTCGCCCTCGATGGCGTGCGGCCCCATCTGCGGGCGCGCGACCTGACGCGCGAAGTGATCGAAGCCGATGCCCGACGCCAGCAGGTTTTCCTTGAAGAGCAACGTGCCGAGGTACGGCCACAGCGTCTCGTAGTCGTACCCCTGCGCCAGCGCGAAATCGCGGTAGATGTTCGCGATGAGGCCCATGCCCTTCGCGGCGTCACGCAGCTTCTCGTTGTAGCGAGAGAGCGTGCGGTTCGACGCGTTGCGCACCGAGAAGTTGTGACGGTTGCGGCGGTAGTTGTCGAAGATGTGGTTCACCTCCTGCTGGCTGATCAGGAAGTCGAACAGCTCGTACGGGTCGGCGCCGTTGTCGTGGCGGTACACCGACAGGTTGCCGAGGTCGGCCCAGCGATCGGTCGCGAAGCCGTACGGCGCGCGCACGCGGCGGAGCTGCGGGTCGATCGCCTTGATCGAGCGCACGTTCTCGCCTTCGGTCGGAGTCGCCGCGCGCAGCGTGTCCCACGCCACGTAGTCGATCGGCAGCTGCTTGCACTTGCTGTACTGGCCGTTGACCTCGACGAGGAGCCCATCGACCACCGGGTGCCAGGCGCCGAGCAGCTGCTCGTCCCAGTACGAGGGGCGGTAGGCGGTCGGGTCAGCGATGATCTCGCAGTCACGGATCAGCCCGACGCGGGTCTGCAGCTCGGTGTAGTGCACGTCGTTCATCTCGCCGGTCGCATCGGGGAAGCGGAAGGCGATGCCGAGGATGCCGCCGAAGTTGTCGAGCTTGGCGGTCGCTCCGAGGGCCTTCTCGCTCCCCGCGCGCATCGTGGGGTCGTCGAGCACCGCGGCCACGTCGCCGTAGAACATGCGCGCCGCCGCGAAGTCGTACGCGCCGAGGCCGAGCAGGTCCTGCGTCGCCTCACCCGCGTAATCCATCGTCGAGCTCTGCATGAACATCGGCAGCAGGTTCTTGCGCTCGTTGTCGGTGATGGGGTCCATCGTGCGGGGACCGAGGCAGTTCGCCGGAGTGGCGACGCCCGTGCACGGCGTGGTGCGCGTGCCGTTGTCGGTGCGGAGCTGCCAGTACTGCGGCCGGAAGTTCCACGCGTCGGAGCTGCTGACGAAGTTGTGGCGCAACGCGATGGAGTGACCCATTTCGTGCGTCACGACCGCGTAGTGCGCACGCTGTGCGATCCACTTGCGGGCGCGCTCGGCGTGCGAGCTCTGATCGTTCTTGCTCGCGCCCGGGTCGAACGCTCCGAACTTCGCCTCGAGAACGTCGGCGAGATCGGCGATGCCCATCGGCGCCGGCGCTTCCTGCATGATGCACGCGCCGCGTTCGGCCAGCGCCAGCTCGCGGGCCTGCATCAGCTCGCGGTGCATCGACGGGTTCGCGCCGCGGAACGGAGAGGCCAGCGCCCGCATCGACGCGCTGTCGAGCTTGCTGGTGTCGCCGGCGAGCTGCTGCATCGAGCGCGTCAGGAGCGACGCTTCGGTCGGCGTGTCGAGCGCGCGCTTGCGGCGGGCGTCGTACGTCGCGCGGGTGGTCGCCAACTGCTTGGCGTCGAAGCGCACCTCGGCCAGCTCGCGCTTGAGCGCGAGGCCCTTCTTGAACGCCGGGCTGCCCTTGATGCCGTCGAGGCGATCCTTGATGCGCGCGCGGTCTTCGGCGCCGAGCGCCATGGCGATCACGTTCTGCTCTTCTTCGAGCGACAGGTGCGGCAGCGAGCCGCCGGCGTTGGCCGCTTCGGCCGCGCCCGCCCAGTCGCGCACGTAGGTGCCTTCGGTCACGTCGGCCGTCGAGAGCTCGCCCTTGATGTAGCGCGCGGTGTCGACGACGCCCTGGCTCCAGAGATCGGTGACGTGCGACCACACGTTGATGCTCGCGGAGATCTTCTCTCCAGTGAGCGGGTCGTGCGCGTCGACCATGATGCCCCACGGCGACGGCGTCTGCGGCGACACGATGGTGTTCACCGCGTGGTAGCGCAAGTCGCCCTTGCGAACGATGAGCGCCTTGGCGCACTCGTCCATGGTGGCCTGGTTGCCTTCGAGGCGCGCCGAGAAGCAGAGCGCCGCCGAGAGGCTCGCCGGGAGACGCGGCGAACCGCACGAAGCGGGATCGTTGGCCTCGACCGGGCTGTGGCAGAGCACGAGCGCCTCCGGCATCTTCGCCAGCGCGATCACGCCGGGCGACATCTTGCGCGCGTCACCGAGCGTGTCGGCGAGCTGCTCGCAGTTGCCCGCGACCTGCTGGTTGCCGACGCCGTCACGGCAGTCGTCGACTTCCTTGGCGAGCCAGATGGCGTCCTGGTTGTCGTCTTGCTGACCGAAGTACACCGGGTTCTGCGCGAGGCAGTCGCTGCCGCGCGTGCGCACGCACTCGGCGTAGTTCGCGGCCTGGATCGAAGCGCGCAACGCCACGTCCCACTCGTGCGCGGCCTCGCGCGTCGGCGTGAAGAAGTCGGGGTGGCTGCCCTCGGTGTAGTACCAGACCACCTGCTTCACCTGACGCTGGCGGTACGGCAGCGTGCACTTCTGGCTGAAGGTGTCGCAGCGCGAGCCGTTGCCGACCACCGCGCACTCGTCTTCGGTGCCGTCGTTGTTGGCGTCGCGGTGCGGATCAGCGCCCACCGGAGTCGTCGACGGCGTGAAGCACGCCACGGCGCCTTCCATCGTCTCGGGCTTCTCGTAGTAGTGGCTGCGCTCCCAGATGTTGTAGCGGTTGATGAAGCGGTGCCACTGCGTGTCGGTCATGCCGTAGTCACGCGCGTAGCCCTTGCGCTCGGTGGTGAACGCACCGAACGCCTGGAAGCGCCAACCGTCCCAGTCGGCCGGCTCGTAGTCGCTGACCGGCACCTTGTAGAACGAGTTGCGAATCGTCAGCTCGACGGGAGAGCACTGCGTGCTCGGAGCGCCGCCGCCACCGATGTCCGCGTCGAGGAAACACGCGGGAAAGGTGAAGCCGCCCCACAGATCGAGGGTGACCATCAGCGGGCGCGCGAACGCCTTGTTGGTGATGTCGAGGTAGCCGCTCTTGGGGTCGATGTGCGGCGCGTCGTCGTCTTTCGGGTCGGTGACCGCGTACGCCAGCGGCTCGTACGAGACGCCGCCGTAGATGCCCATCTGCGAGAGGGTGTCGAACTCGTAGTTGTCGGTGGACAGGTTGCGCGACCAGTCGACGCGCACGAACTGACGCTCGAACCACGGGCGGTCCCACGAGTTCTCTTCGAACACGTTCATCTGCTCGCCGGTCGACGGGTTGTACTGGCGGCGAATGTCGAAGTGGCTCTGGATGCGGTAGGCCGCGACGACGATGCCGTCGTTGGTGGCCTTGCCGACGCCCTTGCCGTCCGAGTCCTTCACGCGCTCGTACGCCAGCCGCGCGATGAGGAGATCTTCGGTGACCTGCCACTTCACGCGCGAGAGCGGCTGCGCATAGGTGCTGGTGAACAGGCCGTCCTGGCCGGCGCCGTAGCCGACGTCGACCAGCGTGCTCTGCGAGTAGAACTCGGGGTCGTCACTGACGCCCTGGTAGTCCGTGCCGACGAAGAACGACTTGTCGTAGTAGTTCGGCTGGACGCGGTTGATGGGCTCCTGCTCTTTGGCGCAGCCCGCGATGAACGCGAGCGCAGAGAGTCCAACGGCAATTCGAACGGACCGGGCGATCATTTCTTCTCCTTGGTGAAGCTCGAGACAGCAGCCTCGATGTCGAACGTCGCATCGAGGGAGACGACGGTGTTTCGGTTGAACAGCGGGAAGATGTACTTGCCGTCACCAGCGAGCTGGGGGCTGAAGGTGAAGGCGCCGAGCGTGAGGCTGACGGGATCCCACGGGGTGTAGGTGACGCCGACGCTGAAGGCGGCGAAGTGCGCGACGTAGTCGTTGGGGTTCGTGCTCGGGGCGTTGAGTGACGGCACCTGCGCCGCGAGCTCCGCGTCAGCCGGAGAGAGCCGCGGCAGAAAGCCGTGCTGGAGGAGGAACGTGCCCGAGATGTTCAAGCGCGCGTGAGGGCTGAACGAGATCGTCGGGCCGTGAATGATGTCGGCCTGCGCGACGCGACGACCGGTGTTGCCGTCGATGCACGCCTCGGGAAGCGCGAACCCGCCGCAGTTGATGATGAAGCCACCGTCGTTCTGCCGCGTGGTGAAGCGATTGAAGCGCCACGTGAAGCGGCCGGAGTAGATCAACGAGAGGCCGCCGAGCACGTTGAAGCTGCGCGAGACGTTCGCCGACGGGCCGAGCGTGAACAGGCGCGAGACGCCCTGCGAGAACTTGCTGGTGGGGAACGTGGTGCGGAGATCTCCGGCGATGCGGATGCCGGTGTTCTTTTCCTTGAAGCCCGTCCACACCGCGTCGACCCAGAGATCCGAGAGCTCGATCTCGTGCAGCGTGTTCGTCGAATCCGACGGCGTGAACTCTTGCGAGAGGTAGAGGCGGGCGCGGAAGAAGGCGACCTTGTTGAAGTGGTATTCCGGCATCAAGCCGATGCGGTGGCTCCAGCCGACGACCTCAGGCGTGGGGTTGTCGGCCGTGAGCTGGTGACCGTACGAAACCGCCGTGCCGTGGAAGGGAAGTTGGGAGCCGCTGCTGCTGCTCCCGCTGCCGATGGTCGGCACGGCCTGCGCGGCTGCCACTGAGCTAACGCTCAGTGTGAGAAAGACGACGACATGCCGCAGCGATGTCGCGTTTGAGGGGCGTTTGAGGTGACCGGGCAGCACGGGGCGGCCCTTGAGCACAACTCGCGCCAGCCGATCAAACGGATCGCCGTGGAGTCGTCTCAGGATCTGAGAAACGTGGGGCTCAACTGATCAGCAGCTGAGTGCCGCTAGGGGCACGTTCCATTCGCGGTGCCGGCGACGCACGAGGCTCCCGCGCACGGCGTGAACGGTGGGCTGTTGCAGAGGTTGTTGAAGCACGGGCACGTCGTGATCCGCGCGTTGACGCAGCAGAACTCGTAGCCGGTGATGCCGGTGCCTCCGCCGGTCGGGCCGCCGCCTGCGCCTCCGGTTCCGCCGCCTGTCGCGCCGCCGCCAGTTCCGCCACCCGTTGCTCCGCCTCCGCCGGTTGCTCCGCCGCCGCCGATTGGTCCGCCGCCGCCGGTTGCTCCGCCGCCGCCGGTCGCTCCACCGCCGCCCCCGGTCACTCCGCCGTCGGATGGACCGCCTCCTCCAGTCGCGCCGCCACCAGTCGCGCCACCGCCGGTCGCTCCACCGCCGCCACTCGCGCCACCGCCGCCAACGCCGGCGCCGCCTCCGGTCGCACCGCCGCCAGTCGCGCCACCGCCGCCAACGCCGGCGCCGCCTCCGGTCGCACCGCCGCCACCGGTCGCTCCGCCGCCGAAGCCGCCGCCAGTTCCTCCGCCGGTCCCTCCACCGAAGCCGCCGCCGGTCGCGCCGCCGCCGCCCGCTCCACCGCCGCAGATCGGAATCGACGAACACGTTCCCGACGGACACGCGAACACGGGGAACATGCAGGTCATGGCGTCGTTGCAGAAGCACGTGTCGATGCGCGACTGCGCGCAACACACCACCCAACCCGACGTGAGCGGCGCGCCCTCTTCGTAGAGCGGGTCGAGACACGCCGCGAGCACGAGGCTCATCACCACCAACCGGAGTCGCCGAGCGCGCATTTAGAAGCTGACCCCCAGTCCGCCCGAGATGCTCAGCCGCGGAATCAGCGACGGGCCGATGAGCTTCTTCACCAGCGCGCCGCCACCGCTGCCGAGCACGAAGAACTCCACCGGCCCGATGATCTGCACGCGCCCTTCGAGCGCGAGACCGGCGGTGAGACCCAGGCTGGTGCGCGTGGTCGCATCAGGGAGCCGCGATTGGTGAATCAGGATCGGGCCCACCTCCAGCGCGATGGCGATCGAGGTCTTCTGCCAGCCGAACGAGAAGCGATGGCCCGCGCCGAGCCGCAGCTCGAACTCGATCTGATCGAACGAACCGCGCAGCGGAGTGCCCTGGCGGAAGATGAACTCGCCGGCGAGCTGGTTGATCACCGCGAGGAAGTACGCGTCGCGCCGCAGCCGGATGCCGACCGTCGGCTGCGCGCTCAGGCCGGTGACGAGCCCGCTGGTCGCCCCGCCGCCAGCGGAGAGATGGAGCATCACCTCTTCGCCGCCTTTGCGCGCCACGCGGGTCAATGAGGCGCGCTCGAGATCGGCGTCTGACACCACCGCGCCACCGCTCGCAGGCACCTCGACGACGTGCTCGAACACCGAGTCCTTCGCGCGGAGCTGCACGCGATACCCGCCAGGCGGCACCGCGAGGTTGAGCGCGCCTTCGCCTTTCTCGACGTCGGCGATCACCTGCGAGGTCTGCTCCGAGACCACCAGCCAGTGACCGGGCTTCTTCACGTCGAGCACCAGCTGCGAGGTGCTCCTGCTCGGCTCGGCGAGCACCAGCTGCCCCGAGCCGCGCAGATCGACGGAGTACGCCGGGCGCTGCACTCCGCCGCGCGTCGAGAAGGTCGCCTCGATGGTGCGCGCCCACGCCCAGGCGTACGCCTCGTCGAGGGTCACCTTGCCGTCGCGTGAGGTGTCGGCGGCTCCACGCATGGCGGCGATGAAGTAGTGCGTGAAGTAGCTGCCGCCGAGCGCATCGCTTTCCTGCGCGTATTCGTCGGCGCCGCTGGCGGAGATCAACACCCGGCCTTCGACGCCCGTCGCCTCGAGGCGCGTCACCTGCGCGGAAGCGATGGGCCGCAAGCCTTTGGTGCGAGTCATCGAGCCCGATTGGCAGGCGTCGAGCACGAAGACGCCGACCTGCGCCGGAGATTGTTTCAGGAACTCGACGATCTCCTTGAGCGGCAGCTCGGTGCCCGCGAGGTGCAACACGCCGTCACCCGCGTGCGACGAGACGTAGATGACGAGGCGCTCGACCGGGCCCTCCTCGATTCGGCCCCGGAGGAGCGAGAGCGCGTTGCGCACGCCGGTCGCGTTGGCGCCGCTCAGCACGATCACGTCGCTGGCTGAGAAGCCGCCGACGTCGACGAGCGCCGACTGCATGCGCGAGGCGTCTCGTTCGGCGAAGCGCAGCGTCTCTTCGCTGATGAGCCCGCGGTTTTCTCCGACCACCAGCGCGAGGCGGCGGCCGTCGGCGAAAGCCGCGCTCGCGAGGAGGAAGGTGACGAAGAAGAGAGTACGTGCTCCCTCACCCCCAACCCTCTCCCCGAGGGGGCTCAATCCAATTCTCTCCCTCTCCCTCGGGGAGAGGGGTCGGGGTGAGGGAGCTGATCTTCCCCCACTCATTTCACCTCGAGCTTCGTGCTCGCCGTGTCGTGGGTCACTCCCACGCGCAGCGACTGCGATGGAGGCGGGGCGAAGTCAGCCACCACCTCGACGTTTCCCGGAGTCACCTTCAACTTCGAGATCACCGCGCGCTCATTGGGCGGAACCGATCCGCTCCACAGTTCCTCACGTTTTCCATTCGCGTCGATCGCCGACACGGTCACCTTGCGCGCCTCAGTGCCGCTGAAGCGCAAGGCGAGCGAGAGCTCGTCGCCAACGTTCGCAGTGGTGACGGGCGCTCCCCTGGCGTCGAGCAGCATCACCAGCGGAGCGCCCTTCACGCGATCGCCACCGTCGACGACCGGATCAGCTTTGGGCCACACCACGAAGAGCAGCACCGCGGCCGCGAGCGGAGCGATCATCAACACCACCCGCGACAACCGCGACGGCGGCGGAGCGACGTGCTTCTCGAGCAGCTTCGCCTCGAAGCTCTTCGCGTCGGCGCGCGCGAGGAAGACGGCGTTCTGCTTCTTGAGCGCCTCCAGCTTCGCCGTGCACTCGCCGCACGACGCGAGGTGCGGATTCGCCGGAGACCCCATCGCCTGCTCATCGAGCTGGAGCGCGCTCAGGTGCTCGCTCATGACGCGCGCTCCTTCGACGACTCGGAAGCGGGCAGGGCACCAATGGCGCTCAACTTCTCTCGGAGCGCGTCGACCTCACGCACGATGGTCTTGCGCGAGAGCTCGAGCACGTCGGCGACTTCCTGCTGCGTCAGCCCATCGAGATAGAGGAGCGACGCCACTTCGATCTCGCGCTCGGTGAGGTGCTGCATCCACTTCTGCAACAGCTGCCGCGCCTCGACGGTGTCGACCTCGCTGGCCGGCTCTTCATCGGGCACCGCGGTCAACAACGGCTCACGCACCTTGCGGCTGCGGAGCAGGTTGAGCGCGAGGTTGGTGGTCACGCGGTACACCCAGGTCATCGGGCGCGCTTCGCCGCGGAAAGAGGAGCCGTGCGTCAGCATCTTCTCGAACACCTCCTGCACGACGTCCCAAGCGTCGGCGTCTCGCGCGAGCAGGAAGCGCGCGCGGCGGAACACCACGGGTGCGAACTGCGCGTAGAGGCGCTGCACCTCTTCGCGCGTCAGGCTCGAAGCCACGCTCCACCCATTCCGCTCTCCCTGTGACACGTCTGGCCGCGTGCGTGGGACATCGCGCGCCGTTCCTATCACCGCCAAACAGTGACGGTCAGGCTGGCGGTGAAGCGCTCGTCCGTGTATTCAGCCGCGCGTCGCTCGCGGTGGTAGCTCAGTTGGTAGAGCACAAGCTTCCCAAGCTTGGGGTCGAGGGTTCGAATCCCTTCCGCCGCTCAGAAGTGCTGAAGCAGTGCAGCAGGTGCAGTGTTGACACAGCGAGGTCGGTCCCGTATTTGCCGCCCCGCTTTTGCAGACCGCAGCGCGAATACCGCAGCAAGTCTGGCCCCGTCGTCTAGTGGCCTAGGACGGTGCCCTCTCACGGCATAAACCCGGGTTCGAATCCCGGCGGGGTCACAAACCCTCAGCGTCCAGAGGTGAATGAAGCTCCGAGGGAAACCTCGGGGCTTTTTTCTTTGCAATGGTGCGCCCGTGGCTCGCTTCGCCGACGCGCTTCAATCGCACACCGCGCCTTCCTCGCTGGGAGACGTCGCGCTGCGCTACGAGCCATCGATGTTGATCGGCGAGACGAAGAAGCTCTCGCCCACCCTCAAGTCGAGCGCCGCGTGGACGCTCGGCATCGCGCTCTTGCTCTTCTCGGTGGCCACCGTGGTCACCGTCACCAGCGTCACACCCGCCATCGCGCTCGCCGTCGCCGGAGCGGTCTTCATCGCCTCCGCGGTGTGGATCGAGCGACTCGAGAAACGGCAGCGCCGGTTCGTCGCCAACTTCGCGACCAACAGCCTGCGCCTCGACTTCGCGTCGCCCATCGCCGGCTACCCACGCACGCTGGTCATTTCGTTCGACGACGTGCGCGGCGTCTCGGTGATGGATCAGGCCGACGGCGCGCTGTGTCTGGTCGTGGAGTTCGCGCTCCAAAACCACACGCTGCAAGAAGTGCTCGCCGCGTTCATCCCGGTCGACAAGAAAGAAGAGCTCGAGCGCGTGCAACGCGTGTTGCAGGGCGCGTTCGGGCTCGGTGAAGCGCCTGCCGACAGCCCCGCCTTCGATCCGAACCGCACCGTCAACGAAGAGTCGACCTTCGAGCCCTGAGCCCCGGCTGCGGGGAAGAGGCGCGGAGTCGAAGTCGCGACAGCGTGACGGCGCGTCATGCCCGTGGCGCGCGCTGCGAAGCGGTGTCGCGCGGATCCCATCGGGCCGGCAGGACTCGCCGCGCGAGGCCATTTCCCCTCGGAAAACGATCTGGCACGCACGCTGCTGAAGCTGCCGAGCATGCTTCGTCTCGCGCTCGCTTCCGTCATGGTCGTTTCGCTGAATGGCTTCGCGTACGACCTCCGCACCGACTCCGAGGGTGATGTCGTCAAATGGACGCGGCCGCTCGAGCTGACCATCGACTCGCGCCTCGCCGAGATGCTCCATGCCGATGGCGCGATCGCCGCCGTCGAGCGCGCCATCAAGCACTGCGACGACGCCACGCCCGGTCTCCAGGTCTCGGCCCGCATCGGTGACGCGAAGCCCATCGGCTACGTGCAGACCGCGACCGACAACACCAACTCGGTGCTGGTGCTCGACGACTGGCCGTACTCGTCGCGCGCGCTGGCCGTGACGCTGGTGACGCTCAACGCGCGCACCAACGAGCTGCTCGACGCCGACGTCGCGTTCAACGCCGAGGAGCACCGCTTCAAGGTGCTCAGCGATGCCCCCGCGCAGGGCTACGCGTTCGACGACGTGCAGAACACCATCACCCACGAGCTGGGCCACGTGCTCGGCCTGATGCACAACGCGAACGTCGAAGATCTCGTGATGTACCCGTCGGCGCCGCCGGGAGAGATCTTGAAGCGCCAGCTCAAGCAGGACGATCGCGACGGTCTGCTCTCGCTCTACACGGACCCCGTCGCGCCGGTGCTCGAGTCGCCGCTGCCCGTGCAGGGGTGCAGCTCGTCGGGTGGTGCTCCGCTCTTCGCTGCGTTCGGCGCGCTGATGCTGCTCGTGTTGCGCCGTCGCCCGCGCGCGGCTCGTTCCGTGGCGTTGATCGCGGTGACCGTCGCCTCGGGTTCCGCCCTCGCCAGCGAGCCCGATGGAAGGCTCGACCTGGGGCGAGCCGCTGAACAGGTCGCCGGAGCAGATGACGTGGTGATCGCCACCGTCGGCGCGCGCGAGAGCTTCGTGCACCCGCAGCGCCCGGGAATGATCCTCACCCGCATCACCTTCGCCGCCACCGAGTGCGTGAAGGGTTCATGCGCGCAGCTGCCTGGCGTCGTCGTTCCCGGCGGTCGCATCGGCGAGCTCGAGCAAGTCGT
>JAEUJS010000166.1 GCA_016792935.1 Archangium sp. | reverse complement strand
TCCTTGAACATCCCGACATCCCGCTCGACAACAACGAGTCCGAGTCCGCGCTGCGACGCGTAGCCCTCGGCCGGAAGAACTTCCTCTTCGTCGGAAATGAGGAAGCGGGCGAAAACCTCGCTGGCCTCTACTCACTCGTCGCGAGCTGCGAGGCGAACGTCAACCCGGTCGAGTACCTGACCGACGTGCTCTCGCGCATCAACGACCATCCGAACTCGAAGCTCGATGAGCTGCTGCCGCATCTTTGGCGCGGACCACTAGGCTCGCTCGCCGCGGTCACGCCGTAGAACTACGCCCGTCGCGCTCACTTCGAGCGCCGCGCTCGTCACGCACTTCGTCGGACGGTTACGTTCATCGTGATGTGCGAGAAGAGTCGGTGCTCGACCTTGTTCCACTTGCTGGTGCCAGGCGGGAAATGCAGCACCGTGATTTTCAGGCCGGTCTCGTTCGCGAGCTTCTGAAGCTCCGCCTTCCAGACGCGCGAGCGCGCGGCGTTGCTCCCTCCAGAGTCGGCGGTGATGAGCAGTTCGCGCGAGTCCCAGTACGACGTTCGTCCAACTGCGGACTCGAGGGCACCGATTCAGCGGGCAAGTTGAGCGCTGCCCAGCTGGCCGACCTGATTCGGAGCGGAGTCGAGTAGTTCGTGCAGCGGTCGCCCGAGAAGCTGCAGTCAGTCGACCGTTGTCATCTCGCGCGAGCGCCTGCGCAGCAGTCACGGCTCTGCAGCGAAGTCGCAGCTCTGATCAGGCCGGCTCGTGCAGCGCACGGGTACGTCGATGCGTGGACTTCCCGCCCACACTGAGGTGAGGAACGCGGCGATCTGCTCACGCGCTGCGAGACCGGCTGGAGAATCTCCGGCTGCGAAGCCGTGAATCGAGAGGCCCGTCACCGACACCGGCACGCGGAACTGCGTCATCGCGCTCTTCGTCTGCGTCGTCGTGACGTGTTCGGCTCCAGTGATGGGGTCGATGATGCCGCCGAGCAACTTCGCTCCGCTCGAGCTCGCGACGAGCCGTGAGCCCACGTTCGGAAGAATCGGATCTCCGATGCTCATCTGCTCGAGGAGCAGCAAGTCATCGCGCCGTCCCGCTGCCGCCCACGCCGCACCATCGACCGCGTCCAAATTCGTCTGCGCCATGCACACCCCGAGCTGACGATCGATCGCGCTCGGAGTGCTCCCCTTGAAGACGAGGTCGAGCGTGCTCCACAGCTCGGACTCCGGAGAGAAGTGCGACCACCCCGCACCCGGCACGTTCAACACGCCGAAATGGATGTCGGGCTCGGCCTGCGAGAGCACGTAGCCCATCGTTCCTCCGAGCGAGCCGCCTGCGTAGACGAGCGTGCGCGTGTCGGGTCTGCGCCCCGCTGCAGGATTCGGCCAACCACCGAGCGTCGCCGCCGTGAACGTGTCGCCCAACGAACTTCCGAGTGAGCCCTGCAACGCGGCCGCGTCAGCGAGCGATTGCAGCAGCCGATTCGTCGAGCGCTGCGTACCCGAGTACACCTTCTCGAAACCGATGAGCGTGTTCACCACCGTCGGCTCGGTCCATCCGTCCCAGAGCAGATTCAACTTCGCCGCGCCCGCCGCGATGATCTCGTCGTCGAGCGTGTCGTCGTTGATGGTGCCTCCGGTGCCGTGGCCGTAGATGACGACGTGATAGTTGCCGGTGCCTCCAGGCAACACCGCGCGGAATGGAACGGTATGCGTGCCGAGTGCAGTCGGCGAGAGCCCACCCATCGCGTCGAGGAACATCGGCAGCCCTTCGACACGACCACGCACGTCGATCGCTGGACCATTGAGCAGCGTCGCGCTTTCGACCACGACGTTGAGAGTCGCGGTGCGCGCAGACGCACGCATCGCTCGCAGCGGCTCAGTCACGCTCGCCGACGAACGCGTCGTGAAATCCCACACGCGAAGGACGTGCTCGAACTCGACGCCCGCTCCGCTCAGCAGCGCTCGCGTCGGGGCGTGATACGCGAACAACGCGCGCTCCGAGTCCGACGAAGGCGGCGAGAGACCCAGCGCGATCTTCACCAACGCTGGCTGCTCGTACGCGACGCCGTCGTCGTCGGTCACCGAGTCGAGCACCACCGCGACGTAGTCACTCGCGTACTCGAGCGGCTGCTCCGGCAACGCGACGAGGAGACTGTCGGTGCTCTGCTCGTCGTTCACGATGGTGAGTCGCAGCGGCACGCGTTGCCCTTCACGCGCGCTCCCTGGTTGCGCGTTGAAGAGCTGCACTCCGTCGAAGCCGCGCAGGTGATGCAGCCGATGATTCACGCGCCGTGGAAAGCCGACCGCGAGCGGAGCAATGACTGAGAATCCATCGATCGCGTTCAGCGACGCCGGCGTGTCTCGCACCGGCAGCGAGCGCCAGTTCATCGACAACCGCAGACCCGTCGCGCTCGTCTCGTCGGCGACCGTGTACTCGTTCGACGGCCACGGGAGCATGCAGCGCGTCTCATCGAGCGCTCCACACGCGGCACTCAGCGGAGCGCGAACGCCTGGAGCACGCGGCTGCAACGCAGTCGGCTCCGGCGGAGCACAGGCGGTCAAGACAACGGACACGAGGACGAAGGCGCGGAAGAACACGCGCGCAATCAACCCCTGCGCGTCACCTTGGTCGAGTGCGCGGACAACACCCTTTGCATTCGACGGGTGTTGTTTTCAGCGAGCGGTGCCGAAGAGCAGCGGAACCGAGACGCGGCTCATGGCTTCGCAGCCGGAGCCGAGAAGTCTGGCGTCCAACCGATTCCGAACAACACGCGGAACGCCGGAGTGCCGGGCGCTTTTCCGAATCCCGGTCCGCCCATCACCGAAACCTCGAGCTGCTTGAAGAGTGTGCCGCGAATCGCTGCGAGCAACTCGAACGAGATGCCGGTCGCCGTGAACGGAGCGGTGATGCGCGCGGTCAGCTCGGCCTGAATCGGCAGACCGACGGTCGACAACGCCAGCGCGCTCGAGAATTGCGAGCCGACTTCGTCGCGAATCTCCGCGGTGGACGGGCTGAGCACCGCGCTGCCGCGAATCAGCGCACCGGCTTCGAGTCCCACGCGCACGGGGCCGAAGGAGCGACCGGCTCCGAGGCGAGGGGCGAACGCGAGTCCGATTCCTGGATCCAGGGTCAGCGCGTTCCATGAGCCGAACGGCAACGACAACGCGAGCGAGACAGCGAGGTCCAACGGCAGACCTTTGCTCTGACGAAGGAACGCGCTGCGCACGTGAAGCCACGGCGCTCCGAGCGAGAACGACTGCACCGGCGTGAGGCCGAACAGCGAGAGATCTTCCCCGCTCTGCGCGAGCACGACTGGGAGCTGCAGACCCGCTTCGAAGAAGTCGTGAATGCCGAACGCGGCGACGAGGTGCGTGGTCCAGCGTGAGGCGACGTACGCACCGACTGGCGTTCCATCGATTGTGTAGACGAGCGGACGGTGCTGGTAGTGGCCGAGCAGCGAGACGCGCAGGTGCATCGCCTCGAGGCCGTCTCCGGTTTGCGCGAACCACGTCTCACGCGCGCCCGGGTTGAGCGTCACGCGTTCCAGGTCGAAACCCTGCGCGCTTGCCGAGAGTGAGCCCAACAGCGCGATGGTGATCAGCAGCGAACGCACGATGCGCTCGTGTAGCGCACGCCTGAAAAGACAGAACCGGAAAGTGTGGGGCGGGTCCTCGTCACGCTACTCGCGCGCAACATGGAGTCGGCTCCACGACTCTCCGGTCTGGTCCGCCTGGGTCAGTGACCTCTGGTGGCGGAGCGTCGCGTTTGTTTCGCGACGAGCAGAGGAAGAGCATCAGGCGTGCCGCGCGTACTCGCGTGAATTGTCTCGCGCGCGCTCGGAAGAGCCCGCAACGCATGCGTTCGCCGCCGAAATCTGCGCTCAGACCACGATGCCTTCCCAACGCGACACCCATTTCGTCGGGTGGAACGCAGGAATGGCTTTGGGCGTGAGCAGCTCAGCTCCGTCTTTCCAGAAGGTCTTGAACGGAGGCTTGTTGCCCGTCTTGTAGAAGTGCTCGAGGTACCTGAAGTCGCAGGCCGAGTAGTCGCTCAACCACTGATCGAGATCGCGCACGCCCGCTTCGTGGAAGAGCTGCATCGAGTAGCGGCACGCCTCGTACTCGTACGCGTGGAGCCGCTTCATCATCTCGTCGCTCGGGTTCGGATACAGCTTGTACCCAATCTCGCGCGCCGCCTCGTCGGTGTTCCACTGCACGGTGTGCCCGAAGAGGTGCGCGATGATGAACAGCGCGCTCTCGATGTCCTCGGCGAAGTCGACGTGGATCTCCGCTCCGTCGAGGTCGCCGGTGAACGGATTCGGAACGTCGCGAATGCGAATCGGCACGCCGTATTTCGTCTCGACGTGCTTCTCGAGCACGTTGAACACGGCGCGCAGTCTGTCTTCGGACGGCATCAAAGCCCCCTGGGGCGACGACGTTGGGGGCAAGTCGGCCACGTCAGTTGGCCTGCAAGAGCTCGTTCACTTCATCGCGGAGCAACGTCTCTTCACCGAACTTCTTGCTGTCCTCGAGAATCTGTCCGAGCCGTGCGCGGTCTTTTTCCCCCAGCAGGGTCCCCTGCTGACCTGTCTTCTTGCTCGCACGCATGGTCCGCACTTCCGAGTACAGCGACGCGAGCTCACGCGGCAGCTCATCGGCCTTGCGCTGACGCGCGAGGTTTTCCGAGTTGCCCGCCGTGAACGAATCGAGCGGACCGAAGTACTCGTCCCACCGCTGCGGGTCTGCCGGGCCACCGGCGACCGAGGGAATCGCTTCTGCCACCGCGACATACGCCCACGTCGACACCGCGACCGGACGACCGTGCAGCCACACGCGGAAGTCGACGACCTCGGGCCCATCGACCACGTAGCCCGACGCCTCGACACCACTCGCGAGTCGCATCGAGAAGCGGCCGCGCTCGGGCAAACGCTCGCTCCCGATGAGCACCACGGCGTCGATGCGCTTGGGAATCTCGGTGCACTTGCCGTTGGTCGAAATCATCGTCGGGCCGGCGAGCTCGATGACCGACGCCGTGAGACCCGGCCCCGTGTCCTTGCCCGCGCGGTGCACTTCGCGAACTTCTCCGGTGACCTCGATTGCCCCAGCCGACTTGTCGGCTGATTTGATCGCCTCTCCGCCGCGCTTGCGCAGCACGAGGTGATTCACCGCGCGTGAACGCAGCGCCTCGTCGAGGCCGTAGTCACCACCGCGGATGTACGCGAGCGAGTGCTTGAAGTCCGACAACACGTCGTTGAGGTGTTTGAAGTCCTTCGCGACGAACAGCTGCGGCTGCATGCGCGTGATGTCGTACGCGGTGTTCGCACACTCGACGGTGAGCGGGAGCTTCCGTACCTCGGGCGTCAGGCAGTGCTGCGCTTCGCCGATGGACGAGAGAAGCCCCGCTCCGTACAAGCGCGGCTGCTCGACGGTGCCGACCATTCCGTACTCGGCGGTCCACCAGTAGAGACGAGACGCGCGCGTCGATTCGCTGACGTAGCGCACCGACTTCGCAGCGGCGTCGAGCCGGTTCTGCGCGTGCTGCACGTCGTCGGCGGTCGCGAGCGGGTCTTCCTTCACGACGCTCAGATTGCGAATGCCCTCGAAGAGCGCGCGATCTTCGGCCGACGCGATGGCCTTGAAGCCGACCTCTCCGACGGTCTTCAAATACGAGGCGTACGCCGCGTCGGCGATGATGGGCGCGTGCCCGGCGCTCTCGTGAATGATGTCGGGCGCCGGCGTGTACATGATGGTCTTGTGGCTGCGGATGTCGGCGGCGATGGCGAGGATGCACCGCGCCTGCATCTCGGTGAACACCGCCGGAGGAATGAAGCCGCGCACGCCGACACACGACCACCCGAGCTTTGCGAGCTTCTCGTTCATCGTCTCGAGGCGCGGAATTTCGTCGAGGCCGATGCCGGTCTCATCGAGGCCGCGCAGGTACGTCGGGTGTGCGCGTCCTTCGAGGTGCGACTTGAGCCGCTTCATCACGTGACGCCACACCGATTGGTCACGCGGTGTGTACGAGCCGTAGTCCTGGTCGACGACGTAACGCTGCAGGTGCGGCGGGAGGCTGGTCGCGGAAGCCATCGTCTTCATGTCTCGCACCCACTTTCGTCACTCGCAAGTCTCGAAGCGGCAGGGACGGGCAGGGCGCTTGCCCCTCAATCACACGCACGAAAATCGCGCTGAGGCCGGTAAATCGGCCTCGGATGCATGTTCGGCGTACTGGGCAGAAAGCCCTGTAGATCCGTGGGTTTACATTGTCCGACCCCCAGCATAGGGTGCGCCGCCGGTCAAAAAAGAGACAGAGCGCCACAGACCTGTAGCGTTGGGTCAAAGCCCCCTGGGGCGACGACGTTGGGTGACGAAACGATGAGCGACGAGAAGCCTGAAGCGCTGCTGAAGAGTGCGCTCGAGAAGATCGTGTATTTCGAAGCGCGCTCGACGCAGCTGTCGAACGATGCCGACACGTCGCGCGGTGAAATGGAGCGAGTGAAGAACGAGCTCGCGTCCGCTGCGCAGCGGGAAATCGAGCTCCGCCGCGTCATCGCTGAGTTGGAAGTTCGCGCCACGCGCGCGCACGCAGAGCGGGAAGAGATGGCGCGCGTGGTCGATGCGCTCCGTCGTGAGCGCGCTGAGCTCGTTGGCAAGATGCTCGAGGCGTCGCGCATTCACGGACTCGACCAGGGTGTCGAAGGGTTCGATCTCGCGCAGTTCATCGCGCAGCTCCGCCAGGAAGTTCTCGTGCAGCGTGACGGAACGAAGGCCTCGGTCGCCGTGCACACCACCGCTGACACCGTGACCGGTGTCGCGCACGAGCTCGCTTCGCAGGGGCGTCTGAAAGTTTCGGCGAGCGACATCGCCACGCTTGCTGGCTCGATGGAGTTCCCGGGCCGCAGTGAAGAGACGCTGTTTGGTTTCTCGGTGCGTGAGTTGTCGGCGCTCGATGCGTCGGCGCGCGTGCGTGCGGCGGAACGGCTCGAGGCGCTTCGTCATCCTGCCGCGGCTCCGGCGCTCGCGACTGCGCTGCACGGAGAGAGTGAGTCGAGCGTGCAGGTCGCGCTGCTCTCTGCGTTGGCGTCGCTCGCGAAGGCGGAAGCGGTGCCCGTCGTGCAGCCGCTGCTGACGTCGACTTCTCCCGACGTGCGCATCGCGGCGCTCAAAGCACTGCTCAAGTTGGATCCCGGAGCGGCCGGTCCTCATCTCGCGGCGGCCACCAAAGATCACGACAAGGCGGTGCGTCGCCGCGCGTCGCTCCTCGCGTTGGGTCTCTCGGGCAAGGAAGCGCTCGAGCTCGGCTCGCAGACCATTCGTGATTCGGATGCGGATGTTCGTGCGCTCGCGGCGCTGGTGCTGGGTGCGAGCAATGCGGAAGTCGCTCGGCCGATGTTGCTCGATGCGATGCGCGATTCGGATCAGCGCGTTCGTCGTGCGGCGTCGCAGTCGCTCTCTCGTTTGCTCGGACAGGATGTGACTTCGCTCGTCGGTCTCGAAGATGCGCACCGTCGCCGTGAAGTTCGGAAGTTGGCGAACGTGCCGGTGGCTCCTGCGAAGGCCGTGGTCGTGGCCAAGCCCGTCCCGGTGGCGAAGGCAGTGAGCGCTCCCTCACCCCAACCCCTCTCCCTGAGGGAGAGGGAGACAGCTCCCAAAGTCTCGCGCGTTGGTGAGTTGATGCAGCCGCAGACGCGCGTCGCCGTCGCGGTCGTCGAAGAAGTCGTCGAGCAGCCGCTGTCTCCTGAAGTCACGGCGGGCGTGATGCGCGAGCTGCGGGCGGCAATTCGCGGCCGTCCCCTCGATGAACTCTCGAACGGCATCGGCGCTTCGGCGCACGACACGATGCGCGCGTGCAGTGCACTCATCGCCGCCGGACAAGTCGTCCGTCGCGGCCACAAGTACTTCGTCGCTTGAGCGAGGACACGATCATGGAAACAGCCACCACTCCGCAGCTCGCGCCGCAGCAGCCTCAGCCCGCGCAGCCGACTCCGATTCGGTACACGCCGAAGGAAGCGGCGGAGCTCCTCGGCATCACCGCCAAGGTGCTCTCGCACGCGCAGAAGAAAGATCAGTACACGCCCGAAGACATGTGGGAGCTGCGCGGCAAGTTGCAGCTCGAGCCGCCCGCACTCGGCACGCGCAAGCAGCTGTTCCTCAACTTCAAGGGCGGCACCGGCAAGACGTCGCTCTCCATCAGCTACGCGTGGCGGCTCGCTGAGCTCGGCTACGGCGTGCTGGTCATCGATCTCGACTCTCAGGGCCACGCGACGAAGTGCCTCGGCTTCGAGGGAGAAGACTTCGACCGGACGCTCCTCGACGTTCTCGTGAAGAAGGTGCCCATCTCGCAGGTGGTGCAGAAGTCGTCGTTGCCCAACCTCGACTTCATCCCGTCGAACTTGTCGATGAGCACCGTCGATCTCGCGCTGATGCCGATGGCCGGCCGCGAGTTCAAGCTGCGCAACGCGCTCAAGGAAGTCGAGGCGCACTACGACTTCATCATCTTCGACGCTCCGCCTTCGTTTGGGCTGCTCAACCTGAACGCGCTGATGGCGGCCGAAGATCTCATCGTGCCGGTGCTCGCCGACTTCCTCTCGTTCCACGGCCTCAAGCTGCTGTTCGAGACGGTGAACTCGCTCGAGGAAGACCTGGGGCACGTGCTCGACCACGTGTTCATCGTGGTCAACAGCTTCAACGCGACGTTCAAGCTCGCGAAGGAAGCGCTCGAGGCGCTCAAGCAGCACTACCCCGAGTTCCTGATGCCGCAGGTCATTCGCCAGTGCACGCGCTTCGCGCAGGCCTCGAGCGAAGGCATGCCCATCTTCCGCTTCGACCGCGACAGCAAGGGCGCGGGTGACGTGCAGAAGCTCATCGATGACGTGCTCGCGCGGTTGGTGGCGACGAACGCAGCGAAGCAACAGGCAGCGCAGCCCCAGGCGAAGTCGGCCTGAACCTCTTGGAGGAGTGACGAATGAAGAAGGCTTTCGACGCGAACGTGAGCAGGGCCAAGCCGCGGCTGCGCATGAGCTTCACCAACGTGGGGACTGAGACGGTCGCTGAGACGACTGAACAGGCCGTGTCGGTCGCCGCGGTCGAGGCGCTCGCGCAGCAGGTGATGAGCGAGCCGGCTCCGGTGATTCCGAATGTCGATTTGAGTTCTGCGCTCAAGGCGAAGGCTCAGGCGCGCGCGACGCGTGGCACGGCCGCCGAGGTGTTGCAGGAAGCGATCAGACCAGCCGACGGGTCGGCTGGGGCGATCGCTGCGCCGGTGGCGGTTGCGCCCGCGCCGACGCCGGTCGTCGAGACGATCGTTCCCGCGGTCGCGCGTGCTGCTCCGCCTCCGGTGGCCACTGTCGTCCGCGCCGCTGAGCCGCGCCCGGAACACGTCGAAGTGCAGACGGCTCCGCCTCCGTCGCAGGAAAACGAAGCCGACGCTGGAGAGCGCCGCGAGAAGTTGCGCGAGCGGTTGAAGGCGGTGCGTGAGAACCCGCGCCCTGAGCCGCTGCCTGACACGGTCGCCGAAGCCGGAGTGCTCGCCGTCGAGCGCATCTCCGCGCTGCAGACCGAGTTGGCGAAGTCGCGCGCGATGAATTTGGCGTTGGCGCAAGACCTCGAGGCCGCGCGTCGTCAGGCCGAGCGCGCGACCGAAGAAGCGCGCATGCGGATGGATGAAGCGCGCCGTCTCTCGAAGGAGATGGAAGGGCGCGTGACGCTGCTCTCCGAACTCGAGCGTGAGTTGGAAGCGCTCGAAGGTGAGCGCAACGAGTCGCTGTTGGCGCTGCAGGAGTCGCGTCAGGTGCTCGAGTTGCGTGAGCGCGAGAAGCAGGAACTCGCGGAGCTCGTCACGAAGAAGGACCAGGAAATTTCCGACAGCCTCGCGGAAGAAGAGCGGCTCGCAGGTGAGCTCGAGCAGGCGCAGGAGTCGATGATGTCACTGCGTCGCAGCGCCGATGCGCTCAAGGGTGAACGCGACACGCTCGCGCGCCAGGTGTCGGAGTTGACGAAGGAACGCGCTGAATTGCTCGAGGCGCGCAAGGCGCTCGAGGCGGTGCACCGCGCGTTGTCGACTGCAGCGCGTCGCTGATTTTCTCGCGCGAAGAGAGAAGAAACTGGAGTCCACGCGCGCAGGGGTGATCGCTCGGACAGCGGTCACCCCTTTCGCATGTTTGCGCGTGGCACAGGCGCTGCTGCTGGTCGCTCCGTTGTTTTCACGAACACAACGGAGGCATCATGGCGGGGGCAGCAGAGAAGTTCGTTTCACGCGAGGAGTACGAGGCGATGCAAGCGACCGTCGCAGGGCTCAAAGAGTCGGTGGAAGAGCTCAAGCGACAGGTGAGCCAAAACTCCGAGGACATCCGGAAGAACTCCGAGGACATCCGGAAGAACTCTGAGGACATCAGAGAGCTTCAGGTCGAGGTCAGGCAGAACGGCCTCGACATCAAGAAGCTCCAGATCGACGTGCGTGTGCTTCAGGATCGTGTGGATACGACCAAACACGAACTCAAGGTCGAGATTCTCGAGGCACGAGCTGAGGCCAAGGACGACACCGCTGCGGTCCTCAAGAAGATCGACGACAACCAGGCCGCGGTTGTCGCGGCAATTCTGATGCTCGGACGCAAAGAATGATCGACCTCGCCAAGTGTGACGATCTCGACGCGTATGAGCGAGCGATGGCGCACGAAGCGGCTGAGAGTCGCTACTTCGCGACGCGTTCCCCGGGGTCTTATCCGGACGCAGTCGATGCGTGCCACCGCGTGCTCGATTCCGGCTTTGAGGCCTGCCGTTACGCGATCAGAGTCGTCGAGCTTCAGCGCTGATCAGAAACTCGCGAACACGACCCACGGCATCTTTTCAGCGGCCGCTGTTGCAAGCGGGAGCGCATCGCCCCACGTCACGTCGGGCGCGGCCGCGAACACCAACTGCGCTCGCCAGCAGTTCTCGATCGGCGCGCTGCAGATCGACAGCCAGCAGCATCGCGGTCACGAGCACGAGTGGCATGTGACCCGTGCAGCTCGAAGTGCAGCCGCCTTGAAAACTGTCCGCCATGTCCTCCGATGAGACGACCTGTGTGCGTTCCTGCGCGTCCACAGCGGGCCGTACGCTCTCGCGCCCATGCGCCTCGTTCGGAAAATCGCCGACGGCTCCGCGGTCGAAGCGTTCATCGCCGCAGAGGGTGCTCAACACTTCGTGGTGCAAGTCAGCCGCGAAGCGCTCAGCGAAGAGTGGCTCGGTCGCCTGCTCGATCGCAGCACCGACTCGCTGACCTCCGACGGACATCCCGAATTGCTTGGCGCCGCTTCACTCCAATTCAAGGGCGGGCGCTTCGTCGCCTTCACCGAGCCCGTCACCGGTTGGACCGCGCGCGACTACCTCGCTCGGGTTGGACACGTGAACGAAGCGCTCGTCATCGATTGGGGCATCGCGGTGTGCGAGGCGTTGCAGCAGCTGCACTCGCGCGGGCAGGTGCACGGCTGTCTCGCTCCGCGTCATCTCTACCTGTCGGGCTCGACCGATTTGCCGAGCGTGAAGTTGTTCGACACCTCATTGCTGCACCTGCGGAGCGCATCGAACTCGCTCCCGTCGCATGGCTGTGTCGTCGAGCCCGAGTACCTGAGCCCCGAGCGCGCCACCGGCTCTCGCGGAGCCATCTGGTCCGACATCTGGGGAGTCGGCGCGTTGCTCGTCGAGCTGCTGACGGGTCGCGCTCCATTTCGCGGTCGCGATGCCGACGAGTCGCGCGAGCTGGCGAGGAAATCGCGAGTGCCGAAACTTCCTCTCGAGTTGTCGAAGTGGGCGCCGGTCATCGAGGGGTGTCTCGAGCCGCTCCCGACGAATCGCTTCTGGAGCGTGATGGAAGTGCGCCAGGCCATTCTGCAGGCCTGCTGAGGCACCGAAGAACAGCGCGGCAATTTCGTTGCGGGCGCGCGCGCTTTAGGGACAGCATCCGCGCTCTTCACGATGCGGGCACCCCTCACCGACGCCGAGCTCGATACGCGCCTTGCGGGACTGGGGCTGGTGCGCGATTCGTCGGTGACGTCGCCGCCTCCATCGAAGAACCGCACCGTGGTGTGCAAGACGAAGACGGGCAAGAAGCGCGTGCTGGTGAAGATTGCCGACGGCCCCGGCAACGTCGGCGTGTTGCGCGAAGGCTCGGTGCTCGAGCGCGTCGAGCCGCTGTCGCGTGCGCCGAAGAGTCCGCTCCATCTGCCCAGGGTGTTCGCGTTCGACCCCGCGCACGGGTTGCTCGGCCTCGAGTGGATTCCGAATGGAGAGACGCTCCATCACTTTCATCGCCGCAGCGGTGAGTACCCGGCGCCGCTCGCTGCGCAGGTCGGACACGCGCTCGGTTTTCTGCACCGCATGAGCCGCGAGGGGCGCTCGCACTACGCGCTCGCCGATGCGTTCCGCGACGAGAGCGACCTGCTCGAGTGCTTCCTGCGCATGCGGCCTGACTTCTACGCGCGGCTCTCGACGGCAGGCATCGACTTCTTCGCGCAGGTGCAGGCCGATGGTCAGGCGATGGCGGGGCTGCAGGCGTTGTCAGCGCAGCAGCTGCGTGAAGGCGACAACGCGTTGCTGCACGGAGACTTGCGGCAGGCGAACTTGCTGCGCGTCGCGCGCACGCCGAAGGCCGCGGCGAGCATCATCTATCTCGACTGGGAGCTCTCGTTCTGGGGCGACCCGGCGCGTGACCTCGGGAGTCTGCTCAGTGACTACGTGCTCGGCTGGCTCGCTCCGGAACATCGCAGTGAGGTGTTGGCGCGCCCGACGCTCGAGGTCTTCGCGCACGCGATGTTGAAGGCGTACGCCGAGGCGCGCGAGGCGGGCTTCCGCGCCGACGCGAATTTTCAGGAGCGCGTGGTGCGGTGGATCGGCACGGCGCTGCTCATCTCGGTGTACGGCATCACGCACTACGAGCAGACGTTGGATGTGCGCGCCGTCGGAGTCGCGAAGCACGCGCTCGAGATGTTGGGGAAGCCGAACGAGTGGCCGTCGGTGTTGTGGGGCGAGGTGAAGCCGTGACGCACGCTGCCGCGCGTTGCTGCTCCCTCACCCTGGCCCGCTCCCCGAAGGAGAGGGGAGCCGCATGACGACCCCGGCAGCCGCCATGAACGATCCGCGCGTGCGTTGGTTTCACGCGCGCCGCTTCACGCTGCGACCGGGAGACGCGCCCGAACTGCTGCGCGCATCCGGCGACTCGGGCTTCGTCGCGCACCTCACGGCGTGCACGCAGGGAGCGACCGGTTGGGACTGGTCGTTTCGCCTCGTGAAGCCGGGCCACGGCTGGGCGTTCTTGAGCGACGGCAAGCTGACGCTGTTCGTCGACGAGCCCGGTCAATACGTGCCCGCCGAAGCGAAGGCTGGAGACGTCGTCGCGCTTCGACTTCCGCGCGCTCGCGAGAACTTGCACCCACATCGCTTCTCGCTCTTCGGCGGGCAGGGTGGCTGCGTGGTGGGCAAGGGCTACGCGAAGTTGTTCTTGCCGGTGACGTACGAGGCGTCTCCGCATCTCGTCGAAGCGTTCTCGAGCAAGTGGGCTGATCAGCTGCGGTTCTCTTTGTACGTGGCGAATTCTCCGCATGACTTCGAGCGCGCGGATTCGGCGTTGATCGACGTCGGGCCTGATGACGAGGCTGGCGTGGTGCGCGTGCTCGAGGCGTTCGTGCGCCAGTACCCGTCGGCGCTCGTACCGCGCGGAATTCCGTACGCGACGAAGGAAGGTCCGCTCGGAGTGGGGCGCGTCGACGTCACGGCGAAGACCGATCTCTGTGACGGCTACGGCTGGCGGAGATCGGATGAAGCCGTGCGCGGGGTAATCAGCTCGAGCTGAGCGCGGCGTCGGTCTGCGCAACGATCAGTCGAGCCGTGAAAGGCGTCCGCGGCGATCTCAACCGCTCACAGCGCAGACCACACGCGCTTCTGCCAGGCACAGTCGGTCTTCATCGCTCGCAGTGACGCCACCGCCGCCTCGACCGCCTCGGTGGCCTCATGCAGTACCAGCTCACATTCCACGGTCGACTTGGCGGTCGTCGCAGCGAGAAACCGATCCGAGTAGCCGTTGAACTTCTTCGACAGCTCGGTCATCTGCGGGCCCGCATCATTCGCGAACGCATCGCTGAGCCTCTGATACCGCTCACTCACCGCGTTCCATCGATCAGACGCCGTAGCGAGCTGGCGATCTCCGACCTTCTCCTCGCGTACATCCATCGCGGTGAGCGCCGCTCGGAGCACGTCGCCCTTCGGCAGCCCATCAATCCACTCGCGCGCGACGACGGGCTGGCCCGACAGCAGGTACACCGCCGCGAACATCCTCCGCACGTGTGGGGTCTCGCGATCGTCCGGAGGCACCGAACGCATCTGCTGCACCGCCGTCGCCCAATCTCCGCGACCGAGGGCGCGCACGAGCGCATCAACGCTGCCGATCGCGCGCGCGTTGAACTTGAGGTCGAGTTCCGCTTCGGGCCGCGCGCAGGTCGCACAGCGCGCGCCGAAGACGAGGAGCAGCGTCGCGTCTCCGATGGCAGTCGCTTCCACGACCACCTCTGCGAACGGCTCGACCCGCACCTGCAGCTTCGCGTCGCCGGCCTCGATGATGTGCAGGCCCGAGCGCAGCGTCGCTCCGGGATGCGCCCCGTCGATCTTCACGGGCACCGAGCCGGGCAACACCTCGAGCCGCGCTGCGGTGAGCTCGGGTCGCAGCGGCGGCAAGGGACGCTTCGCCTCGTCGCACTTCTCGACGACGAGAGGCGGAGGCGGGGCGACGCGCTCCGGGCGGTGAAGCAGTCCGTAGACGAGCACGCCCGCCACGACCGTCAGGACGGCCAGCGCGACGTAGACGAGCTGCTTCACGCCACACCCGCTACGCACGGTCGCTGCTTCACCGACGCGAGCGTGGCCAGCGCGACGTCTGCGAGCACGACCAGCGCGTGCGTGCGAGACGCAACCGCAGCGATGCTCGCGCCCGCGCCGAGAACGACCAGCGCGTGCGTGCGAGAGGCGAGAGCAGCGATGCTCGCGCCCGCGCCGAGAACGACCAGCGCGTGCGTGCGAGACGCAACCGCAGCGATGCTCGCGCCCGCGCCGAGAACGACCAGCGCGTGCCTGCGAGAGGCGAGAGCAGCGATGCTCGCGCCCGCGACGACCAGTGCGGCCTGCCTGCGAGAGGCGGCAGCCAGGCTCACGACCAGCTCGAGCATGAGGACGGCCGCGAGCACTCCCGCGACGAGCGTGATGACGGCCAGCGCCACGGAGACGAGTGGTTTCACGCGCCGGCGAGCGTAGGCCAGCCCGACGTCAACGAGCACCGCGACTGAGCGCAGCGCTCAGAGCTCGGTCGAGGGACGCTTCAGCTCGCTCTTCGGCGCTTCCGCGACGTCGAGGAAGTTGAAGTCTTCCGGCTTGGTCGGCTCAGGCTGCTTCGCCTGCGCAGGCGCGGCTTCAGCGGGCTCGGCCGCGACCACGACCGGCACCGCAACCGGCGCAGGAGCGACGGCCTTGCGGACCGGCGCGGCCTTCACGGGCGCGAGCTTCGGCAGCGGCACCAGCTCATCGAGCGCGGGCTTCGGCGCGACCTTCTTCGGCGCGACGACCGGAGCAGCGACCGGCACCACCACCACTTCGTTCTGACGGGTCGCGAGCACGACGGCGGCGGCGACCAGCGCGAGCGCAGCGGCGGCGATGCTGCCGAACATGATCCACACCTTGCGGTTGCTGGCGTGAATCGCGGCGATTTCCTCTTCCGACAGCGCGACTGCTCCAGCAGCGGCGAGCTCGGGCGAGACCGACACGTTTTCCTGCAGCGGCACCGACTTCACCGACACCTGCACGCGTGGGATCTCGAGCGTCGGCACGAGGTGCTTGGGCAGCTGCGTGTTCGCCACGGCCGGGAGCTCCGCCGCGATGGCCTTGATCTCCGTCGTCGGAATGCGAACCACGTCGGGCTGCGATTCCGGCTCGGCGCTGTCGAGCGTGTGCGCGTTCACCGGCGCTTCCGCGTTCAGCTTGAGCTCCGGCATCGGGTCAGCGGCGAGCGGGAGCGGCGCGGCCTTCACTTCTTCGGCCTGCTCCGACCTGGCCTCGACCGGCTTCGCTTCTTCGAGCTTCTCCGACTTCGTCTCTTCCGGCTTCGACTCGTCGGCCTTCGCCTCGACCGGCTTCGCCTCTTCGACCTTCGCCTCGACGGCGGCGGGCGGAACTTCGAGCCGCAGACCAGCGACGGGCATCGACACGACCGACGCCGCCGACTGCACCGGCACCTCGCGCGTCGGAGCGCGCATCGCCTCGACCTGCGACTTCATCAGCGCCTCGGCCGCCTGGAGAATCTCGGGAGGCAAGCGCACCGCCGGCATCTCCGGCACGGTGGGCAACATGTTCTGCGCTGGCACCTTGGCGAAGCAGAGCGCCACGTCAGCCGCGGTTGGACGACGCGACGCCTCGCGCGAGACCATGCGCTCCAACATCGCGCGCCACTGCTCGGGCAACGTCGAAGGAACGCGCGGCACCCACTCACCCGACGCGACCTGGTGGACGACACCCAGCGTGGTCGCAGCGGAAGGCAGCGGCGCGCCACCACTGACGCAGAGAATCGCGCCCAGCGAGTACACGTCGGCGGCCTGCGAAGCGCCTTCACCGCGCGCACGCTCCGGAGCGAGGTACGCGGCCGACTTCACCAGGTTCTGCATCAGGCGGTTTTCGCCGCGGCGATCCGACAAGCGGTTCGCGATGACGAGCGGCATGTCCCACAGGTACGCGCGGCCGTCGTTCACCATCAACACCGAGTCGCGGCTCATCTCGCCGTGCACCACGTTCTGCGCGTGCACCGTCGAGAGCGCGTCGGACAGCTGCGCAGCAAGGCGGAGGAGCTGCTCGTTCTCGAGGCGCTCTTCACCGCGCGCCGAGAGCAACTCACCATCGGGGAAATCGAGCGCGACGAACGCCGAGGTGCCGACCTGGCCCGTCTGGCGGATGCGCGGAAGCGTGGGGTGCGCGGGCAACTTCTCGCACGCCTTCACGGCCGCGTCGCCGTTCGCGTCGAGGGGCAACCAGCGCACGGCCACACGTTCACCGGACACGGTGTCTTCAGCGCAATCGAGCCGGCCAATGCCGTCGCAACGCAACGCTGCACGAATACGAATCCGTGGATCGAGCTCCGTGACCTTCATTTCGTGCGGCCCCTTTCAGCGGATCAGAAATGGTGACTGATCGGTCTCAAACCCCTGTTTTCAGGAGAGTGAGGTGCGACCACATACCACTCTGGATCCCTGTTGCACACCCCCCCTCCCGGGCCTGAAACCCAGATGAGACAGGAGGTTTTGAGTGTTTTCAGCGGCTCTCGACGATGGCGCCCAGCGAGCCGCCCCACACGACCCGGCCGCCGATCAACACGCCCGTTCCGAGCTCACCCTTGATGCTCAGCAGGCTCGGGCCCCACGCGGCGCCGTCGAAGCGCGCGATGTCGGAAGCGCCGGTGCTGGTCGAGTACGAGCCGTACATTTCCCCTGCGGCGCGGACGACGATGCTGTTGAGGCCCGCCTTGCCGGGCAACATCGTCCACCCGCCCGTGCCGAAGAAGTACAGGAAGCCGTCGCCACCGACGATGCCCCCGTTCGGAGTGAGCTTGCAGGTCTCGACGACACCGGTGCCCGGGAACGCCGGAGTCACCGCGCTCCAGTTGCCGCCGTTCAAGCGAAGCACCGTGCCGTTCGCTCCACACGCGACCGCGACTCCGCCCGCCGCACAATCGACCGAGAGCAAGTCGTTGGTCGTCGGCGAGCTGACGGCGGTGGCCATCGTGCCGTTGAGGCGGAAGATGGTGCCGCGCGTTCCGACCGCCCAGCCCTCAGTGTCTGAAACACGGCACACCGACTTGAACTGCTGACCAGGCAAGGTGGTGACGGTGGTGAAGGTGGTGCCCACGAGGCGGAGAATGAGGCCGTCTCCGGTCGTTCCATCTTCTCCAACGAGCAACAGCCCGGTGCCGTTGCGCGCTTCGAGACCAGCGATGCTCCAGTCGCCCGTCGGGCGGCGGAACTCGAAGGTGGTGGCGTTGGGGCGGCGAATGGCGACGTCTCCGAACGGTGACGCGAAGTAGAGCGCGCCGGTGCCGTCGGCCGAGGCGCCGATCAGATCTTCTCCGACGTCGAGCGCTTCGTTGGTGATGGGACCGCGGCGGAAGATGTTGTTCACGCCGAAGGTGCGGCGCGTCTCGGCGACCAGCACGCCGTTGGCGTCGTTGGGCGAGAGGTGCTCTTCGCCGTAGTAGGTGGTGAGCGCGTCGTTGCTGGTGATGGTCGTGAGGTTGCGCGTGAGCCGGTAGAGATGGCCCGTCGCGCTCCCGGCCGACGAGGTGAGCACGTACACATCGCGGTTGACGGTCGCGGCCTGTGCGGAGATGCCGACGATGCTCCCGCCGGCGAGCGCGGGTGACGGGCTCTGCGTGGTGAAGAAGGTGCCGGTGGTGAAGCCCGCGGTGTCGTGCGCGAGCAGCGTCATGCCGCCGCCGACGAACGCGACGCTGGTGCTCCCCGTGATGGGAATGTCGAAGCCACCGCCGACCGCGGCGAAGGGCAGCGCACCGACGCGGGTCTGCACGGTCCACATCGGAGTGCCGCCGCTGGCGAAGCGGTACGCGACGCATTGATCATCCAGCGCGCCACACTGACCGACGACGCGTTCGCGCAACGACTCGTCCATGTACGCGGCGCTGATGGTGTACGGCGCGTTCGCGCTGGGGAGCGAGCCGTTGGTCCACATGCCTCCGCGCGCGCGCCACCAGCTGCCTTCGTCTCCGACCGCGAGCACTTCGGCTTCGCCACGGCCAGTGACCGCGACGAGGTTGATGTTGCCTCCGCCGCTCAGCGCGACGGGCGTGACGGCGTTGGTGTTCGGGCGAACGCTGAGCAACGTGGTGCGCTCTCCGGCGACGAAGGCCACGGTGCCGGTGACGAACGAGACGGAGTTCAAGGCCACCGTGGTGTTGGTGGTCATCTCGGTCCACATCGAGCCGTCCCACCGCGCGAGCTTGCCGCCGGGGCCGACGGCGAGCGCCGAGTTGCCGGAAGACGACGGAGCGACGTCGAGCGCGTTGATGGCGAACTGCACGCGCGGGCCGGTCTGCGCGAAGGTCAGCGACGGCGTGAGGCACATGCCCTGCGCGCAGCCGTTGGGGCAGGCCATGTCGGCGAACGCGTAGGTGCACATGCCAGTGCCGGGCTCGCACGTGCCGGGCGTGGTGAAGGTGCGGCGCGACGTTCCATTGCACGTCACTGCGGGAGGCGTGTTGCACGTCACCATGTTCTGCATGCAGAGATCGACGCCCATGCAGCGGCCCTGCGAGCAGCCGTTGGGGCACGCGGTGTCGGTCGGCGTGTAGCTGCAGGCGCCCGCGCTGCACGAGCCGGTCTGCGCGAAGGTCCGGAGCGTTTGCGAATCGGTGCACGCCGCGGCCGGAGGCGTGACGCACGAGACGCCCGCGCACGCGTCAGTGCACGCGCCCTGGTCACACGTGGTGGGGCAGGTCATGTCGACCGGGTCGTAGGTGCACGCGCCGGACACGCAGCGGCCGGTGAAGGTGCGCGCCACGTTCGAGCTCGCGCACGTCGCGGCCGGAGGCGTGTTGCAGCTCACGTTCGCGCACGAGGGATCGATGGTGCTGCCGCGGTGACAGATGCCGTTCTGGCACGTGAAGCCGGTGGGGCAGATGTTGCCGACGTCGCAGCGGTAGCCCTCGGGGTCGATCTTGATGCCAGCGTCGCAGCCGACGAGCACGAGGCTGAGGAGGAGTGCGAGTGAACCGCCCCGGGTCGGTTCTCCGTTGCGCGGTGTCATCACTTCTTCTCCGTCTTCTTCATGCCGGGCTCGGGCATCGAGAACACGAACATCAGACCACCACCGACGACGGCGGCTCCACCGACGCCGAAGAGAAGATTCGCGCCGATGGCCTTGCCATTCGCAGAGTCCGCGAGGCCCTGCGCCTGCGAGACCGAGTTGTTCTTGTTCTTCGCGAGCGCCGCATCACTGGCCGAGGACGCACCAGCGGCGATGCCGGCGACGAGCGCGGCGATGCCGGCTCCGAAGACGATGTAGCTGCCGATGCGCAGACCCGACGGAGGCGGACCTGCGGGCGCTTCCAGACCCCGCGCGACCATCTCTTCGGTGAGCGCGTTCTCGAGACTCACCATCGGCGGAGCGGCCGGCTCGAACGAGATGGTGGTCGTCTTGCCGGTGCGGAGCTGCACTGACATCGACTTCGCTCCGCTGGGGAACTCGGCCTTCACTTCGTAGTCGCCGGGCGGCAGATAGAGCGCGACGGGCGGCTCGGGCCAGGTGCGGTTGTTGATGGTCACCTTGTTCGCGCGCGGTGCATCGAACTCGAGGAAGCCGTGACCTTCGGACTCGAGCCGCGCGATGACGGTGCCGACTTTTTCCGCGACCTCGAGCGTGTCGGGCGCGTTCGGCGCGCGGCGCATGTAGAGGCGGTAATAGAAGATGGTGTACGCCTCATCGCCGAGCTTCTCGAAACACTTCGCCAGGTCGTACGCGACTTCTGGCGTGACGCGCATGCGATCGGCTTCTTTGAAATTGGCGATGGCCGCGCCGTAGTCACCCGCCTGAAAGTGGGCTTCTCCGCGCTCGAACGCGGCCTTGAAGCGCGCACTCTCGGCTTCCCCGGGCATCGGAGCAGACAAGACCATTGCGCTGATCAGCGGTAACCACACGGAAGTACGTTCCCCCGAGATCCAAAGCCCCTTGGGGCGACGGCGTTAGGTAGTGAACCGGCGGGTGGCATTACCTCAGACAGTGAGGGAGAAACAACCACCATGGCGTACACGTCCAACTCGCGAGTTCGCACGGCTGAAGCGGTCATTCCGCTTCACGTTGATGGCTCGCTCCGCGTTGGGATCGTCGCCGACACGCACAGTGAGCCGCACCTCGGTGGGCTCGCGCATCTGACGGCGCTGAAGCCCGACGTGATTCTGCATGCGGGCGACATCGGCGACCTCGGCGTGATCACCAAGTTGAAGGATGTGGCTCCGGTGCACGCGGTGCGCGGCAACATCGACTCGCGCGTCGACTTGCCCGACGTGATGACGCTCGAGTTCAAGCAAGGTGAGCAGCGCGCGTTGATGGTGATGCTGACGCACATCGCGGTGGCGGGGCCGGTGATTCGAGCTGATGCGGCGAAGCGTGCGCGCGCGGCGAAGGCGTCGCTCATCGTGTGCGGGCATTCGCACGTGCCGTTCATCACGCAAGATCGCGGGCTGACGCTCTTCAACCCGGGGTCAATCGGGCCGCGGCGGTTTCGGCTCCCTATTTTGTTCGGCGTGATGCAGATCAGCGCGACCGGCGTTTCGCTCAAGCACATCGACGCCGAGACGGGCCGCGAGTGGAGACCGACGTGAAGTTGAAGGCGTTCGACCTTCGATTTCTCGATCTGATCAAGGGCGGTCATTTCGCGAAGCGAGCGATTCGCGTCTCGGCTCCACGTTTCGACGCAAAGTTCGGCCTCTGGCGCTGTTCGCTTGAACTCGTCGGTGTACTCACGCTCCCGGCAAACGTCTTTGGAGTGCCCGAGCCGATCGATGGTCCGCTCACGCCAGAGACCGCGCAACTGACCGCGCTACGCCTCGCTCAACGGGTTCTCGCGGATCGCGTTCTCGTCAATCGTGATGGAACGAAGTTCGTCGTACCGAAGACGATCCCCACTGCGCCGCAGCGGACAGCCAAGCTAGGTCGGCGAAGGCCTCGATCGCCGGCGACGTGATCAGCTGATCAGAGATCGAGCCAGTGGCGCTTCAGGCGCGCGTCGGTGCGAACCCAGAACGACAAGCCGAGCGACCATTCCCTACCGAAGCTCGAGAGGGAGCCATCGGTCGGGCCCTGAGCTTGCGTGAAGGTCGCGGCAGCGGACGCTGTGACGCCGAAGAACCGTACCGGTGACCAGGTGGCCAGCGCTTCGACCCGCTCGAGCGAGACGAGGCGCGGGAGTTGGAAGGAGATGATCTCACCTTCGCTCCGCTCGAGCCTCGCGCGAATTCCCGTCGACCAGTGATCGTTGAAGAACCACTCGGCGATCAGCGAAGCGGACACGGACCACCGCGTGAAGAAGTTGGTGCTGCAGCTCGGTTCGTCGACGAGACACACCGGTGTCGATGCAGATGGGATGTTGATGAGCGCGTCGGCTTCGACGCCCACCAGCGCGCGAGAGAGCTGAACGCGCGCGTGCACGCCGGGCTCGACGCCGACGAGCGCGAACCGCCGTTGCCCGAGGGTGGGCGTCACGGGAAGCGCGAACCGCGGACGAATGGCGAAGCGCCCGAGGTTGATGACGCCCGCGGTCGTGGGACGCACGGTGAGGGATGGGGTGAGGGCGCCGACGAAATAGCGGAGGTTCGCGGGCTCGAAGACCGCCGAGCCGAGAATGCTGACGCCGATGAGCAGACGGTGGCCGCTGACATCGAGGCCGGCTCCGGCGACGACGCGTGTCTGCGCGAGCGGCGCGCCGAGGCCCGAGAGAAACGGATTGGGCGGTGACGGAAACGGGTAGTGCGCGAGCGAGCCCTTCAGCTCACCAAACACGAACGCCGGAGTGACCGAGCCAGCGTTCGCCGCTTCGACCGGGCGTGGACCCGTTTCGGCTTTGGGAGGCTCCGGAATCCCCGGCGGAGGAATCCGCGCAGGCGAACCGCTCACCACGACCAACACCACCGCGACCAGAACCATGGTCGCGTTTAATCACATCACGGCATCACGACGACGGTGCCGCCTTCTCCGGTGACCCACAGCTCGTTGGTCGAGCGATCCACCGTGAGTCCGTAGATGGCGACCGAGGCCCCGATGTATCGATCGAAGTAGCGGCTGCCGCCCCAACCGATGACGCGGCCATCGCTGGTGCCCATGACGAGCAGATTGTCGCTGCGCATCGCGACCGACATGATCGATCGCTGCGGGAGCTCTCCGACGCGCGTCCACGTCGAGCCGTCGAAGGCGAAGAGCGAATCGTCTCCGATGCCGAAGACGTGATCGCTGGTGAGGCCCGCGAGCAAACGCAGACGCTGCGGAGCGGGAATTTCCGTCGTCACACCGCTCGACGGATCGACGCGCCACACGTACTGCACCGTCGAGTCGTAGCGCTTGCTCGCTGAGACGATGAGCAGCCCGTCACTGCCGACCATCATGTCGTGAATCGTGATGTCGACGTTCCGCATGTGGAGCTCGGTCCACGCGCCGCTCGACAGTCGCCACAAGCTCGACGAGCCGCGCGCAAAGCCTTCGCCCGGAGCTGTGAGCACCAGTTTGCTGATCGCCTGATTCGGAGGATTGGCCGCACGCGTCCACGTCGTGCCGTCGAAGTGCCACAGAAGTCCGTTCCAATCGGCGCCCCACATGTCGTCGCTCGAGAGACCAGCGATCCACCCGAGGTGACGATTGGGTTCGGTGAAGGTGTTGATGAACTGGCCTCCGTTCGCGGTGGTGGAACGCCAGCCATTCGAGAGCCACACGTCTCCGTTCGAGAGCGGCACGGCGCTGGTGAGCTGATCAGTCGGACCTTCGCTCTCCTTGATGAACGTGTTGGTCGCGCCCGAGGTGACGCGGCCCAGGCTCTCTCCGACGAGGAAGTAGTCGCGGCCGCCGTGCGAGATGGCGAAGAAGTTCTCTGACTCGGGAGCGCCGACGACCGGCGTGAAGGTGAGACCGTCGAAGCGCAGCACGCTGTCGGGGTAACCGGTGCCGACCACGATGATCTCGTTGCGGGAACGCGCAGCGAGCCCACCGAACGAGAGGCTGCGATCCGTCATGCTCGACGGAGCGGTGGTCGGTGCGACCTGCGACAAATACCCGAACGCGTCTTGTCCCGCGCGGCGCTGGCCGGCTCCGTAGAGCGCGCCGTCGACATCGGTGAGGCTCCACAGCCAGGTCTCTTCGCCACTCGCGAGAATGGTGCGCGTCCACGACGTGCCATCGAAGGACCAGAGCGTGTTGTTCCAGCCGAGCATCGTCTGCTCCGCGGCGAGCGCGGTGAGGGTGCGGCCTTTGCCGACCAGCGAGGTGAAGCGCGTCTCGGGTTGCGTGACGAGCGTCGTGAACGTGGTGCGGCCGTTCTTCTTCTCGAAGCGGTGCACGCCTTCCCAGCCCGCGACGTAGACGACGCCGCGCTCGGCGGTCCACGCGGCTTGATACGGCATGGTGTTCCACGTCATCGACTCTTCGGTCCACGACGTGCCGTCGAAGTGGAAGATCGACGAGTTCATGCCGACCGCCCACACGTCGTCTTCCGCGGTGCCAGCGAGGGCGTAGAGGTACTGCGTGGTGAAGGCGGGCTGCGGCTTCCAGCCTTCCGTCGTGCGCTTCAGCAGCAGACCTTCACGACCGACCGCCCACGCGGTGCAGCCGATCGCGAATACGCTCGTCAACGTGGTGGTCGCCATCGGGTGCGGGTTCTTCCAGCACGGCGCGTTCGGCTCGCAGGTCGTCGCGATGGGCACTGACGGGCACGCGTCAGGTGACGGAGCTGGACGCGGTGCGGGCGGCGGCGCGGGTGTGCCATTCGGCGTCACCTCGGCCGGCTCTTCGACGAATGGAGCGACGGGTTGTTGGCAGCCAGCGAGCGCGAGGAGAGCGAGGATCCGCAGCTTCATGCCTCGGCGGTATGCCGACGAATGAGAAGGGGACAATCTCGGGCCAGCGGCTTCTTTCCCGCCCTCGCTCGCGTTACGCCATCGCGCATGAAGACTGTCTCTCCGGGGTTGGTGGCTGTGGGGTTGAGCGTGCTCTTCGCCGGTTGTCCTGCGCCGAGTCTTCCCGATGCGGCGACCGACGCTGGAGTCGATGCGCCGCTTGCCCAGCTCAGTCTCGAGGACGTCGACCTCGGCGTGGGGCTCGAAGACGCGGTGCTCAGCACCACCGTGCGCGTTCGCAACACGGGAGCAAAGACGGTGACGCTCGGCGCGGCGACGCTGCTTTCGGGGCACTCGGGGTTTCAGGTCGCCGTCTCGAACGGCGCGCAGCTCGCGACCGGCGAGAGCAGTGACGTCACCGTTTCCATCACCTTGCCCCGCACCGGCACGCTGAAGCGATTTCAGGCGCGCTTCGAGCTCGCTGCGTCCGACGGCGTGACGGTGCCGTTCAGCGCGCAGGTGTGGAGCACGCCTGCATTCCTCGACTGGAGCCCGCAGTCCGTCGACTTCGCGTTCGCTCCTCCGACCGTGCCCGTGGTGCGGGAAGTCGTCTTCACCAACTTCTCGCTGCAGCCGGTGCGGCTCTCGCAGCTCTCGGCGATGCCGAGCGTGTTCCGCGTCGTCGCGACCGATTCGAGCGACCTCACCGCGCTCACCGTGCCCGCGGCGATGCGCAGCAACAGCGCGAGCGAGGGGCTCGTTCCCGGGCGCTCGACGGTGCAGCTGCTGTTCACGCCCGTGGTGCTCGGCGCGCGCACCGGCACGCTCAGCGGTCAGGCAGACGTCGCCGCGCAGAGTGCGTTCAGCATTCCTCTGCGTGGGGTCGGCGGAGGCCCGGTCATCGACGCGCCTCCCGTGCTCGACCTCGGCCGCATCGCGTACTTCCCCGGCGCCGAGAGCTTTGCGAGCCGTGCCCTCGTCGTCACCAACGTCGGCACGCGCCCGTCACCACCCGACCCGCGCGGCAACCTGTTGCTCGGCTCTGCGCAGGGTGGTGCGTATTGGGAAGTCACCGCGCTCGCGGGCGCGTCGGTGAGTGAAGTCTGCGTGGGCGACTTCGACGAGGTGACCGGCTGCCAATCGACGCTTCCGGCGTATGACCCGCAGGTCGGCATTCTATCGGGCACCAGCACGGCGCTCGCGATTCCGGTGCGCGTGGCGCCCGGCGGCTTCGGGCAGCGGCGCTTCGAGCTGCGGATCTTCTCGAACGACCCGGCTACGCCGCAGAAGGTGGTGGCCATCACGGTCGACGCGGTCCAGGTCCCTCCGTGTGACGTCGAGATCACCGGCACGCTCGACTTCGGCATGTTGCCGCCGCTCATCGCGCGTGAACTCGCCATCACCGTGCGCAACCGGCTCACTGGTCCGAACGACACCTGCCTCATTTCCAACCTCGAGCTCGTTCCTTCGGGGGCAGGCGCGCAGGTGTTCTCGCTCACGGAGCCGTGGGTCGACCTCGAGCTCGCTCCGGGCGCGATGAAGCAGCTCGGCGTGCGGGCGCTTTCGTCGGGGCCCGTACCTCCCACGCCGACCGAGGTGCGCGCGAAGCTGGTCTTCAACCTCGCCAGTCCCTTGCCGCGCGTCGAGGTGCCGGTGTCGGCGACGCTCGCGGCTCCGTGTCTGTCCATCGCTCCGCGTGTCATCGACTTCGGCACGGTGGGCAACACGTGTGCCTCTCCGGCGCGCAGCTTCCAGATCTTCAACGCCTGCGCGACCGACGTGGTGATCGATTCGTCGTCAGTGGTGGGCGCCGAGTTCTCGGTGCTCGCTGGGCTCACGCCGGGAACGCGCGTGCTCGCCGCGGGTGCTGCGCCGGTGGTCTTCTCGCTCGAGTACCGCCCACAGGACCTCGGGGCCGACGTCGGTGCGCTGCGTGTTTCGGTCACCGAGAACGGGCAGCCGCGCGACTACGTGCTCCCGCTGCGGGGCAAGAGTGACGCGACGGGGTCGAACTCCGAGTCGTTCGTGCAGCGGACGAGCCCGAAGGTCGATGTGCTCCTCGTCGTCGATGACTCGGCCAACATGGGGCCGCGGCAGACGCTGCTCGGTCAGGCTGTGTCGGGCCTGCTCGGCTTTCCTTCGACGCTCGACGTGCGCGTGGGCGTGACCAGCACGGAGCTCGGGCCGAGCGCGGGGCTGTTGCACGCGACCGATGCGGGCGTGAAGGTCGTCAGCGCGCTCACTCCGGGTGGAGCGGCCGCCGTGCAGGAATTGGTGCAGGTCGGGACTTCGGGCCTCGTGCAGTCGTGCATGGAGCCGGCGACGCTGGCGGTGACCGCTCCGTACCTCGCCGACCCGACGAAGAACGCTGGCCTGCTGCGCGGTGCCGGCACGACGCTCGAGATCGTCTGTCTCACCGATGCGCGCGATCAGGCGCCCGGTTTGCCGGCCTCGTACGTCAACCGCATGGTGGCGATGACGCCCAGCGAGCTGCGCTACCACGTGATTGGTCCGTTCCTGCCGATGGCGCCGATGGGGTGCAGCTACGGCACGCCGAATGATGGCGCACACGACCTGATGGTCGAGCTGACCGGCGGCACGAAGGATGAGATCTGCTCTTCGGCCTGGCCGATGAACCTGCAGACGGTGCTCGCTCGCAACGCGGGGTATCTGCGGTCGTTCAAGCTCGCGGCGAGGCCTGATCCGATGGTGCCGCTGACGGTGAGCATCGACGGCGTTTCGATTCCTCCGTTCGACCCCAACCCGATGTCGATGGACCCCATCTGGCACTACGACCCCGTCACCAACGAGGTCGTCTTCGAGCCGCTCTACGCGCCGGAGCCCGGGAAGACGGTGACCATCTCGTTCCGGGCGCCGTGCCTTCCGTGAGCGTCGTGAATTGGAACAAGCGTCACGCGAACTTCGCGACGTATTGCTTCACGCTGACTTTGCGCGCGAAGTTCTGCGAGGTCATGTAGCGGAGCTTTCCGAAGATGGGCCGCTCGGGTCCCCACGGGCGGTCGTAGCGGCCGAGCACCCACAGCGCGCCGCTCCACGAGACGGGGTCGCGGCCGTCGAGGGAGTACTTGCTCATCAAGGTGTCCATGGCGGTCAGCGCGTCGCTGGCCGACTTCGACCACTCGTAGATCTTCTTCCCCCACAACATGCGCACGTTGTTGTGGAACCAGCCCTCGGTGCGCAGCTGGCCCATCGCGGCGTTCCACAGCGGGTCGTGGGTCTGCCCGAGCGCCAATTGCTGCAATGAATAGGTGTGGGCGCGTTTGTCGGTCGCGTGCGCCTTGATGGTCTGCAGCGCCCAGCTCGGGAGCGAGCTCATGCTCGTGAACTCCGTCGGCCGGTGACTCGACATGTTGAACGCCAGCTCGCGCCAGGTGACGAGCTCGTCGAGGAACGCTTCAGACGCGGCGGGGAATTTCCACCAGCCGGCCTTCGCTCCGCCGATGGATTTGCCGAGGTCATCCGGTGACCACTTCGGGCTGGGCTTGAGACGCTCGAAGACCTCGTGTGTCGAGAGGTGACCGAAGTGCAGATAGGGCGAGAGTTTGCTCGTGCCGTCCTGCTCCGGCTCGCTGCGCGCTTCGTCGTACGCGCCGAGGATGTTGGTGACGAAGTGATCGAGCCGCGCGCGCGCGGTGGTGCTGCCTCCGATGAACGCGACCGGCTTCACGGTGTGATCGATCGGAAGTGACGCGAGGAACTCGGGGCTCGCTCGCAACGCTTCGTCGCTCGCGCGCGGCCAGCGCTTCGTGACTTCGCTCGGGAGCTTGCTGAGCGTCGCGAGGTCTTTGAGTTGTTCGAGCGGCTCCGCGTTCGGGAGCTCATGCAGATGCGGCGGCAACACCTTCTGCAGATGCGTGCGGAAGGAATGCGCCGTCGTGAACACGCGCGTCGTGTGGTGGAGCGGGTACAGCCCGTTGCTGTCCACGACCTCGAAGCGCACGCCGAGCTTCTCGGCCGCGGCGCGTTGCATCTTCGGCACGAAGAAGCCGGGCCAGTCGTCTCCGATGACCGCGCAGGCTTTCGCGGCGAGCGCCTCGAGCAGGCCTTTGCCGTCGCCAGCCTTCGTCTCGACGTACGGGTAATGGTGAATCGGCGACTTCGCGAAGGCGCGCGCGGTGTCGGCCATGCCTTGCAGGATGAAGGCGTGAATGCGCTCGCTCGCGAACGGGTAGCCGACGCGGAGCGGCTCGAGCACGACGAGCGGCTTCTCGAAGCTGTGCGCGAGCTCGATGGCGCGATCGAGCGCGAAGTTGCTGCGCGCGCGGCGGAAGCTCGTCATCCAATACAGAACGAACTGGCCGCGCGTGTTGAACGGCGCGTCGTTGAGCGCGCGAATGCGCACGGAAGGGACGGCTCCCTCACCCCCAGCCCTCTCCCTCGGGGAGAGGGTCAAGGTGAGGGAGCGCTTCGTGTTCTTCTTCATGATCCCCACGCAGCTTTCATCGCGCGGAACGCCGGCACCGTCGGAGCGCCGCGCCGCAACGCGATCAACTTGTCCGCCCATGTGAGCTTCCCCGCATAGAAGCGCGCGATGAGCTCGGGCGAGTGCCGGTAGAACGACTCGAAGACCTTCACACGCTCGGCCGGCTCGGCTCCCTTGAAGAGCATGCGGTTGAGCAGGCGGAAGAAGCCCATCTCGTGCCAGTGGTCTCGGGCTCGCGCGTTGAGCAACGTGGTCAGCGCGTGCGCATCGAGCGTCGGCAGTGAGGCGATGCGCTCGGCGATGTCGGCTGCGAACGGGACTGAGTAGCCGGTGGTGGCGTGGAAGAAGCCGCCGCTGACTCCGATGACGGGGCGCGAAAACGACGGAGCGTTTCCCGCAAACGGAATCGGCAACGCTGCGAGTTCTTCGCGCTCGACGGCTTCGATCTTCCAGCCGCGCGCGGTGAGGAACGCGTCGATCTCCGAGCGGAACGCCGGCGCGTCGATGTCGGCGGTGTCGGCGTAGCGCGTGTCTTCAATCAACACGCGGCGCTCGTCCCACGGGAGCACGTAGATGAAACGGAAGCCGTCGAGCTGTTTCACCGACGCGTCCATCAGGAGCGGGCGTGTGAGGCCGTGCGGTTTCTCGAGCAGCACTTCTCTGCCGAGGAATTTCTGGAAGCCGGAGTTGGTGTCGCTCTGTGTTCCGCGCGCGTCGATGATCAGGTCGGCGTCGAGCTTCTCGCCGGACTCCAGCGTGACGGTGGTCGCGGTGACGTCGCGCGCTCTCGTTCTCGTGCGCAGCTTTGAGCCGAGGCGTTGCGTGACGCGCTTCGCGAAGTCGTGCGAGCGGATCGCGAAGTATTCGCCGCTCAGCGTGCGCGTGAAGGACGGGAAGGCGACGTCGTGATCTCGCCAGGACTTGCTGGTGAAGGGCTTGAGCCACTGCAGCGTCGCGCCCGAGACGTCGGTGTCGTGGAAACACCAGGTGTGGTTTCCGCCCGGCGCGTCGCCGCCTTCGAGCACGGTGAGTTCGACGTCAGCGCGTTGTTGGAGGCGATCGACGAGCAGCCCGCTCGAGAGCCCCGCTCCGATGATCAACACGCGCGTCGTCATGACGCGTGACTCTTCGACGTAACGATTGCAGCTGTCGCCAAGCCCTCACCCCGACCCTCTCCCGCAGGGGCGGGAGCGGGAGTCGTGCACGCGAGTTCGTGCCTCATGACGGCCTCTGCTCACGCGACATCGCGTCGAGCCTCGCGAGCAGCGGCTTGCGCGTCGGCGGCGCCGGAGTTCCCGCCAGCAATCCACGCGGCGGCACCGCCTCGACCAGGGTCTCGCGCAGTCCGTCGAGCGACAGAATCGAGTTCGCCGCGACGAGCCCGCTGCTGCAGGCCGCCTCGAGCAACATCGACGCGAACGGCAGCTTCACCCAGTCCCCCGCGCACACCAGCCCGCGCACGCCGCTGTCCGTCCCGGGCCGGCTCGCGTACTGGCCGACGTGAAACGCGGTGAAGTCCCGACGCAGCTGGAAGTGCTCTTCCTTCACGACGAAGCCCTGCAGCTCCGGAAGAAACCGCAGCACTTCGTCGAGCAGCGCGGCGCGCACGTCGGCGTCGGTCACGTCGTCAGGCACCGCGTACGAGTGCAGCTCGATGACCGAGCCACCGTGCTTCTTCACCCAGTCCGCCGACTCGCGCTCGGTGCGGTCGTAGAAGGTGATGCTGTCGAGCAGACGAACGCGATCGGTGATGACGAACACCGGCAAGCCCGCGCGCGCGGCCTTGTCGATCCAGAGGCGCAGCACCGCGTACCGCTGACCGGGCTCGAGCTTCGTCAACTCTGCGTTGAGCCCCTCGAGGCCCCGCGCGCTCGACAAGATCGCGCGCGTTCCCACCACGTCCGTCGCGCACACCACGCGATCGAAGCTGCCGCCGTTCACCAGGAACGTTCCATCGGTCGCGCGCTCGAGCTGCGTCACCGGCGTCGCGAGCAGCAACTTCACTCCGAGCGACGAGAGGTGCGCGCGCAGCGGAATCAGCAGTGACGCCTCGTAGTCAGCCGTCGGGTGGTCGTAGCCGAGGCCTCCGTCGTGCCCGAGGAAGTAGAAGTGGAAGCTCTTGATCAGCTCCGCCATCGAGAGCTTGTGCTCGTCGGCGAAGAACACGCGCGCGAAGGTGTTGAACGCCAGCTTCAAGCGCGCGGGCAACTTCGCCACCTCGTCGAACTGCGCGAACGATACGTGGTCGAGCTGCGCGAACGTCGTCTTCGCGTCGTACTCGAGCAGAATGCCCATCAGGTCGCGCGTCGGCGCGCGCATCGTCTCGCCGAACTTGTACACGCCGTGTTTGGCCAGCGAGACCATGTTGAGAATCGGAGTGGTGTCGATTTCCCCGAACGACAGCTCGTCTCCGCCCGGGAACAAGATTCGGTAGTCGGAGATGGCCTTGAACGACTTCCGCAGCCCGAGCGAATCGAGGAAGCGGTTCAGGTTGTAATAGTGACGAAAGAACGCGTGGAAGCCGTGGCTCGCCCACTCGGTCGTTCCGTTGGAGTGCGTCACCTTCCACGAGCCGAGTTTTCCGCCGAGGTAGTCCTTCGCTTCGAAGATCGTCACCTCGTAGCCGCGCGCGGCGAGCGTCGATGCGGCGGAGATGCCGGCGACGCCCCCACCGAGCACGGCGACGCGCTTCGGCGCGCTCAGCTTCTCGGGCTTCGAGACGTCGACGTGATTCACCGCGCGCCGGTACGCACCGAGTCGCCAGCGCACCAGCCACTTCACGTGGAAGCGCCACGTGAGTACCAGCACCAGCACCACGCCCAGACTGATCAGCAACCCAATCACGCGACTGCTTTCTCCTCGCTCGCCGACGGCTCCAGCACGGGCGGCACGTACGGCCACTGCGGCAGCGACGGTTTCCCGAGCGCGCGGGCGACGTAGTCAGCGGCGATGTTGGCGCTCTCCATGATGGTGAGCAGGCCCGAGCCGGGGTGCGTGCCGCCTCCGACCCAATAGAGATCGTCGAGGTGCGGCGACTTCACCTTCGGGCGCAACGGCCCGAGCTGGGTCCAGTTGTGCGAGAGGTTGAAGACCGCTCCGCGGAAGACGTTGAACTCGTCTCGCCAGGTCTGCGCGCTGATGGTGCGCGACGCGCGGATGTGTTTCGCCACGTCCTTGAAGCCGACCTTCTCGAGCCACTTCGGAATGCGCGCTTCGAGCTCGCGCTTCGCGGAATCCCAATCGGAATGGCGCGACGTGTTCGGAGTCGGCACCAGCACGTAGAGCGTCGAGTGACCGTCCGGTGCTCCGCTCGCGAAGCCCCCTGGGGCGACGCCGTTGGGTGGCGAATCGGTCGGCGTCGGGTTGCACACGTAGAAGGGCGGGTCGTCGAGATCGAGGTGGTGGTCTTCGAGCGACGCGCGATCGGTCTTTCGTGCTGCTTCGCTCAAGGAGATCACGTGATGCGGGAGGTCGTCGTACCGGCGGTCGAGCCCCAGATACATCATGAACGTCGAGCACGAGTACTTCGCGCGCTCGAGCGAGTCGTTCGAGAGCCGCGTGCCTTCGCGCAGCTCGGGGCGAACCAACTTCGTCGCCGCCCAGGGGAGGTCGGCGTTGATGATCACCACGTCGGCGGTGAGCGACTCTCCATTTTCGAGACGCGCTCCGGTGACGCGTGTGCCGGCAGTCGTGACTTCCGCGACGGGTGCGTTGAAGCGAAAGCGGGCGCCGAGATCTTCCGCGCACCGCTGCAGGCCGCGCGAGAGCGAACGGAAGCCGCCCATGACGTGCCACACGCCGAACTGCAGCTCGAGGAACGGAATGACGCTGAACACGCTCGAGCAGGTCGTGGGGTGGAGCCCGAGGTACTTCGAGGGATACGACAACGCGTACGTCACGCGGTCGTCGTGAAAGAACGAGTCGAGGTGGCGGTAGAGCGTCTGCCACGGCTTGAAGCGCAAGGTGTCGAGCAGCCGCCACGGCGCGTAGTACGCGAGCGAGTCGGCGTGCGTGCAGATGAACTTCTCGTAGGCGACGGCGTACTTGGCCTTCGCCTCGGCGAGCCACGCATCGAAGCGGGCAGGGTGTTTCGCGTCGAGCTTCGCCAGTGACGCCTTCATGCGCTCGACGTCGGTGCTGGTGTCGAGCGCGGTGCCGTCCCAGAAGTGAATGCGGGTGTTCGGCTCGAGCCGGCGCAGGGTGACGTAGTCGCTGAGCTTCTTGCCGCCGCGCGCGACGATGGACTCGAGCACTTCCGGGAGCTGGAGAATCGTCGGGCCGGTGTCGCACTCGTAGCCGTCGAAGCTGATGCCGCGCATGCGGCCGCCGGGGACGGGTTCCTTCTCGACGACGGTGACCTGGAGGCCGAGTGACGCGAGGTTGATGGCGGCGGCGAGGCCACCGGGGCCTGCTCCGATGACGAGTGCTGTCTTCACGGGAGTTCCTCGAAGAGGCGCGACCAATCGGCGGCGGTCTCGATGACGTGCAGCCCAGGGAGTCTGCCCTTCGCCGCGCCTCCACCGACGATGATGCGGCCTTCGGGGATCGCCTTGCGCAGCCCTTTGAGCTCGCGCCCATCACGCACCGCCGACACCGCGACGACGTCGGGCTTGAGGGCCTTCGCCGTGCGCGCGAGCTGTTCGAGCGGGGTGCACGCGCCCAGGTACGTCACCTTCCACCCGGCATGCCGGAAACGCAGCGCCGCGCCGAGCAGCCCGACGTCGTGCTGTTCCGTCGGCAGGCACGCACACACCACGTGGCGTCTCGCGCGTCGCGGCGCCGAGTTGAGCAACGCCATCAACCGCTGGCGGACGGCGTTGCTGAGCAGGTGTTCCTCGGCGACGGTGAGCGCGCCGGTGTGCCAGCGGTCTCCGACTTCCTTGAGAAACGGAGCGACGAGCTCGTCGAAGAACGCCACTGGCGGCCGGCCGTGCATCGCCTCGTCGAGCGAGGCGTCGATGGCGTGTTGATCGAAGCGCTGCGCCGCGCGGAGCAGCTCGTCGCGCCACGGCCCATAGTCGACCACGGGCTGTGGTTGGCCCTGCTCTTCGCGCGCGAGCAGCGCCTTCACCTCGCGCGTCAGCGACGGCACCAGCAACACCGCCTCGGCGATGCTCACGCCCTGCTGCGTGAGCTGCTTGAGGCGTTTGAGGATCTCGATCTCCGAGCGCGCGTACGCGCGGTAGCCCGACGCGGTGCGAATCGGCTTGGGCACGCCGTAGCGGCGCTCCCAGGCGCGAATGAGGTTCTCGCTCACGCCCGACATCTCGGCGGCGATGTTGATGCGGTAGGTCGGTTCAGGAGCGGTCATGACTGGGTTCCCATGCGGTGCGTGCGCGTGCGGAAGTCGGCCATCCAGCGCACGAAGGGAGAGTGGAAGCGCGCGAAGTCGCCCGACTCTCCGAGGGCGTGCGCGTCGGCGGTGCGCGCTTCGAGGCGCGCGTAGAACGGCGACGATTCGAGGAGCGTGCACGGCGCGTCGAGGCCGAGGCTCGAAGGAATCGAGAGGCCCCAGCGCGTGCGCGTCGAGTCTTCGCTCGGCAGCTCGGAGCGCGTGACGCTCGCGTGCTGTGCGTCGACGCGGACCTGCCAGGTCGGTTCCCTCCCCATCGCCGTCGGCCCCAGGGCCTTTGGACCATTCGGCCGGTAGACGACCGACGATGCATCAACGCGGTGCGTGCGGATCCAGCTCCAGCCGGAGAGGTCGGTGCCGAGCACGCGGCTTCCAGAATTTCCGTCGTGGTAGCCCTCGCCGTCGAAGCGAATGCCGTGCGAGGGAACGTGCACGTCACCGCGCGCGCGAACCGCGAACGGGTGCCACTGGTGCGACAGGCCGTCGACGAGCGTGATGCTGTTGGTCGTCGGCCCGTTCGGCTCGATGACGAGGTCGGCGTGCACCGGAGTCGGCCACCACGGCGTGCGCTCGATGATGCGCGCGATGGTGCGGCCGTCTTTCGCGCGCTCGAGTGTCGAAGGGCCGATGTGCAGCGTGTTGCCCTTGAGCTCCGCGTGCGGGTACTCGCTGAGCACCCACGCGACGCGGCGGCCCGCTTTGTAGAGCGCGAAGTTCACCGCGGAGTGCGCGATGGGGAGCGCTCCGCGATCGTGACGGCGCGAGTAGCGGCTCGAGAAGAGCGAGCCGAGCATGAAGATGGCGACCGCGGTCCACTCTCCGCTCGAGACGTCGAGGTAGTACCAGCGGTAGCTGCCTGGTTCGCGCGCGAGTTCGAGCGGCGTCATGGTCGTCATGACGGACCTCCGAACGTGACCTCTTTCAATGCGAGGGTCGCGGCGAAGTGTCCTGAGAGCATCACCATCGGTACGCCACCACCGGGGTGCGTGCTGCCTCCGGCGAAGAACACGCCGCGCGTCGAGGAACGAATCTTCGGACGCTCGAACGGCCCGAACTTTCCGTGCGGGAGAAAGCCGTAGATCGAGCCACCGGGAGCGCCACGCTGCGCGAGATCGACCGGCGTGCGCTCGGCGATGAACTGCACGTCATCGACGGGGACGACTTTCTTCAACGTCGCGATGCACTTCTCTCGGAGCACGCGCGCGTGTTCGCTCCACGCTTCCACTTCTCCGCTCGTGCGCATCGCCGGAGCGTTCACCATCGCGAACACGCCGCTGCGTCCCTCGGGCGCCATCGACGCGTCCGTCGCGGCGGGATGGCAGAAGTAGATGGTCGGATCGCTCGGCACCTGGCCGCTGAACAGTTCGTCGAACTCGCGCACGTAGTCGTTCCCGAACACCACGTGGTGGTGTGCGAGCGGGAGCCGCCTGGTGGTCTGCAACAAGGCGACGTAACCGCTCATCGCGAGCGGGCGCGTGCCGAGCGGCTCGTTGGAGAAGGGGTCTGCGTTCACCACCACGGCGTCGAACGGCGACTCGCCACCGGGCGGACCGGCGATGAGCTCGGACTTCTTCTCGACCCACGTCGCGGTCTCGCCGAGCCGCAGCACGACACCGAGGCGCTCGAGCGCGCGGGCGAGCGCGGTGACGAGCGCTCCCATGCCGCCTTCGACGTGGTGCACGCCGAGCGCGCGTTCGATGTGTGGAATCAGCGCGAAGGCCGCGGTCGCTCGATACGGCGATGCGCCGGCGTACGTCGCGAAGCGGTTGGCGAACTGGCGCAGCTGCGGTGAGTGGAAGTGACGCTTCGCGAGCGAGTCGAGCGTCGAGAGCTGCATGCCGTTGATGAGGCCGGTCGCTCCCTGCTTCTTGAACACGCGCGCGAGGAATTCCGGCATGCCTTCGAACGGCGCTTCGAGGTACGGCTCTCCGGCGGCGCGAAACGTCTTCTCGGCCTCGGCGTAGAACGAACGGATGCCGGCGCTCTCTTTTGCTCCGAACTGCTCGGCGCTCTTCGCGGTGGCGTCGAGTGCTTCGTGGCAGTCGAAGGTGCGGCCGTCGGCCCACGAGTAGCGCGCTTGCAACGAGAGTCGCGTGAACTTCGGGAGCAGATCGCTGGCGTGAATTCGCGCGAACACGCCGCGCACGACGTCGGGGAGCGTCAGCAGCGTCGGGCCGGTGTCGAGCGTCACGCCGTCGGCGGTGACGACCTGCGCCTTGCCTCCGAGCGTTGGAGACTTTTCGAAGAGCGTGACCTTCGCGCCCGCGCTCGCGAGCTCGGCGGCGGCGGTGAGGCCGGCGAAGCCTCCGCCGATGACGGCGACCTTCTTCAAATGACCGCTCCCTCACCCTGACTCGCTCCCTGAGGAAGAGGGTTGGGCTTCGGATTCGGCGTGAAGAGGATCTTGATCAGTCGCCAGAGTTTTCCGCCGGTGCTGACCGATGCGCGCGCGCTGAAGACGTCGAGCTGGCGGCGCTCGATGACGTCGAGAATTCCGCCGTAGATGCTGCCCATCAGGCGAACGACTCGCATCGAGCCGAAGCCGCGCAGCCAGGGCACTCCCTTCGCCGCCGACGCGTAGAGGCTGCGCGCGCGATCGATCTGCTGGCGGATGAACTTCTCCAGGCTCGGCGTGATGACCCCCGCGCGGAGTTGTTCGTCGGTGACGCCGGCGGCCGTGAGCTCGTCTTGCGGCAGGTAGATGCGTCCGCGGGCGAGATCTTCCTTCACGTCGCGGAGGATGTTCGTCAGCTGCATCGCGCGGCCGAGATCCGCAGCGTGAATCAGCGCGCGGGGGTCCGTCGTGCCCAGCAGCGGAGCCATCATCAGCCCGACCACTCCGGCGACGCGGTAGCAGTAGAGGTCGAGCTCCGCCCAGTTCGCGTAGCGGTGCTTGGTGAGGTCCATCTCCATTCCGTCGATGAGATCGAGGAACGGCTGCCTGGGAATGTGGAAGCGCTTCACCGTGTCGAGGAGCGCGTGTTGTTCGATCTCGAGGAACGGGTGGACGGCTTGCACCT
>JAEUJS010000177.1 GCA_016792935.1 Archangium sp. | reverse complement strand
GCTCCCTCGACTTCCCGACACACGAGGCCACGCTCGAGTGCTCGCCTCGTGTCCCGAAGACCGAATCCCCGAAACCCACGCAGTCCCTCAACCTTCCAAATTGCGTCTGCGTAGAGGGCGAGTGCGCTCGAAAACGGAATCCGAAGTACGGAGGCGGCTGATGCGACCGAGCAGAAGTTGGTGCGCGCAGGTTGAGCGACGCCATTTCTGAACCGTTTCCACATCACGCGTCGCGTCCCACGGCTTTCTGCAGTGAGTCGAGGCCGAGATCGCTCAGCTTCTCTTCGAGCGTGTCGAGGATCTCTTTCACGAGTGCTGGTCCTCGATAGATGAAGCCCGTGTAGATCTGCACCAACGACGCGCCCGCGCAGATCTTCTGCCATGCGTCTTCGCCGCTGAAGATCCCGCCGACGCCAACGATGGGAAGCTTCCCGCCGGTGCGTTTGAAGGCGCGGCGCACCACCTCGGTCGATCGCGTGAAGAGCGGCTTTCCAGAGAGCCCACCCGTCTCGTGCGCGGTCGGATGTTTCACCGGCCGCGTGATGGTGGTGTTGGTGCAGATGAGCCCGTCGGCTCCGCAGTCGCGTGCGACGTCGACGACCGCATCGACCGCCTCATCGCCCAGATCCGGAGCGATCTTGAGGAACAACGGCCGCCCCACGACCTGCGTCCGCACCGCGCGCAGCAAACCAGCGAGGACCTCGGGATCCTGCAGCGCGCGAAGGCCCGGCGTGTTCGGAGAGCTCAAGTTCACCACCACGTAGTCGCCCAGCGCCGACAACTTCGCCGCGCACGCGAGGTAGTCGTCGACCGCGCGCTCGTTGGGCGTGTCCTTGTTCTTCCCGATGTTCACTCCGATGGGAGCAGGCCGCCACTCGAGCTCACGCAAGCGCGCCGCCATCGCGTCGACGCCCTCGTTGTTGAAGCCCATGCGGTTGATGACCGCCTGGTACTCGGGAATGCGGAACACGCGCGGCTTGTCGTTGCCCGGCTGCGCGCGCGGCGTGACGGTGCCGACCTCGATCGCTCCGAACCCGAGCGAGAAGAGCCCGACCATCGCTTCGGCGTTCTTGTCGAGACCCGCTCCGAGGCCGACGGGGTTTGGAAAATCGAGCCCCGCGACGTGCATCTTCAGCGACGAGCGATCGGGCTTCACGCGCTGGCGCATCACGGACGCCACGCCACACGCGGTCTCCGCGAGCGACAGGCTCCACATGCCGAGGTGATGGGCCGACTCCGCGTCGAGGCGGAACAGCAGCGGCCTCAGCAACGAGTCGTACAGCGACATTCGAGGCTCAGGCCTTCGAGATGAACGAGTACTCGCGCGCCCACGCCAGCGTCTGATCGACCTGGTGCGAGGTGAGGATGTTGTTCTGCTCGATCAACTCGATCTCGCGGCGCATGTCGGTGTTCAGCAGGTACGGACCATCGGTGTTGAAGGTGATCTTCACGCCGCGATCCCAGAACGTGCGGACGATGTGCTCGAACTCCTTGATGCCTTCGACCGCCTTGGTCTGCAGGTTGGAGGTGGGGCACAGCTCGAGCACCACGTCGCGTTCCTTCAAGAGCTTCATCGCCGCTTCGTCGTACGCCGCGCGGATGCCGTGGCCGATGCGGTTCGGCTTGAGCTTCTCGATCACCGCGATCACGCCCTCGGCGCCCGTGCCCCTGGTCTCGCCGGTGTGAATGGTGGTCTTGAGGCCCGCCTTGCGCGCGCGCGCGAAGAGATCTTCGTACTGCGCGACGACCTCGGGCTTGAGCTCGATGGCGTTCGATTCAGTTCCGGCGAGGTCGATGCCCAGCACGCCGCGGTGCCGGTACTTGATGGCCTTCTCGACCATGATGCTGTTGAGCTTCGAGTCCCACTCGCGGGCGAGGCAGAAGATCAGGCACGCCTTCACGCTGTACTCGAGCATCGCGCGGTCCATGCCGCGAATCGCCGCCGAGATGATGTGGTCGAGGTCGAGCTCGCTGTGCAGGTTGCGCTTCATGGGGTTGAAGCGAAGTTCGATCTGCGTGACGCGCGAGGAACGGTATTCCTTGCCGATCACCTCATAGACGGAGCGCTCGATCGCCGCCGGAGAGCTCTGAATCTTCTCCGTCCACTGGTGCATGATCTTCAAGTAGCTGTCGAGCGAGTCGACCTTGTCGGGAGACGCGGTGATCAGCTCGACGAACTCGAAGTAGTTTTTTACGGGGAGTTTGAAGCCCTGCTGGTGCGCGATGGACCAGAGGATGTGCGGGGCGACGGCGCCTCCGACGTGAATGTGGAGGTCGATCAGCTCACGAGGCATGGAGCCCGTGTGTGTCACATCGTGATTCCGGCTGGAAGTGGGTTGGTACATGCTCCTCAGACGAATGGCTTCCCGAAAACTGAAGAAGAGCTCGAAGAAGAAATCTGTTTCCTCGAAGAAGAAAGCCGCGAAGAAGGTCACGCGCGCGAAGAAGGCCGCGAAGCCCGCGCCGAAGAAGAAGAAGGCGAAGAAGTCTTCGGGCACGCGCACCTCGCCGATGCACGCTCCGCCGCCGGCCATCGAGCCTGATGAGCCCGAGACGCCGCGCGACGAGACGTTCGAGATCTTCAAGTCTTTCGATCGCGATGGCAGCGGATCGATCGATCGCGCTGAGCTCTCGCGGCTCCTCGAGGCGCTCGGTCAGATGATCGACGAAGAAGAGCTGAACGTCGCGCTCGCGGTGATCGACGCCAACAACTCCGGGAAGATCAGCTGGGACGAGTTCAAGTCCTGGTGGTCGAGCCGCTGATCACGTTCCCCCCGCTCCGCGCTCGCGGGCGTGCGCCACTCCGCTACGGCACGACGGCCAGCGCTCGCGACGGCACGAAGGTCTCGATCGAACCCGGCTCGCGGAGCACGGTGATGGTCATCTTCGAGTCCGCCGTGAGATCGAGCATGCGCGCGCCGGTGGAAAGCTCTCCGACCACGCGGCCACCGCGCGGCTGAACGAGTCGCGTCACGGGCCCGGGGACGATCAACGTGCGCCGCCGCAACAAGGGCTCGATGGCGTGATTGAGCTCGTCGCCCGAAGAGCCGAGCACCCACTCGGTCGATCCGTCGGGGAGCAAACGCACCGCCGCTCCGCGCGCATCACATGCGATGACACCGCCTTCGAACGCGATCAGCCGCGTGCTTCGTGCATCACATGCCACGGTCTTTTCCCACAGCACCTGGCCTTTGGGCCCCAGACACACCACGAAGGTGCGGCCATCGCGCGCGCCGCTGACCCACGACTTGCCGCGCGCCGTCACCGGGGTGCCCGGCGTGCTCAAGATCAGCTCGCGCGTCCACACGATCGCTCCCGCCGGAGTCGTGGTGCCCGGAGCGAGCGCGTCACACAGATAGATCGCCGAGTGCTCGCCACGGTTGAGCGTGATGATCGCGCGCTTGCCTGCCGCCACCGCGGGACGCACCACGGGCAACCCCGCCTTCACGCGGAAGCGCACCTGGCCGTCGCTGATGTCGAGGCCGTAGAGCGTGCCGCCGTCGGTGCCGATCAACGCGCGCCCTCCGATGCGGGAGAAGGTCATGGTCTGCGTGCGCGGCGGCTCGAAGCGCCAGATCTCGCGGCCCGTGAGCACCGAGAGACCCGCCGCGGTCCGCCGTCCGTAGAGCGTCAGCAACACGCCATCGACTTCATCGAGTCGCGCGCCGGGCCGCCCGCCGTCGTGATCGCGGAACCACAGCGGCTCCTTGCCCTGGAAACACGTCAGGCGATCCGGCGTGCTGCACAACACCAGCCCGCTCGGAGAAACGCCGACGCCGCGCGGCGAGAGATGACGGAACGCAGTCTCCCCGCGCGCCGTGAACGCGTGGGCGGCGTGCGGCGAGTGCACCACCAGCCCCTTCTTCAGCAGCAGGATCTGGCCACCGTCTTCACCGAGCGCAGCGGGACGCGACCAGCGCGCCTGTAGCCCGACGCGCCGCAGCTCTCCAACGGGCGCGAGCGGAATTCCCGGCGCCGTCGCCCGCGGCACGTTCACCGTCGCCACGCTGGTGTCGGGGATCGGCTGACGCAGCGCCGTGAGCCCATCGGTGCACCGCACCTGCAGCGCCTCGACGTAGGGGTTCGCGGCGAGCGACGGATTTCGCGTGCGCAACGCCAGACACAGCTCGAGGCCGGCGACGAAGACCACCTCGGGCGCGATCTTCTGGCCTTCGAAGATCGCCTGACCCTCGGTCGCCGCGCGCGCCAGCCCCATCATCTGCAGGAAGGGGTGACCCGACTTGATCGCGCCGATGGTGTGGGTGAGCTCTCCATCGAACAACAGGGGAGGGAGTCCCGCGCGCGTCTTGCGCGACCACGCCTGCGTTCGGCCGTCGTCATCACGCAGCGAGAACCCGATGCACGATTCGCCCGACGCGCCCGAGCCCGCGCTGCGCACCGCGCTCCACGCAGAGACGTCACGCACCGAGCGTTCCTCGAGAACCACTTCGCCCAGGCGCTTCACCTTGCGCTCCAACGCGACCAGCTCGGTCTCGAGCGCTTCGCGGTGCTGCGAGACGTCACGCAGAAAATTGCGCGCGCACTTCGTCGCGGCTTCGACCAGCGCGCCGAGATCGATGGTGATGGGCGCGCGGACCTGACGCGGAGGTGCTGAGAGATCGATCACCGATGCCTGCACGTCATGGCCGTGCGTGCGCCACAGGCAGAGCTCGAGGTGCACGTCTTCGAGCGAGAGTTGGCCCGCGCGCTCGCCGTCGATCACCAGCGCCGACACGGTGTCGATGAGACCCGTGATGATGCGCACCAGCGGCTCGTCGTTCGCGCCGGGGAGCAGGTTGATGCCTTCCAGCTCGAGCGCGAACTCGTCACGCGGGCCGCCAGGTCCTGGCTCCTCGCGCTTCCAGTTGTGGCCGATGCGGAACCTGATCTGGCTCACGCGCGCTCGCTCGCATCACACATTGACACCCACTGTAGCCGTGCCTACGTTCCCGCGCCGTCCTCTGTCGGGCTTCCACTGAAGTCCATGTTTTCGCTGGGAAATAACCCATGACATTTTACGAAGCGGCGCTTCGCGTCCTCGAGGAGGCGGGCACTCCGCTCCTGTCCTCGGACATCACGAAGCGCGCAGTTGAGAAGGGTCTGCTGTCTCACGTTGGGAAGACGCCGGAAGTGACGATGCTCTCGCGGCTCGCTGCGATGGCGAAACGGCCGCGCGATCGCAAGCTGCAGGTCACGGCGAAGGACACGTTCGCGCTGACCGACTGGATGCTCCCGGAAGATCCGGACGCGCTGGCGCAGACCGGCGTCATCGAGCCCAACCCCGAGGAGAATCTTCCTCCGTACCGTCCTTCCGAGCGGCACCCCGAAGCGCACGCGGAATACCTGCGCAGCATCGGCCGCCAGAGCGATCGCAAGCGCTCGCGTGACGACGATCGCAAGAAGAAGTTCCCGCCCATCTCCGAGGTCGCGTTCGAGGCGCTGCAGGAAGCGCAGACCGCGTTGCCTCCAGGTGAGCTCCTCGCGCGGCTCAAGGCGCGTGAAGGCGTCGCTGATGATTGTTCGATCGGTCAGCTGATCGACGGGCTCGCCAGCGACAACCAGAAGCGCCTCGATGAGAACCGCAAGCCGCTCTTCGCCGCCGCGCGTTCTGCGGAAGGCAACGAGCTGCAGCTCTCGCTCGAACCGCAGGCCGAAGGCGGGCCCACGGCGCTCGAGGTGCAGACCGCGTTCTGCTCGGCGTGCCACCTCACGTTCGAGAGCGGCCGCGTCGTCCTTCGCTCCGAGCGCAAGCGCGACGAGCAGGCGGCGAGCAGCGCTCCGTCGGCCGACGATCTCGCGCTCATCCAGACCGCGCGTGTGGCGGGCAAGGACGCGCGCAAGGCGATGGCGCGCGTGCTGCGCAAGAAGCTGGTCGATCTCGAGCTCGGCACGTTCGAGAAGGCCTGCGTGCGCATGCTCCACGGCCTGCACTTCCGCGAGCTCAAGGTGGCGCGTCGCTCGAAGGAAGGGCCTTTGCTTTCCGCGCGCAAGCGAGAGGGCTCGCTCGAGATTCGGTACGCGATTCGCGTGCTCAAGGGTGGAGGCGCCGTCGAGCGTCGCCACATTCAGGAGACCCGTCGCGAGCTCCAGCAGACCGGCGCGAACGTCGGCCTGGTGTTGACCGCCGGTGAAGCGCGCGGCGACGCCAGGAGCGAGTGCACCAGCGGAGCGCTCGTCATGCTCTGGGCCGGCGACGCGTTGGCCGACAAGTTCTTCGAGGCGAAGGTCGGCGTGAGCGTCACCACCGTCGAGTTGTTCGACATCGACGAGGCGTTCTTCGCGCAGGCCAAGCTCGATGCCGACGACGCGGCCAAGCGCCGTGAGGAGCGTCAGAAGGAACGCGATCAGCGCGAGCCTCGCTCCTCCGATGCGCCGAAGACCGAGGGGGCGCCTGCGGCTGAAGCGTCGGCCTCTGGAGAGCCTACCACGACGATCCCCGATGGCACGCCTGCCGTGCGTGCTGAGGGTGACGAAGGTGACGAGGGCGACGACGAAGGTGATGACGGTGAAGAGGGTGACGAGGGCGGTCCTGAGGCCGCGGCCGATGGCGCTCCGGGTGCCGAGGGTGGCGAAGGCCGCCGTCGTCGCCGCCGCCGTCGCCGTCGCCGTCGTGGTGGCGCTGGTGGTCCGCGTCCTGATGGAACTCCAGGCTCTCCGGGTGAAGCCGGCGCTTCTGCTGCTCCCGCGTCTTCGAGCGGTGGCGAGGCTCCTGCGGCTCCGCCTCCGCCGGCTCCACCTCCGTCGTCTGACCCGGCTTGATTCGGCTCCCTCACCCTGACCCTCTCCCCGAGGGAGAGGGGACCCGTTCAACGATCGCAGTGCTCGTGTTGCTGTGCGCGTTCGCCGCGTGCAGCAAGACGCCGAAGCCCACCATCGAGCGCCTCGAGGTCGATGCGTTCGAGGGCGGTGACGTGATCTCGCTGACCGAAGAGCAGCTGCGTACGCAGCTGGTGACCAAGCTCGAGGCGTCGAAGTTCGTGGTGCTGGCGAAGGGGCAGAGGGCGAGCGGCGACGTCAAGCCGTGGCGACTCGACTTCGCCGCGGGCCTCACCGAGCCGGGTCTCGAAGAAGGCTCGTCGTTCGTCTCGGTCGCGCTCGACGTGCGCCACACCGGAGACGCCGAGCCGATCGCGCTGACGCATCGCCTCAAGGTGCGCGCTGACGGTCACGACGTCGAGGTGATGCAGGCCGCGATTCGAGCTGCCCTCGATGACGGCATGGGCCTGGTGGTGCGTGAGGCCGCGGCGCTGATCACGCTCGAGAACGCCACGCCCGACGCGCTCGACGCGAAACGAAAAGACACCGATCCCGCGATGCGCGAGGCGGCGCTGCGGCTGCTGGTGCGCGCGAAGGACAAGCGCGCGTTGCCCGATCTCTTGAAGCGCCTCGCTTCCGAAGAGCTCGATGAGCTGCGATCGACGATTGGCCTGTTGGTCGAACTCAAGGCCGAGGAGGCGGTGAACCCGCTGATCGAGGCCGCGAACCAGCGCGATCTGATGTTCCAGCGCGAGGTGGTCTTCGCGGTCGGGAGCATCGGTGGCTCAGACGCCGAGGCGTACCTCGATCTCGTCGCCTCAGGTCACGACGACGCACTCCTTCGCGCGAGCGCCGAGCAGGCGTTGTCCGAATTGCGCGCACGCCAGCAGAAGAAATCCCCACCCGGAGCCACGAAATGATGACTCGCCTCGTTCCCGTCCTCGCGATGGTCTTGTCGATCGGCTGCACCACGACCGGCAGCAACACCACTGACAAGGCGAAGAAGCCGGTGGTGACGGCGGACGCGTACTACCCGCTCAACGTCGGCACCGCGTGGAACTACGAGGTGAAGCTCCTCGGCGAGACGCGCACCATCGACGTGACGACGCTGCGCAAGAACGCCGAAGGCTACGTCGAGGACTCCACCGGCGCGCAGTTCATCGCCGACGCCTACGGCGTGCGTGATCAAAAGCGCTACCTGCTGCGCAACCCGATCGAGACCGGCAACAAGTGGACGAACGTGGTCTCGGTGTCGTCGGTCGAGAACTACGAGATCGTCGCCAGCGGTCAGGCGTGCGAGGCGCCCGCCGGCAAGTGGGACGACTGTGTGGTGGTCGAGAGCCGCAACCGCGTCGAAGAGGGCACGGTGCTGGTGAACGAGATGACGTTTGCTCCGGGCATCGGCATCGTGCGGCTGACCACGGTGCTGGAGTCGAACGGCAAGCAGATTCCCCAGTCATCTCTGGCGCTTCTCAAGTTCACGCCCGCGAAATAGCTGCCAAGCGGTGCTAGCGTTCACGGTTGATGGACGCCGAACCCGAGCTTTCGAACGAAGAGATGATCCTGGGCTTTCTCGCCGAGAGCGGGGAGGACTACGTCTCGGGCGCGGCGTTGTCGGACAAGCTGGGGCTCTCGCGCACGGCGGTGTGGAAGCACGTCGAGAGCCTGCGCAAGTTGGGGTACCGCATCGACGCGCAGGCCTCGCGCGGCTACCGCTTGCTCGAGGTGCCTGATCGCCTCACCACGCTCGAGGTCGGCCCGCTGCTCACCACGCGCGAGCTCGGCCGCACGCTGCACCACTACGACGAGCTCGAGTCGACCAACGCCAAGGCCTTTGAGCTGGCGCACGAGGGTGGCTTTCACGGAGAAGTGATCGTCACCGAGCACCAGACGGCGGGCAAAGGCCGGCGTGGGCGTTCGTGGGCGTCTCCTGCGGGCAAGAGCCTGGCGATGAGCGTGATCATTCGGCCAGAGATCGCCCCGGCACGCGCTCCGGAATTGACGCTGGTGGCCGCTGTCGCGCTCGTCGAGACGCTGATCGACTCGGGCGTCGCTGCCGAGATCAAGTGGCCCAACGACATTCAGATCGCCGGCAAGAAGGTCGCGGGCATCCTCACCGAGCTCTCCGCCGACGTGGAGCGGGTGCACTTCGTGGTGCTCGGCATCGGCGTGAATCTGAACTCCGAGGCGAAGGATTTTCCCAGCGAGCTGGCAGAGCTGGCGACCTCGGTCGCTCAGAATCGCAAGAGTCCGGTGCACCGCGCGCTGTTCACCGCGGCGCTGCTCGGCAAGCTCGAAGGGTGGCTCGAGACGTGGACAGAGGAAGGTTTCGCTCCCGTGCGTGAGGCCTGGAAGAAGCACGCGCCGATGCTCGGGCAGGAAGTGCTGGTGCGCGCCGACAACAAGGAGCTGCGCGGCGTGGCGAAGGATCTCGACGAGGCAGGTGCGCTGCTGCTCGACCTCGGCGGCGGCAAGACCGAGCGCGTGTTGTCGGGTGATGTAGAGCAAGTGAGGACGCGGAAGAGCTGACGCATGTTGCTCGCGATCGACGTCGGCAACACCAACACCGTGCTGGGCGTCTACGACGGCAAGGTCCTGCGTTCGCACTGGCGCATCGAGACCACCTC
>JAEUJS010000170.1 GCA_016792935.1 Archangium sp. | reverse complement strand
GATGGGAAGCCGCTCGGCTGGCTCGTAGCTGGCCAACGGTGAGGGGAGCGCCGGCATGGGCTGCTCGGGCGTGAAGTACGTCTGGCAGGCCACCGAGGGCCAGCAGGGGCCGGCGTGAACGACTCCGCGGTGCACGAGGCGTGGCGCCGACTTCAGTGTGTCGAGCGCGCGCCGGAAGAAGACGTACGTCATCGCGTGATCGGGGTGATCGTCGATGCCGTGGGGCAGGGCGACCTCGAGCGGATCGAGGCGCGTGAGGAGCGCAGCGAGATCTCCGGTGAGATTGTCGGCGGTCCAGTCGGCGGGTTCTCCGGTGCGGCGCGAGTGTTCGTCGATTCGGCCCGCCGCGCGATCGGCCCAGGTGCCGGTGCGCGCGGTGCATTCTCCGGTCGCGTCGCGGTGCTCCATGGCTGCGAGTGGCGTCGAGGTGAGTCGCTTCAGCGCTCCGTCGGGGTAGCCGAGGAAGTGCACGTCGCCGGGCTTCACTCCGAGCAGTGTCAGCGCGGAGATGCTCTCGGCCTCGCGGAGATAGCCGTCGCGTTCGCAGCCGTAGTCGCCGTTGGTCGCGAGGATGACGGAGACGCGGCCGCCACGCGCGACTGTCTGCGCGATGCGGCCTCCGGCGATCAGCACTTCGTCGTCTGGGTGCGGGGCGATCACCAGCAGGTCGATGCGATCGGCGCGGCTCGGCGCCGGCGGATGACACGCGGTGAGCACGAAGATCAGCGACCAGAGGCGAGCCACGACCGATGGCTTACAGCACGTCTCGCGCAGACTTCCGACTTCCCCTCACCCTGACCCGCTCCCGCAGGGGCGGGAGAGGGAATTTCCCTATAAGACCGCGCCGTGGCTTCGCAGACGCTCGCGACGACTGAGCAGCTCGTCATCGACGGCACCAATGGTGTCACGCGTGCGAGCCGCGAGGGTTTTCCGGAATCGTCGCTCTCGTTCGGAATCGCTGCCGTCGCGCTGCTCGCGGCGATCGTTCTCGTTCGCCGTGCGCCGAAGTGGTTGCCGCTCGTGCTCTTCGCTCCGGCGGCGCTCGGTTTGTTTCAGGTGTTCGTTGAGCGCGGTGATGCGCCGATGCATCGCGGTGCTGCAGCTGCGCCGATCACCGCCAGCATCGAGGCGCTCGAGAAGAATGCGCCGTGGCCGATCTTTCCCGTCACCGTCGTGCGTGAGGAAGACGACGTCACGTTTCCGCTGAGTCGCTACGCGGTGCCGGTGCGGGCTCCGGTTGATGGTGGTGTGCATCTCGGCGTCATCGGGACTTCGTTGCCGCTCGAGTGCCGGCCCACTGGGTATGTCGTGATCTGTTCGCCGAAGAGGGCCCCGGCACCTTGATCGCGTTCTTGCTCATTCATGCGCTCGGGGCGCTCGTGCTGGCCGTCGTCGATCGACGTGCTCCGTTCGATGCGTTGCGCACTCCAGCCAGCTTCTTCGTCGGACTCGCGCTGCTCTTCGCCGCGTCACTCGGACTTCCCGGCGTCGCGATCGTGAGCAGCATCGCGCTCGGCGTGTGGCTCTCTCCCAGGCGGCTCGAAGCTGCCGCGCCGCTCTCGCTCGCACCCTTCATCTTTATTGCGGGCCTGACGGTGTGGGTCCTGGTGCGACCCTGGGTGCCTCTCTACTGGGACGAGTTCGTGTGGCTGGCGAAGGCGCGTCTCGGCTCGCTCGCGTTCGACGGAGTCGTCACCGCCTCTCTCGACTCCACACAAGGCGTCATCCCCGCGGGCTACGTGCCGCTCTGGCCGAGCGCCGTCGGCTGGCTGTCTCTCGGCGACGATGAGCTCGGTCAGCACGTCTTCTCTTCGACGCTGCTCGTGCTCGCCTGCGCCGGCGTCGCGATCGAAGCGTGGTGGGACACACTCGCTAAAGCGAAGGGCTGGGCGATCGTGGTGCTGATCTCTGCTCCGCTCGGCTTGGTGCATTTGAAGTCGATCTACGTCGATCTCCCGGTCGGACTCCTCGGGCTCGCGCTGCTCGGAAGGCTGCTCGACGCGCGCGCAGGTCTCGGCTCGATCGCGATCGCCGTCTGCCTCGCCGGCTTCAAAGACGAAGGCGTCACGCAGGTGCTCGCCGCCACGCTCGCGGCCGTACTCGCCTCACGACGAGAAGACGTTCCGTTCACTCCGTGGTGGCGTCGCATCGGCCCGCTCGTCGCTGCCGTCGCCGTCGTGCTCACCTGGAGGACGCTGCTCAACACGAAGGGCGTGACCGTTTCCGATCACGCCCTCAACTCCCCCGCGTGGGGCTGGCTGTCGACTTTCGCCAAACTGCTCGTGCTTCACGCCAGTGACGTCTTCTCGTGGGGCGTCACCTGGGCCGTCGTGCTCGCAGTCGTCGCGCGCCGAATGACCGACCGTCACTCTCGGGCGTTGCGGTGGCTGCTCGTCGGCAATTTCCTGCTGCTGACGGCGGCGTTGTTGTCGGGGCCGGAACGTGTGCGCGTCTTCGCGGAGAACGGCACGTTGCTGAACCGGCTCCTGCTTCAGTCATGGCCGGCGGCGGTGGCGTTGATCCTCACTGCGATCAACGGTTCCCCACCCCACGGCGTCGCCCCAGGGGGCTTTGCCACGCCTCAGCCTGCGACCACGACGCTTACTGACCGAGCAGCTTGAGCGCGACCTGCGGAGCCTGGTTGGCCTGCGCGAGGATCGAGACACCGGCCTGCATCATCACCTGCGTGCGCGCCATCTTCGACGTCTCCTCAGCCACGTCGACGTCGCGGATGCGGCTGTTGGCGGCCGAGAGCGACTCGCTCGACTGCTGAATGGTCTGGATGACCGAGGCGAGGCGGTTGCCGGCGGCGCCGAACGCCGAGCGGGCGAGCGAGACCGCCGAGATGCCGGCGTCGATGGTGGCGAGCGCCGCCTGCGCGCCAGCCTGGGTCGAGAGGTCCAGCGCCGCGACGCCGAGGGTGGCCGCGGTCGCGTCGATGGTCGAGACGCCGATCTGATCGTTCGCCGCCACGTTGCGGATGCCGACCTGGAACGTCAGCGTGGTCGCCGCGGTGTTGAGGAGCGCCTGGCCGTTGAACTCCGCCGCGTTCGCGATGCGGTTGATCTCAGTGATGAGCGCCGAGTTCTCGGTCTGGATGTAGCCGCGCTCGACGTTGCCCACGCTGCTCGAGGCGCTCTGCATGGCGAGCTCGCGCATGCGCGTCAGCAGCTCGGTGGTCTGGTTCAGGTTCGCTTCAGCGGTCTGAATCAGCGAGACGGCGTCCTGCGCGTTGCGGTTGCCCTGGTTGAAGCTGCGGATCTGCGCGGTCAGGTTGACCGAGATGCCGAGGCCGGCCGCGTCGTCACCGGCCTTGGTGATGCGGAAGCCCGACGACAGGCGCGAGTAGCTGCTCTCGAGCATGTCGGTGGAGTTGAAGAGGTTGCGCTGCGCGTTCAGTGAGCCGACGTTGGTGCGAATCGAAAACGACATGGTGTTTCTCCCGTGAGTGAGTGCTGCGAGTTGTTTGCTTCACTCACGGTTTCGGCACCGACGTGCGGCCCACTCAGACTGAATTTTCTGCCTAGCTGGCTGCTTCGCTGGGCTCTGCCTCAATCACGGGGTGCCCACCGCTGCCAGGCGGGCCGATGCGCGTCGTCAGATCCCGATGCAGTTCTCCGAGCTTCCGCACGTACTGAGACACCGTGCTCTTCACCGTCGAAGGCATGTCTTCGGTGTAGCTGACGTACCAGCGCATCGCGTCGAGCTGCTCGTGGAAGCTGAAGGTTGCGAGCTGCTCCGGCGGACTCAGCCGGGCGAGCTCGGAAAAAGTCACCGAGGTGAAAGACGATCGGCACAGCTCGATCATCCCGTCGCGCGTGCGCAGTCGGCTGAAAAGGCCGACCGCCTCATCCTGCTTGGAATCGATGCGCTTCATCACCGACGCGGCGTCGAGCGCGATCAGATGACGGACCTTCGCGGTGTCGGCTTCCCACCTGTCCACACCTGGCTTGCTGAGTCGCGTGAGGAGCTTCTTGAGCTCGAGCTCGACGACCTCGGCGCTCCCAGTCCCGGACTTCTTCTTCCGAGCGGCCATGATCAGCTCACCTCGTCATGCGCTTCTCGAGCGCGTCAAAGAGATCGGGGTAGCCCTCGGGCATCAAGCGCTGCGCGAACGCCATCAGCTGCGCGTCGAGGCCGACCATCACGCGCCGCTTCTTGTCGTGCGCGCCACGCAAGATGATCTCGGCCGCTTTCTCGGGAGTGGTGGCCGCCAACTTCTCGAAGCGATCCGCGAGCTGCTTGTGCTCATCGCCCTTCGCGAACGGAGCCCGGGCCGAGCGCGCGATGTTGGTCTTCACGCCGCCGGGGTGCACGCAGACCGCGGTGACGCCGGTGCCTTCGAGCTCACGCCACAGCGCCTCGGTGAAGCCGCGCACCGCGAACTTGGCCGCGTTGTACGTGCCCTGTCCGGGGTGCGCGATGATCCCGAAGATGCTGGAGATGTTCACGATGGTGCCGGACTTCTGCTCCAGCATCTTCGGCAGGAACGCCTTGCTCCCGTAGACCACGCCCCAGAAGTTGATGCCGAAGAGCCACTCGAAGTCTTCGTACGAGACCTCGGCGAGCCTGGCGTCCACCGTCACGCCGGCGTTGTTGATGACGAGATCGATGCGACCGTGACGCGCGAGCACGTCGGCGGCCATCGCTTCGACCTCGGAGCGCTTGCTGACGTCCAACGTGACGCGCTGCGAGCCGTTCTTCAGCATCGACTGCGTCTCACGCAGGCCGGCTTCGTTGAGATCGCACAACACGAGCGCGTACTGCTCGGCGTCGAGCTGCCTGGCGAGGGCGCGGCCGATTCCGCTCGAGGCTCCGGTGACGACGGCGACGGGCTGGTTCATATCGGCCGGCCACCTTGCCACTAAGGCGGTGTGCTGGGCATGCCCATCTGATCACGCACGCCGCGGAACCAGGGCGTCCACTGAGAGGCACGATCTCGAATGGTGAACGTGCGATCGACCCGCGGCGCTGCTGCACGGGTGAGAACGTCGACGCAGATCAACACCGGCTTGCCTTCACGCGGAATGAACTCGGTGTGCTCGATGATCTGGAAGCCGGTCTCTCGCGCTCCGAGCTCGACGCGCGAACGCTCGAGCGCCGACGTGCACACCACGAAGCGGCCATCAGGCACGAGCCAGCGCGCGGCTGATTCGCAGTACTCCTCGACGCCACCGCGCACCTCGAAGCGACACGGAAAGGCGTGGGCCTTCTCGCTCGCCGTGCCAGCGCCGGGAGGGAAATAGGGCGGAGTGCCGGTGATGAACTCGAAGCGCTCCTCAGCGAACAGGTGAGGGTCACGCAGATCGCCGCTGATCACGCGGCAGCGATCTTCGACGCCATTCCACGCGATCGATCGACGCGCCATCTCGGCGCGATCCATCTGCGCTTCGACTCCCGTGACGTCGGCATCGGGAAACCGCCACGCGTTCATCAACAACACGCTTCCGAGCCCACAGCCGAGATCGAGGAGCCGTCGTGCAGAGCCGATGTGCTCGCCGGCGACCCACGCGGTGACGAGATCATCCATCGACCAGCGGTGACCCTGCTGCTTCTGAAAAATGCGCCACTCACCCGTGAGGAACGAGAGCTCCTCGTCGTCGCGCGGCAGCAGCTTCGGATCAGCGCGAGGGAGCGGACCAGGCGCCTTCCAACCTTCAGGCCGTCGCGCGGGCTTGATGAGTCCAACCACGCGTCGACGATACGACAGACCTCACGCGTCGGTGCGGTTCAGCTCCTCGTACGCCACGCGACGAAGCGCCGCCGAGCACGGGACCGACGCATCGAGGCCACTCGAGCCACCGCGCGGGCAATCCGACAGCAGCGGGCCGGTCTCGTCGTTCTGCTCGAGGACCTCGGGCTTCTGCGGCTTGTAGGTCTTCATCGAGACCGTGGGCTCGCCTTCGAAGACAGCGATCACACCGGCGGCCAACGTCGTCCAACCCAGCAGCACCAACGCACCGAAGAGGATCAGAGTCTTCATGGAGGCTCACCATGAGCAGCCGCCGTGCCGCGACTTCAGGCCCGCAAAGCCCCTGATTCGTTCAAGTTCTCGAGCGCGGAGAGCACTGTGGCAGGTGTTGCACCTGTTGCAGGTGTTGCACCTGTTGCACCCGACTCAGCTCTAGAACGACCGCGGATCGAGCTCGTACCGCGCCATCCACCGTTGGATCTGCATGCGCGCCTTGCCCATCGCGCGAGCGACCGCTGACACGTTGCCGCCGTGCTGCTTCAACAACGCGACGAGCTCTTCTTTGCGCGCGTCGTCGAGTTCCCCAGCCGACTCGTCGGCTGATCTGAGCTCATC
>JAEUJS010000160.1 GCA_016792935.1 Archangium sp. | reverse complement strand
GAGCAGGGTGGGCGACTTGTGCCCCTCGAGGATCAATCCGTCCGCGAAGCGCACGACGTAGGCGATCGACGCGGGCCGTAACGAGATGATCAGCGTGCCCTCACACGGACCTTCGGCGCACCACTTTCCCGCGTGCACCACACCCTCGAACGTGAAGTGCCCGGGCTTTCCGGAGCTCTTCGTGCGGATCTGGAAGTCGACCCGCGTTCCATCATTCAGCGTGCCGCGCATCGTCTCGACGAAGGACAGGTTCATGGTTCAGGTCACTTTCGGAAAGCGGGGATCGGGTTCGCGACGCAGGAACTCGAGCGCGCCGCCGTGTTCGCTCTTCAACGTGAAGGCTGCGCCGTCGGACGGACGCACTTCGCATTCCACCGACGCGAGCTTGGAATTGAAGCAGTACGACATGACGTCATCGGGGTTGCGGTAGCCGAGGCAGGCCTGAGCGCGCGCGCTGCTGTTCATCACCAGGTGCGCCTCGCCATCGTCGCTGCGGAGCCGGATCTCCCAGCGGTCGGGCTCGATGAGCTGTTCCTGCCTCCAGGGATCGAAGATGCGATCGAAGCGGAACTCACGGCCGCCGCGCCGCACGATGAGCGCCGACATCCGCGGAGTGGTCCGGCCACCGACGCGCACGCGACCGGTGAAGCCCTCGAGCATCGCGTCTTCGCTCGGGAAGAGGCACTGGCCCCACGCGTATTCGAAGCTGTGCTCCTTGCCCCAGTTGTGGCCCTGCATGCCGTGCCAGCCAGCCACGTCGACCCGCTCGGCGTTGGACAGGCTGATCGTCCCCCCGAAGATTAGCGCAGGAGAAGGGGTCAGAAGCTTCGACTTGGGGAATGGGCCGACGCGCAGGAAGCGGTACGGGAAGATCGAGAGGGGCTTGGCGATCGGTGAGTCGCTCGGCTTCCAACTCAGATCTACCGACACACCTGCAAGTGGAGTCGGTGTGAGCGCGCGCCCAGTCGCTCCGACGTTCAACTTCAGCGCCGCGGTGTCGATGTCAGGCGCCTTGAACTGCGTCCACGGCTCGGTGACGCGCGTGGCGATCGGCTCTTTCGCGCCGTCGAACCAGATCAGCCACGTCTCGGCGACGGGCGAACCCTTCAGCGGAGAGAGGATGGTCTGCTTCAGCCACAGCGCGCGCGGCTTCGATGGATCGTTGAGGCGCAGGAAGTAGCTCTCGACGTGACCTCCGCTGCCGGAGAAACGGCAGGCGTTGTCTTCGGGCTCCGCGCGAAAGAGGGACAGGGCGTTCATTTGGCCGTCTTCTCCTCGAGGAGACGCAGCGCAGTCGCGGCGTGCGCCCGCATGGCGTCTCCAGCAGTGCGTGCATCGCGCGCGCGAATGGCGGCGGTGCACTTGCGGTGGTGTTGCGCGTCGAACACGTCGGCGCGGTACATCGGCAGGAAACGCTCGGCGTGACGGAAGTACACGTCGCGCACCAGCCGCGAGAGCAGTGAGAGCAGCGAGTTCCCGCTGATCAAGACGAGCTCGTGGAAGAAGTCGTAGTCGAGCTCCTGGAGCGTCTGCGGCTTGCCCTTCGCCTCGACGATCTTCCGCGTGAGCTCTTCGAGGCGCGCCATCGACGAGGCGTCGGCCTTGATGGCCGCCTGTTCCGCACTCCAGCCGAACATCAACCCGCGGATCTCGTGCACGTCGCGCAAGATGCCGTCACCGAGATCGCCGCCCGCTTCCATGATCGCCGGGAGCAGGTGGATGCCCGCGTCGAGCAGGTCGGCCACGCGCGTCGCTCCGCCGTGGCGAATCTTCACCAGGCCCCAGGCTTCGAGGCGCTTCATCGCCTCACGCACGCTGGAGCGGTTGACGTCGTATTTCTCGGCCAGCTCGCGCTCGGAAGGCAGCGCGTCTCCGGGCTGGAACTTGCCCTTCACGATCGAGGTGCGCAGCGCCGTGGCGATGCGTTCGGCGATGTTCTTTCGGCTCAAGGCGACCATAACTGGTCGGACCAGTAACACCCTTCGACGGAGCCGTGCAAGGGCCGCAGCCGTTGCGCTGGGCGAGAAACGGGGATAGGTGGTCGGACCAGTCATGACGACCACCAACGTCCAGAACGCCTACGATCTGCTTCGTGCTGCCGCCAACCGGGCTGCCGTGCCCACCGCCGAGGAACGCGACGATCGCCTCGCCCGCCTCGAGAAGCTGCTGGTGAAGGAACGGGAGACGTTCGTCGAGGCGATCTCGGAAGATTTCTCGGGCCGTTCACGCGGGGAGACGCTCTCGGCCGACGTGCTGCTCTCGCTCGATGGCGTTCGCTACGCGCGCAAGCACCTGCGCGAGTGGATGCGGAAGAAGCCGGTCAGCCCGAGCCCACTGTGGCTGCCCTCGAAGGCGTGGATTGAGTACTTGCCGCGCGGAGTGGTGGCGGTGATCGCTCCGTGGAACTACCCCGTCAATCTGGCGCTCGGCCCGCTCGCCTGCGCGTTGGCCGCGGGCAATCGCGTGCTGCTCAAGCCTTCTGAAGTCACGCCGCGCACCGCCGAAGCGCTCGCGCGCGCCATCGCCGATCACTTTTCCGCCGACGAAGTGAGCGTGGTGCTCGGTGGCGCTGAGGTCGCGAAGGCTGTGACCGAACTCCCGCTCGACGGAATTCTGTTCACCGGCTCGACGCAGGTCGGTCGCCTCGTCGCGCAGGCCGCGGCGAAGAACCTCGTGCCGGTGACGCTCGAATTGGGCGGTAAGTCGCCTGCGTTGATCCACCCCGAGTATTCGCTCGAGCGCGCGGCCGATCGGGTGGTGGTCGGCAAGCTCTTCAACGGCGGCCAGACGTGCATCGCGCCCGACTACGCGATGGTGCGCAGCGGCTCGGAAG
>JAEUJS010000151.1 GCA_016792935.1 Archangium sp. | reverse complement strand
TCTCCCTCTCCTGCGGGAGAGGGTCGGGGTGAGGGAGAGTCGTGCTGCTGAGCTCGGTCGTGAGGAGATTCCGGTGAGCTAGATGTGCGCGCGAAGTCGCGGCACGAGCACGCGATCTGTGACGCGAGATTGGCTCCAGTTTTCTCGCGCTCGCGAGTGCGCGCTCAGTACCGAGAGGCGCCGAGTCCCTCGACCTCGAGCCGGCTGTCTTGCTGTCGCCGTCGTTGACAGTGAGCGCGGTCGAAAAGAGCTCGCGAAATCCTGTCGCCGTCGTTGACGCCCACGCGCCGCGCTAGCGCGACATCAGCGCTTCGAGCTGGTCGGCGCAGATGCCCCAGCCCTCGAGGAAGCCCATCCGCGCGTGTTGTTCGCTGCCCGCTTGATCGCGGTGCATCGCGGTCGCGACGTAGCGGGTCTTCGACGCACCGAGCGAAGTGAACTCGATCACCGCGGTGAAGTCGGGCACGCCCTTCGACACGGGCGCGGGTCGGAAACCCGGATGCATCGCGGTCGACCACACCAGTCGCTTCTGATTCTCGATCGCGAGGTAGCAGGTGACGTGCTCGCTGCGTTCGCCCGCGGGACCTTCCATCACGAAGCGGAAGACGCCGCCGGGCTTCAAGTCGATGTCGCACTCCACGACCCGCCACGGCTTCGGGCAGAACCACTCCTTGATGTGCTTCGGCTGAGTCCACGCTTCCCACACCAGCGCAAGGGGCACGGCGATTTCCCGTTCGAGGACCAGATCGTTCTTCGCGTTCATCGTTTCTCCTCCTTCTTCTTGTTGAGCGTCAGCAGGTAGTCGTCGAGTTGATCGAGGCGGCGCTCCCACTCGGTGCGCTGCTTCGACAGCCAGTTCTCGGCCGCGCCGAGCTTCTTCGCGTTCAACGTGAAGGTGCGCACGCGGCCTTCCTTCTTCGAGCTGATGAGCCCGCACTCCGTCAGCACGTCGAGGTGCGCCGAGAACGACGGGAGCGCCATGTCGAATGGCTTCGCCAACTCCGTCATCGCGGCCGGTCCGCGGCTCAGACGCTCGATCACCGCCATGCGCGTCGCGTCTCCCAGCGCCCGGAAGAGCTGTGGATGGTTAGTCATGCGGCTAAGTATCGGCGCAGCGCGATGATTAGGTCAATGGCTAAGTGTTGCGGCCAACCAGTTGTCTCGATTGCTCAGTGAGAATGGGCGCTTGGCCCCACCCAGTTTCGTTCGATGTTTGTCTCGGCTCGCGTTGACCCGGAGCGCTCGGTGAAGCACGTAGGGCGCGTGAAACGACTCCTCGTGTTCCTGGTGATTGCGGGCTGCGGCATGCCGCTCGTGCTTCGCGATGGTGGCCTGCTCGATGACCCCGATGCGGGGCAGGCGATGAACGCCAACGACTCCGGCATCGAAGACGCTGGTACTTCAGGCGATGGCGACGCCGGGAGCGACGCGGGCTCCGCGACCGATGCGGGGTCGATGGCCGACGCTGGCACGGGCTGTCCCGCCGGCTTGCGCTGCGTGGCGACGTTCCCGTTCACCGACATGGGAGACACCTCGGACGTCTCGCTCCCCTCGCAGCTCAACGGCTACTCGTGCGGGACGCAGAACGAGGGCGGTCGCGAGATCGTGTGGCGCGTCGAAGTTCCGTTCGACGGCTTCCTCTCCGCCGCCGTCAACGAGAGCAACGGAGTCGACGTCGACGTCCACATCCTCTCCGCGCTCGACGCGCAGCAGTGCCTCCATCGCGGCAACTTCCACGCGAAGACCGACGTCACCGCGGGCACGTATTTCATCGTCGTCGACACGTTCGTCAGCGGAGGCGTTCCGCAGGCCGGCACCTTCACGGTCGACATCGGCTTCACGCGTCCGTCGTCCGGCGCGTGCGAGCTGCGAACTGGCGTGATGCCGCGCGTGAACGACATGGGCAACTCGCTGCCGATGCCGGCGACCGGACAGATGGCGGTCGAGGCGCACCTCGTGACGCAAGACGAGCCGCCGCCGTATCCGTCCACTTCGACCGAGGAGCTCGCCGCGCACTACGCGCTCTCGCAGGCGCGCACCGGTTTCGTGATGCATCGCACGCAGGTGTGGGCTCCGCTCGAGGGCGGCTCGTTCTACGGAGCGGGCATCGGCTCTCCGACGCTCTTCCCGCTGCTCGATGAGGGTTGGTACGTGAACATGTACTGGCAGAGCTCGGCTCGGCCGGCGCGCGGGACGAAGATGATTCTGCGCATGCCGAACACCACTCGCGCCGTCGTCGTCGCGGCTGGCTATGAGACCGGGCCGGGGAACTTGAGTTTCATCGGCGGGACTCCCGAGGAGACGCACTTCTACTTCGGCACGACGCATGGCTCGGTGATGCAGCTGGGCATCGCGGTGGACCAGACGATCCCGTTCGGTCCGCGCACGTGCGTCCCGTAAATCTCGATTCGCCGAGGTGAGTCGAGCGGGTGACGAGTCGCGCGACACGTAGCGACGAGCCCTCGGAAGTTGCTACACCGCGCGCCGTGACGCAGCGAACCGAAATCGAGTCTCACAAAATGGCGATTGAACCGCCGTTTCATGCGACTCGATTTTCGATGGTCGTCTTCGGGGCGTTCCTTCTGGTCGCGTGTGGCCCTCCGGCGCTGCCTGACGGTGGGAGTGAGGTCGACGCAGGTGGAGAAGAAGACGCCGGACTCGTGATTGACGCTGGCTCGACCGATGCCGGCCCGACGGTGGACGCGGGGAGCACCGACGCGGGCTCGACCGACGCCGGTCGTGACGCGGGCACGATGACCGACGGCGGAAACATGACGCTGGTGACGGTCAGCTCGCAGCGCGAACTGCGCGGAGTGTGGGTCGCCACCGTGCAGAACCTCGACTGGCCGACGTCACAGTCGCTCTCCGCAGACGCAGGCCGCGCGGCGCTCACCAACCTCGTGAACTCGATGGCCGACGCGGGCTTGAACGCGCTCTTCTTCCAGGTGCGCCCGGAATCCGACGCGGTCTACGAGTCGACGCTCGAGCCGTGGAGCCGCTTCCTCACCGGCACGCAAGGCAACGACCCGGGTTGGGATCCACTCGACGAGCTCGTCACGCTCGCCCACGCGCGCGGAATGGAAGTGCACGCGTGGATGAACCCGTATCGCGGGCTGACCTCGACCACGGTGAACGCGGCGCAGAACCACGTCACGCGCACGTTGAGCAGCGCGGCCATCACCTACAACGGCGCGGTGGTGATGAACCCGGGTGAGCTCGCGGTGCGGCAGCACGTCGAGGCCGTCGTGCAGGATCTCCTCACCCGCTACGACGTCGATGGGCTGCACTTCGACGACTACTTCTATCCGTACCCCGATTCGATGAGTACGCCGTTCCCCGATTCGGCGACGTACAGCGCGTATCAGGCCGACGGCGGCACCATGAACCTCGGCGACTGGCGGCGCGACAACGTCAACACGCTGGTGCGCGAGGTGATGGCGATCGTCGAGAACGATCACCCACAGGTGCGCTTCGGCATTTCTCCGTTCGGCATCTGGCGGAGCAACCAGCCCGTCCCCGGCCTCGACGCGTACGCCACCATCTACTGTGACGCTCCGACGTGGATGATGAACGGCTGGGTCGACTACCTCGCGCCGCAGCTCTACTGGCGTGAAGGGAGCGCGCAGGACTACTCGACGCTCGCGACATGGTGGGCGATGCGCAACATGGGTGGACGGCATCTCTTCCCCGGCCACGCCGTGCATCAGCTGTCGAGCGGCGCGGCGAACTGGCCGCTCTCCGAAATCCAGACGCAGATCGACATCACGCGCTCGCTCGCGAGCATGGGAGCGCAGGGAGACATCCACTTCCGCGCGGCGTTCATCGCGAACGACACGAAGGGCGTGCACGGGCTCTTCCGCAACACGCTCTATGCGCGGCCGGCGTTGGCGCCCGTGTTGCCGCGCGCTGGAGCGAGCGTTGCTCCAGCCGTTCCGTTCGTGATGGTGAGCGGCGGGATGGCGAACGTGACGACGCCGGCTCCGCAGAGCGTGCGGTTCTTTGCGCTGTACCGCGAGCTCAGCCCGGGCAACTGGGAGCTCCGTCGCGTGAGCGGCGCGCCGAGCGCGAGCTTCGCCGTGACGAGCGGTGCGTGGGCCGTCAGCGCCGTCGCGCGCGGTGGTGCCGAGTCTCAGGGCGTGCGCTTCGTCGTCCCGTGATCCGAGGGCTCATCGCGCGTGCGCGTGGACTCCCTCTCCCGCCCCTGCGGGAGAGGGTTGGGGTGAGGGCGAGTCTCGTGCGCGTGCTGAGGACCTCATTGTGACGCCGGTCGCCTCGACCTGATGCGCGTGGTGAGCACGTCACTTCAGTGAGATCTCCCTCACCCTCGTCTTGGCTCAGCGTGCCCAGTCGGGCACGGGCCGGCCGATGTTGTGGCCCAGCGACGTGAGATGGATGTCCGTGCGCGAACCCACGAGGCCATCGCCACCGCGGAAATACTCTGCGACCTGGGAGCGAGCGATCGACGACATCTTCCGATCTCCGATCGCGATCGCGTGGATGTGCGGATCGAACGAGTCGTTCACACCGCGACGCCACGCCGCGAAGCCCGCCATGCGCAGCGCCTTCACCACGTTGTCCGCCGTCTTCGACGAGAAATTCCCGATGCGAATGTCGAGCGCTCCACCGCCATCGTGCGTGCCCGCGCTCGCGTCGACGCTGGTGTTGAAGCTGCCCTGGCTGAAGCTGAGCTTCGAGTTGATGCCCATCTTCCGCATGTACGACTCCGCGCGCTCGACCATCACCCTGGTGCGCACGTCGACCTTCACTCCGCGGAAGTTGATGATCCGGTAGTCGTGCGGAGGCGCCTTCACGTTCTTCCAGCTCTGCGGCGGCTTCGGCGCAGGAGGCAGCGCTCCTACTTCCTTCGCCAGCTGATCCTGAAAGCGCTTCCCCGCGATGCCGTCGGCGTTCCACCCGTGCTTGCGCTCGAATTTGCGCACCGCCTCACGCGTGATGGGTCCGTAGTGGCCGCCGACGTCTCCCTTGAAGAAGCCGAGGCGCTTGAGCTGGCTCTGCAGCTTCTCGACACGCGAGCCGACCATTCCCGGGAACAACGCGTGCGGGTGTGAAGCGGCGCGAGCGATGGCGTCACGCGTGGTGCCGTCAGCCACTCCGTCGGCGCGGAAGCCGTTGGCGCGCTCGAAGTCGGCGACCGCCTTCTTCGTCACCGGGCCGTACTGCCCGTCGATCACTTCCTTGTACTGACCGAGCTTCTTGAGCTGCTCCTGCATCGTGCGCACGGCAGCCGACCGCGTTCCCACCGAGAGTGTCGAAGTCATGCAGCCATTCTCTGGCGCGTCGCGTCGCTCGTTTTCCGAGGGCGACGTAAATCGAAATTACGAGTTGGGCACGCAACTCACGTTTCATTTTCGCTCAGCGGACGCGCGCATAGAGCGCTGCGTCGATCAGTTGCCCGTCCTTGAAGACGCTCTTGCGCAGCACGCCCTCGCGCACGTAGCCGCACTTCTCGAGCACGCGCATCGACGCTGGATTCCATTCGAAGACGCTCGCGTAGATCCGCTCCATCCACTCGTGACCGAAGCCGAACTCCGTCACTGCGCGCACGACCTTCGTCATCAGCCCGCGCCCGTGGAAGGCGGAGCCGAGCCAGTACCCAATCTCCGCCGAGCGCGCGTACACGTCTGGCTGCGGGTGGAGCCCACACGCGCCGACGATGGTTCCTCCGACGTCGATGCCGAAGACGCGCGCGGTCGACGACGGCTCGGCCTGCATCGCGAGGAATTTGCGCGCGTCGTCCGGACCGTACGGGTGCGGAAACGCATCGCGCAGGTTGCGCCACACGTCACGATCGTTCGCGTGGCGGGTGATCGAGTCGACGTCGCTCTCACGCAGCGGGCGCAAGAGCGCGCCATCGACTTCCAGGGTGACGATCTCTCGGCTCACGAAGCGTGAGCCTAGCCGCGGTCGCGCGACTCAGATCGCGACGGGCTGCGAGTACGTGCCGTCGTTCGGACCCGCGGGCACGAAGCCGCCGGTCAGCACCTTCTTGAAGATGACGTGGTTCGGGTCATCCTTCAGCGTGATCGCGTAGTACGTGAACGGGTGCTCCGACTTCACGACCACCTGCTTCGCGATGTCTTCCGGGCGCGGCGCTTTCTGACCGAACTCGAGATCGCCGAGCTTCAGGTGACGCTCGAGCACCTCACCCAGCGGCGGGCGGCGGATGATGGGCGCGTCGCGGTTGGCGAGCCGCTCGAACTGGCGCAGCTGCGCCTCGCTGAAGGTCTTGCCCTGGAAGCGCTGACCCACGGGCAGCTTGAGCGGGCCGGTGAACGTGCGGTGGTTGATGAAGCCGCCGCTGTCCTGCTCGCGGTACACCTCGTTCGTCTTCGGGTTCACCAACATGTACGTGCCCGAGCCCGGAATCCGGCGGCCGTCAGCCGAGACGTTCACACGAATGAGCGGGTCACCGTTCGGCGCGACCCAGCGACCATCGGGTCCAGGGCGCGGCGACGCCGAGGGCGGCAGCGGGCACCTGAAGAACACGCCATCGAAGAGCTTGGTCGTCGTTTCCTTCAAGTGCGACGCGACGTACGCGTTGTGAATCGCGCGAGGGTCGGCGATGCGTTTCTCGACGAGCTGCCGGAGCGCGGCGCCACGGCCCGTGCTCATGCCATCGACGAACTTCTTCGGCTCCGGCCGCCTGGGCGTGATCGTCGGAGCGGTGATGACTGCCGGCTTCTTCGAGACAAGACGGGGGGACTTCGCTTCAGAAGCGACGATGCGCGACATGGCTGACTCCGGGGAATGGGTTGGTGCTGCGTGCTCCGTTGGTCGATTGTCGGAGCAACGACGCACCAGTCATTTCGCGGTGACGTAAGCGCGCTTTACGAGGCGTGCAGAAATACCGTCAGCTTTTCTCCGAGCCACGCACGGAACTGCGGAGTGGTCGGAGGGCAGTGGCGGCAGTCTTTGATCACCTCGACGCTCTGCAGCTGCTTGAAGAGAGACGGAGCGCGCGCCGCGATGCGGTCTGCAGGGAATTGGAGATCGCGATCGGCGCCGAGAATGAACGTGGGCGCGTCGAAGCGCTGCAGCTGTTCGGGCGTGACGAGTGCTGGCACCTGCATGCCGCCCATCGCGTACGAGCGAAAGGCGACGCCGAGAAAATCGACCCACTCGCGATCGTCGAGCGTGGTGAGCAGACCGGAGAGGAATTTTTCGAGCCGCTTCGGAGACGGGAAGAAGAGGTACATCGTCATCGGCCAGCCGACCTCGACGAAGCCCTGCCAGCCGGGCCCGCTGACGAGTCCCGCGGGTGTCAGGAGCGCGAGCTTCACGATGCGCTGCGGAGCGACCACCGCGAGGCGAGTGGCGACGAAGCCGCCCCAGCTGACGCCGACCACGTGTGTCCGGTCGAGCTTCAGCTGCTCCATCACCTCGTCGAGCCAGCGGCCGTAGTCGTCGTTCTTCGCGGAGAGGCGCACGTCGGCGCTCATCACCGACTGGCCGATGACGTCGATGGCGTAGACGCGGAAGCGCTCGAGCAGCGGCGCGAGCTCGACGAGGACGTGCGCTGAGCTGGCGAGCGCTCCGTGGAGCAGGACGAGCGGCGGCGCGTCAGGTGGTCTTCCGACGAGCAGGTGCGTCTCGCCGAACGTGGTGGTGACGCGTCGGCTCTCGACGGCGTGTGGAATGCGTTGGCGGAACCGCTCGAACCAGGTGGCGACCGCGGCCTTCGATTGTTCGTTCTTGAAGAGGGTCATGGCGTGTCGGTGGGCTGGAGCGGTCGATGCGCGTCGGCGGTTGTGTCGTGCACGTGCCGCGAACGTTCGACGCGCGCGCAGGTCGAGGTGGCGCGCGTCATGACTTCCGCCCTCGCAGGCGGAGCCCGTCGAGGTGTTGCGCGGTCAGCTTCTCGATGAGCGCGACGGGCGAAGGGTGGCTGCCCTGCACCCACGAGATGATCGCGAAGTAGAAGAACGAGAGCCACGCGACGGCGAAGAGCTGGCCATCGACGCCGGGCTTGAGTTCCTTCGCGCGCACGGCGTCTTCGGTCCACTTCACGATGGCGGTGTGCACCGAGGTCGTCTGCGCGACGAACCGCGCGGCCCACGGGCCTTCGGCGAAGAGAGACTCCTTGAGCTGCGTGCGGCGGAGCGCCGGTTGTCGCTGGTACGAGCGGAAGACGCGCCACGCGAGTTGATCGAGGCGGTTCTCGAGCTTGCCGGCCGCCTTGTTCGCCAGCGCGTCGCGGATCGCGAGGTCCAGCTCGTCGAACAGCGCCGCGTGCAGCAGCTCGCGCTTGTCGCCGTAGTGGTGGAGCACGGTGCCCGCCGACACCCCGGCTCGCTGGGCGATGGAGCGGATGCTCGCGGCACGAAATCCACGCTGCTCGAACTCCTGACGGGCCGCCTGCAGCACCACGCTGGCGGTCGCCATCTTCTGCATCCGCCGCAGCGTGACCGGTTGCTCACCCTGCTCGATGAACTGGTTCATTGAACGTGTTTAACCAAATGAGCGCGGGCTCCGCCACCCATTCGCGCCGGAGCGCGGGTCCGCTCGGTAGCTGCGTGCGGATCGGCGAAGTGTGCGAACTGACGACGGACGCCGTTCGGGTGGCGGCAGCTTCTTTGGCTGGACTCGTTCATTGAACGCGTTTAGCGAACTGATGCGTGTGGGTGTGCGAGGGAAGGATGTGCTCCTCGTCGGCGCGCCAGTAGAAGGCGCGCATGGTGAAGCCGCGCGCTCCTCGCGGAGATCTCTCGACGTACAGCCGCGACTCGTTCGCTCACGAGGGCTACTCGCTGCCCGTGTTCCGCAAAGGGAGCGGGCCGGCGGTGGTGGTGATGACCGAGATCCCCGGAATCGCTCCGCAGGTGCTCGGGTTTGCGGATCGGCTGGTCGCGATGGGCTGCAGCGTCGTGCTCCCCGACTTGTTCGGAGAGGCGGGCCGCGACCCGGAAGGGCCGGGTGGCACCGTCTACGCCGCGCTCTCGCTCGCGAAGGTCTGCATTCGCCGGGAGTTCACCGTGTTCGCGAGCGGGAAGACGTCACCCATCGTCACCTGGCTCCGCGCACTCGCGGCGGATGCACATCAGCGGTGCGGTGGCCGCGGCGTCGGAGTCGTCGGCATGTGCTTCACCGGTGGCTTTGCGCTCGCGATGGCGACCGACCCGCGCGTGCTGGTGCCGGTGCTGTCGCAGCCCGGGCTGCCGGCGAACCTGAGCGCCGCGCATCGACGGAGCATCGGCGTCGCCGACGACGAAATCGCGACCGTGGCCGCCCGCTGCACGAACGAGGACCTCAAGGTCATTGGCCTTCGCTTCCACGGAGACCCGCTGTGTCCCGGTGCGCGGTTTCAGATGCTGCGCGAGAAGCTGGGGCCCAACTTCATCGCCGTCGAGTTGGATCAGAAACACGCGCATCCCGACAGTCCGATGTCGAAGCCGCACTCCGTGCTGACGCGCGATCTGATCGACGCGCCCGGTGAGCCGACGTGGGACGCGCTCCAGCTCGTGCTCGAGCACTTCCGCAAACGCCTGCTCGGGTAGTTCGCTCCTTCAGTGCGACGCACGACGCACGACGCACGACGCACGACGCACGACGCACGACGCACGACGCTGCACGACGCACGACGCTGCACGACGCACGACGCACGACCGTGTGCGCTGCTCGGGCAGGAGACGTGCTCCCTCACCCCGAGGGAGAGGGGCGCCGCTCACGCCGACCTCTCCGACTCAGCGGCCACGCTTGCCCAGCTCGAGCTTCGCGATGAGCCCCATGTGCACTTCGTCGGGACCGTCAGCGAGCCGCAGCGCACGCGCCTGCGCGAAGAAGCCGGTGAGCGGCGTGTCGTGCGACATGCCCGCGCCACCATGAAGCTGAATCGCGTCGTCGACGATTGCCTGCAGCATCCGCGGAGCGACGACTTTGATCGCCGAGATCTCGGTCATCGCTCCGAGCGCGCCGACCTCGTCGAGCTTCCACGCCGCGTGGAGCGTCAGCAGCCGCGCCTGATCGATCGCCACGCGCGCCTCCGCGATGCGCTCGCGATTTCCGCCCAGGTTCACCAGCGGCTTGCCGAACGCCTCGCGCGATGACGCGCGATCGATCATCAGCTCGAGCGTCTTCTCCGCCGCGCCGATGCAACGCATGCAGTGGTGAATGCGCCCCGGCCCCAACCGCCCCTGCGCGATCTCGAAGCCGCGCCCCGGCCCCGCGATGAACGCGTCGAGCGGAAGCCGCACGTCTTCGAACCACACCTCTCCATGCCCGTGCGGCGCGTCGTAGTCGCCGAACACCGGCAACATGCGCTTCACCGTCACGCCCTTCGCGTCGAGCGGCACCAGCACCATCGAGTGCTGCGCGTGGCGACCTCCGCTCTCGTTCGCGGTGCGGCCCATGAAGATCGCCACCTGCGCGCGCGGATCTCCGATGCCCGAGCTCCACCACTTGCGGCCGTTGAGCACCACCTCGTTGCCGTGCACGACAGCCGTCGCCTGCATGTTCGTCGCGTCCGACGAAGCGACGTCGGGCTCCGTCATGCAGAACACCGAGCGAATCGACCCCGCGAGCAACGGCTCGAGCCAGCGCTTCTTCTGCGCCTCGCTCCCGTAGCGGAACAACACTTCCATGTTCCCGGTGTCGGGCGCGTTGCAGTTGAACAACTCTGGCGCCATCAGCGAGCGGCCAGTCCATTCCGCGATGGGCGCGTACTCGAGGACGGACAGACCAGCTCCGAGTGCGGGGTCGGGCAGAAACAAGTTCCACAGCCCGGCCGCCTTCGCCTTCGCCTTCAACGCCTCGACGCGCGGGCCGACCTTCCACTTCTTCCAGTCGCCATCGGGGTTCAGTGCGCGCACTTCTTCCCAGTGCTTCGCCTCGATGGGCTCGACCTCGTCGCGCATGAACTGCTGTACGCGCGCGAGCACGTCGCGGCTCTTCTGCGACGGTTCGAAGTTCATCGCGGCGGAGCAGGCGGCGGCTGCGAGCCAGCGGACCGCACGGCGATGCCCTGGATGACGGTGCAGTACCGGCTGAAGAAGAGGAAGTTCTGGTAGAACGTCTCCGCCGTCACCTGGATGAGCGCGTCGCCGCCGGACTTCTTGATCGCGTCGCGCATCGCGGCCTGCATGTTGTTGGCGCTGCTCACCGGGATGAACCCGAGGATGTAGACGATGCAGTCGTTTTCCTCGACCGGCCCCAACTCGACGTACTGGTTCTGCTCGAGCGGGCGCGTCGACGTCATCATCGCGATCGGCGAGCGGATGCAGCCGCTCAGCAACACCGCCCACGTCGCTGCCACTGCCAACAGCCTGAGGGATGAGTTCATGGCGCGCGCTTACACCGGCGCGGCGAACTTCAAAACCGATCTCCTGATTGCTGCTTGAGCCACGCTTCCACCGCGAGCCCGGTGCCGAACTGCCACGCCTTCAACTTCTCGCGCGGGATGAGCTTGTACGCCTCGAGCTCGTCTCCGAGCTTCACCTCGCCGCTGGTCTTCACGTGGAACGCGACGATGAGCTCGTTGCGCATCTCGAAGGGATAGACGCCGACCAGCGAGATGATCTCTCCGCGCAGGCCGAGCTCTTCCTTCACCTCGCGCAGCACGCCCGCTTCGGCGCTCTCTCCGGCCTCGAGGAACCCGGCGACGAGCGCGAACATCTTCTCGGGCCAGCCCTTGCCGCGCGCGAGCAGCACCTGACCGTCGTGCTCGATGATCGCCGCCACCACCGGCGTGGGATTTCCCCAGTGCACGAAGCCGCAGCCCGGCGCCTCGCAGACCTTCCGCTCGCGTCCGTGGTGATCGCGCATCACCAGCTGACTGGTGCACTGCGGACAGAACTTGAATTCGACGGCCATGTGACGGACTTACCCGCCCATGCAGCCGCGCGCAGTGCTCTTCGACATGGATGGCGTTCTCGTGAAGAGCGAAGAGGTGTGGTTCCTCGCCGTCGAGCAGGCGGGCGTGAAGTTCCGCGGCCGCGCCATCACGCGCGAAGAGTTCTTCCCGACCTTCGGCCAGGGCACGAGCGCGGACATCGGCGTGTTCGGGTTGACCTGCACCACGAAGGAGCTCGACGCGTTCTACGTCACCGAGTTCGTCAAACACCTCGACGCGATGTGGGTGAACCCGGACGCGCTGCCGCTGCTGACGCAACTGCGACGCACTGGCATCAAGACCGCGCTCGTCACGAACACCGTGATGCCGCTCGCGATCCAGATCCTCGCGGCGGCGAAGCTCGGCGACTGCTTCGATTCGCTCGCCACCGCCGATCGCGTCGCGCACGCGAAACCGGCTCCAGATCTCGTCGAGCTCGCGCTGAAAGAGACGGGGACCACCGCGTCCGACGCGTGGATGGTGGGCGACTCGAAGTACGACCGGCAGGCTGCGCGCTCGGCCGGCGTGCACTTCATCGGACTGGGCCTCGACGGAGATCGCAGAATCTCTCGTCTTTCCGAGCTTCAAGACCCCTGAAATCGGCCTGAACGCGGGTTGGGGGATCGTCCCACTCCCGTGTACGCTGATTACCCAGCAGACGCGTCTGCTGATCTGATCGTTGCTGGCCGGCCCGTCCAGCGCCCCACCACATCAGCAGCCAAAGCTGCTGGCGCAGTCAGGAGTCCCCGCGGATGTTTCGACTGTCAGCAGTCATCGTGGCGTTTCTGCTCGGATTCAGCGCGTGCAACGGGTGCGGCCGTCCGCCCGTCACCACCACGCTCAAGCCCGACGGCGAGCCGTGCAAGGAAGACGAAGAGTGTGAGTCGTCGCTCTGCGACAAGCTGCCCGGCAAGCCGCAGGTCTGTTTCAAGAAGTGCTCGCAGGGCTGCAACGTCGGAGACATCTGCACCGCGCTCTCGAACAACGACCGCTTCGCGTGTGTGCCGGATCGCCCGGGCCTCTGCCAGCCGTGCGCGTTGAACATCGACTGCCCGTACCCCGGAGACCGCTGCATTCAGCTCGGCGGCAACACCGTCTGCGCGCGTGACTGCAGCTTCGACGGCCAGTGCCCCTCGACGTACCGCTGCGCCGATGCGACCGACACCAATGGTCTGCTGGTGCCCAAGCAGTGTCAGCCGACGTCGGGCACCTGTGACTGCACGTCGATCAGTGCGGGCCAGACCAAGCCGTGCAGCGAGACCAACTCCATCGGCACGTGCAACGGCGTGCAGACGTGCCGGCCGCCCAATGGCTACGACTCCTGCAGCGCGCACGTTCCGTCGAGCGAGGTCTGCAACAACCGCGACGACGACTGCAACGGCCAGACGGACGAAGGCCTCGGCGAGACGACCTGCGGCGTCGGAGAGTGCCGCCGCACGGTGAGCAACTGCGCGAACGGCATGGCGCAGATGTGCACTCCGGGTTCGACGACGACCGAGATCTGCGACGACAAGGACAACGACTGCAACGGACAGATCGACGATGGGTTCGACAAGAGCTCCATCGCGCACTGCGGCGCGTGCAATCGCATCTGCGCGCGCGCCAACGCCACGCCCGAGTGCGACATGGGCAACTGCCGCATCGGCGCGTGTGATCCCGGCTTCTTGAACCGGGACATGATCGATTCGAACGGCTGCGAGTACATGTGCACCGTCACTGGCCAGGAGATCTGCGACGGCCTCGACAACGACTGCGACGGGCTGACCGACGAGGGCTTCTCCACCGTCAACGATCCGCTCAACTGCGGTCTGTGCGGCCGCGCGTGCAACGTGAACAACGGCAACATCGCGACCTACGCGTGCGTCGCGTCGACGTGCGGAATCATGACGTGCAACCCGGGCTATTCCGATTGCGATCAGGCGTACGCCACCGGCTGCGAGCGCAACGTCAGCGCCGACGTGAACAACTGCGGCAACTGCAACGTGGTGTGCACCACTCCGAACGGCCAGCCGGCGTGTCAGATGAGCCAATGCGCGGTCGGCTCGTGCAACCTTGGCTTCGCGAACTGCAACGGACTGGTGCCCGACGGCTGCGAGTCGAACACCAACACCGACGTCAACCACTGCGGCAACTGCCCGACGATTTGTCCCAACCGGCCGAACTCCACGCGCGCGTGCACCGTGGGCTCGTGCTCGTTCACGTGTCTGCCGGGCTTCGTCGATCAAGATGGTCTCGCGGTGAACGGCTGCGAGTACGGCTGCGCGCCTCAGCCGGGCGCCGACAACCCCGACGACAACGCGACCGACAGCAACTGCGACGGCATCGACGGTGACGCGAGCAAGGCCATCTTCGTCGCCAAGAGCGGCAACGACATCAACCCCGGCACGCGCGCGCTGCCCAAGCTGACGGTGCAGGCGGCGATCAACGCGGCGTCGATCGTGATGAACCACGTCTACATCTCGGAAGGCACGTACGACGAGGCCATCACCTTGCGTGACGGCATCTCGCTCTTCGGCGGCTACTCGCAGATGAACAACTGGGTCCGTGGCGCGCAGTTCCCGGTCACCATTCGCAACAACGTGGTGAGCGCCGGCCGCATCGTCACCGTCACCGGCAACAACATCGCGACGGCTACCACGATTGCGTACGTCACCATTCAGGCGCGAGACACCGTCATCCAGGGCGTGAGCGTCTACGCGTTCCACTGCACGTCGTGCACGGCGCTGACGATTCGCACCACCAACATTCTCGGAGGCACGGCGGGCAACGGCGCGCCGGGCGCGGCGGGTTCGACGGGAGCCAGCGGCGGCAACGGCACCAACGGGACCAACGGCACGTGTGACGCCAACATCGCGGGCGCTCCGGGCGGGCCGGGTGGCGCGTCGAGCTGCGGGCGCACCGGTGGCTACGGCGGAGCTGGCGGCAACTACGGAAGCAGCCGCGGCAGCAACGGCTTCGGTGGCGTCTCGGGCTCGTCAGGCGGAGCGGGCGGCAACGGAGGCGACCCCGGTCGTACAGGCGCGCCGGGCACTGACGGAGCACCTGGCGGTCCCGGCAGCGCGGGCACTGGAGGCACGGGCGGCATGGTGGTGTCGAACTTCTACGAGGCGAATCCGGGCGCGAACGCGAGCGACGGTGAAGATGGCAACGGCGGTGGAGGTGGTGGTGGTGGTGGTGGCCAGGGCTGCACGTTCTGCGATGACGGCAACGGCAACGGAGGCGGCGGTGGTGGTGCCGGCGGTTGTAAGGGCGGCGGTGGCCGTGGCGGCAACGGCGGCGGGTCGTCGTTCGGCTTGTTCGTCGTGAACTCGACGGGCATCAGCCTCATCAACTGCACGGTCACCAGCGGCAACGGCGGCACCGGCGGAGCAGGCGGAGCGTTGGGCACCGGCGGTATGGCGGGCGGGCGCGGCCTCGGAGCGACGGCGTGCACCAGTGAGATTGGCGCGGGCGGCAACGGCGGCATCGGCGGCGCGGGCGGCAACGGCGGCGTCGGCGGCGGCGGAGCGGGCGGCGCCTCGTACGCCATCTACCGCGTGGGCACGACGGTGAACCTGACCGGCGGCACGCTGAGCGGCGGCAACGGCGGCCTCGGTGGTCCGGGCGGCAACAACGGCGGCAACGGTCCGTCGGGCAACATCAACTGAGTGCTCGCTGCTGCGCTGCTGCTGGTCGCTGCACAGAACCCCCTCTCCCTCGGGGAGAGGGTTGGGGGTGAGGGAGAAGTCACATCGCTCAGCCTCAGTTCATTCCAGTACACCCCCGGCCTCCTCCTCGGAGCAGTCGAAGATCCCGAAGAGCCGAGTCCACTCGACGAGCTCTCGCAGGTCGCGCCGGTCGAGCCAGCGACGCCGGTTGCGCCTGCCTTGCCGCGCAAAGATCGTGATCTCCAGGCGAAGCTCGCGATTGGCACGCTCAGTGCGTTCGGAATGGCGCTCGCAATCACGACGGGCATCGGCTCGGTGGTCGATCAGAACGGTGACTTCGGCCGCGTGAGCGCAGTCGCCGCGACGTCGTTCGGAATCGGCTCGGTCAGCTTCGCGATCACGACGGCCGCAGTGACGGCAGTGCTGTTGGCGGCGTCGTTCAAAGAGGAGACCTTCGCCAAAGGGTTGGCAGCGTTTCTCCTCAGTCCGGTGTTTGGACTGCTCGCAGGAATGATCGTCGGGACGGTTGGGCTCGTCGTCGGCGGCTTCGTCGGAGCGGAACTCGCGCAGCAGCCGGGCGTGCCGCGCGCGACGCTCGGTGTCGTGACGAGCTCGATGCTCGGCGCGGTGTCGATCTCGCTGATGGGTCTGGCGATCGCGATCGACTGAGTCAGTGCGATTCAGCCCACGACTTGAAGTGCGTGAGGATCTCTCCGAGCCGCGCAGGATCTCCTGCTCCGATGAACTTCGTGTCGCGGAGCTCGCACTTGAGCCAGCTCGCTCCGCCGATGTTCTTGTTCTCGGTCGATGGCGGATCACCGTCGACGATCAGGACCATCGCGCTGGCGTGTTTCTCGAGAGACGTGCCGATCAAGTCGACGGTGACGTGGTGATCGAGACGCCCTCGAGCCACTTCAGCGCATCCATGACTGCCCCTCACCCTGACCCTCTCCCGCAGGGGCGGGAGAGGGGATCATTCCTCACGCTGCGGAGCTGCGGAGGAGACCTTGCTTGAGCAGCCAGCCGACGACGAAGCCCGCGATCCACGGGCGGCGATCGACCAGGCGCTGACGCATCTCAGTCGTCAGCTGCTCGATGGTCTTCGGTGCCGTGCAGTTTTGTAGCAGCGCGCGCACGTCTTCCTCGACGAAGAGATGTTTCAGCTCGGGATAGATGACGAAGTCGTCCGCGCGCTCCGAGCGCATCACGCGCTGAGTCGCGTCGACCGTGTTGGTCGTCGTGAAGTGACCGAAGAATGCTCCGAAATCGAGCTGGAGCGGGTGCGACGCGCCCGACGGCCTAGCGGCGACACCAAGGAGCCGCGTCCACTCTTCTTCATAGCGGCGGATGACTGCCTTCCAGTCGTAGCGAGTGCGCGCTCGTTCCCGTGCGGCGGCTCCGAGTTGCTGGCGCCGCGCCGCATCACTCGCGAGCTCACGGATGGATTTCTCGAGAATCGAGAGATCCACTTCGATCGACTGACCCAACACGAGGTGCAGCGGCCGCTCGTACAACAGCGGACCCAGCTCGCTCAGCTCTGACCAGTCACTGTGGTTGCGCGTCGGAATTCGCACACCGACCGTCTCATCCACCGTGTCCTTGTAGCCATCGAAGTCCGACGCGATGACGGGCAGCCCCGCGGCCATCGCTTCAATCACCGACTGCCCGAACGTCTCCTGAATGTTGTCGACCGGACTGACGAACACATCGCTCGCCGCGAGCAGCTGCTTCTTGTCTCCATCCGCGAAGTCGACGCGCAGGCGCAGACGGTCCGCCACACCGAGATGCTTCGCCCACAGCTCCAACATCTCGGGCGTCTTCGTGCCCTGACGCGCCCCGGCGAGCAGCAAGTACACCGGAGGCATGCCCGCACCCGGCTCGCGCACCAACCGCTCGAGCACGCGAATCAGCGGGAAGAGGTCGAGCTTGTCGAACTCGGTGAAGCGCGCGAGGCAGGTGAGCAACACCGCTCCGTCGGGAATTTCCAGCGCGCGTCGAGCGGCGGCGCGATCGCCTCCCTGCAGCGCGTCGAACTCGATGCCGAGCGGCACGACCGGCAAGTCCCACGAAGGCGCGGCTCCAGTGAAACCCGCTCGCTTCGCCTCGGCGTGCAGCCGCTCGAAGCTCTTCTCGATCACTCCGCGACCCGCGGTCGATGAGCAGAACAACGCATCTCCGCGCGACGGAGGAATCAGCAGCTGCCGCGACAATTCCTGATGGAAGCGCGGATACGAGAGCGAGTGGATCTGCCCCGTCACGCTCACCGGTTTTCCGGCGTAGCGATTTCGAGCGGCGAGCAAGTCGACGAGGCGATCGCCGTGCGACGCGTGATGCATGACGTCGATGCGCCCGCGCGCGAGCAGCTCGGGCAGCTGCCACAACGAATACGCCGCGAGCCGCTCTTCAGCGACGTCCCAGTTCTCGGTGAGCTTCTCGAGTGAGGCGAGATCGGCAGTCTCGCCGATGAAGATCGCGATCTCGTCGAAGCGCGAATACGTGAGCAGCGCCTTCAGAAATTGCGCGTTCGCGACCGTGCGGCCCACGAGCGGCTGACCGGGCATCGACCACGTGCCCGGCGTCGCGAGCATTCCGAGCGTGCTCATTTCACTTCGCTTTCACGCACGAAGCGACGGGCGGGCACGGCGCCATCTTGCATTTCACCTCTTCGAGGATGCACTTCTCGCCCACGCCACACGCCGGGTCGCACTTGCCGGCCTGACTCAGCGGCACGCATTCCGGAATCGGAGGACACGGCGCCTTCACGCACTGCACCTGCTGCAGCTTGCACGCTTGACCCACGGGGCAACCGCCGCACTCATCTTTCTTGTCGGCCGGCGCATCGGCGACGCACTTGCTCACGTCAGGGCAGGGTGCCTTCACGCACGTCTGCTTCACCGTCTTGCACGTCGTTCCTCCGGGGCAGCCGCCGCACGCGTCGGTCTCAGCGGGCAGCGGCACGCACTCGGTGATGGGCGGGCAGGGCGCCTTCACGCAATCGACCTTCGTCACCTTGCACTGCGTTCCCGTCGGGCACGCGTTGCAGGGATCAGCAGGAGGCGTCGCCCCGCCGGTCAGCGGCACACACTCGGAGATCGGAGGACATGGCGCCTTCACGCATTGCGGCTGCGTCGTCTTGCACGCGCTGCCGGTGGGACAACCTCCACACGCGTCGAGGGCTACGCCCGCATCGACGACCGCGGGCGCAGTCGCGTCGGGGACCGCAGAGACTTTCTTCTCGGTGGCGCACGCGGCGAACAACAGCACTGCGACGAATCGGAGGTTCTTCATGGCGCGCACCATACACACGACCACTGACAAGCCGACGCTTCAGATAGAAGCAGTGCGTGACCGGTTCGCCGCCCAACGTCGTCGCCCCTCGGGGCTTTGATCGTCGTCGCGAGAAGTTGTTGCCGGTGCAGCACTGGCCGACCGCTGAAGAAGCGCGCGCGGGGAAATGGTTCACGCCGCTCCAGCTCGGGCCGCTCACTGCTGCGACGCGCACGTGGGTGCCGGCGATGGTGCCGTGGCGCGCGACCGACGATGGCCTCGTCACGCCCGAGGTCATCGCCTGGTACGAGCGCTTCGCGCGCGGAAGACCCGGAGTGCTCGTCGTCGAGGCCACCGGAATTCGCGACGTGCCTTCAGGTCCGCTCCTGCGCGCGGGTGATGATCGCTTCATCGAGGGTCTCTCGAAGCTCGTGCAGGCCGTGAAGCGCGCGAGCGATGGAGAGACGAAGCTCTTCATTCAGCTCATCGATTTTCTGAGCATCAAGCGGCGGCCGACGAAGGATGCGTTTCTCACGCGGTTCTTGAGGATTGATGACGCGCTGAAGACGAGGCTCCGCTCCCTCACCCCCAACCCTCTCCCCGAGGGAGAGGGGGAGCTGCGTTCGCTGCTGCTCTCGCTGGATGACGAGGCGCTGTCGAAGGCCCTCAGTCCGCGCGACTTCGAGGCGATGCGCTTTGGCCTTCGCGAGCGCGTCACCGACACGCATCTTCCGCACATCGCCGAGCTACCGCAGAAACTCCCGTCGCTCTTTGCCGCAGCGAGTGAGCGGTGTGTGCGCGCGGGCTTCGACGGCATCGAGCTGCACTTCGCGCACGCGTACACGATGGCCTCGTTCCTCTCGGCGCTGAACACGCGCACCGACGGCTTCGGCGGTCCTCGAGAAAACCGCGTGAAGGTCCCGCTCGACGTGTTTCGCGCCGTGCGCAACGTCGTGCCCAAACACCTCGCGGTCGGCTGCCGCTTCCTCGCCGACGAGATCATCGAAGGCGGAAATCGGTCCACCGACGCGGCGTGGTTCGGAGTCGAGTTCGCCAAAGCCGGCATGGACTTCCTCTCGCTCTCGCGCGGCGGAAAGTTCGAAGACGCGAAGCAGCCGAAAATCGGAGCCGCCGCCTACCCGTACACCGGCCCCAGCGGGCACGAGTGCATGCCGACCACCAGGATGCCGCAGCCGTGGAACCGCAACGTCGCCGCGGTCGCGGAGATCAAACGCGCGGTCTTGAACGCCGGCCTCTCGACGCCGGTCGTCGTGTGCGGCGGCATCGCGACGTGGCAGCAGGCCGAAGAGATTCTCCGCACCAACGAAGCAGACGCCGTCGCCAGCGCGCGCCAATCACTCGCGGATCCCGATTGGTTCCTGAAGCTCCGCCTCGGCCGCGGACAAGAAATTCGCCGCTGTCTCTTCACCAGCTACTGCGAAGGCCTCGATCAATCGCACGAGGTCGTGACCTGCCAGCTGTGGGATCGCGCGAAGGGTTTCCCCGACGACGCGACGGCTGCGCGCACCGAAGATGGTCGCCGCTACCTCGCTCCGGTGTGGAGCTGAACTGGTGCCTGTCGCATTCGCGCGACGATAGAGCCCGCCCCCACTCCCCGGAACGAGGCGAGACGGGTATAGGCGCGCGCCATGCTCTCCGCGTTCACGCTGTTGCTGCTGACTGCTTCTCCCGAGGTCGCGCTGCTCAGCTCGAGCGGCTCGACGGGTGAGCTGCGGTTCCAGCCCATCGACGCTGCTTCGCCCGTTGCTCCGGTCGTTCGCTTCTCGCACGCCGAGGGCAGCCCGGTGCTCGGCACGCTGCTCCCCAGCTCGCGCGTGGTGATCGCCACTGCGGTGATGAAGAGCGAAGGCGACGTCAGCTTCGCCAGCGCGTTGTTGCGGCTCGAGGCCGGCCGCTCCGCGCGCGTGCTCGCTGATCAGGTCGTGTACGGCTCGCGTCCACTCGTCACCAGCGAAGGGCGCGTCTTCGTCTCGCGTGGTCGCGCTGGAAATGGTCGCCCCGACGAGGCACGCACCAAATCAGCCGACGAGTCGGCTGGGCGAGTCGACCAGCTCACGGTGGACGAGATCGATCCGCGCACGGCGAAGACGCGCACCATCCACTCCACGCGCGGCTTCTTCACGTTCCTCGTCGGCGCGCTCGGACGCGAAGTCGTGATCTACGAGGTGACTCCGACGGGCAGCCGCCTCATCGCCGTGCACGCCGATTCACTCGGGGTCCGCGTCATCCTCGAGAACATGAAGCAGCTACCGGCGCACGACTTCGTGGTCGACGCTCCGCGCAAGCGCGTGTTGTTCACGCAGCTCACCGCTTCGCCACCCAACGCCGTCGCCCCAGGGGGCTTTGGCGGCAGCTACGCCGTGCGCGAAGTAATCAACGGAGAGCTGCGCACGCTCGCCACCGGCCCCGAGATCACGCTGCTCCCCGCGGTGCGCGCTGATGGTCGCGTGCTGATCAGCAAGGGGCAGGGGCTGGGACTCCTCAGCCTCGACGGGAGCGAAGGTCTCCCCGCCCAGGGCACTGGCTTCGAGCGCGTCAGCGAGCGCGAGGGCTTCCTCATCGATCTCCACGAACGGCCGAGCGACTTCCCGTCACTGTTGCTCTTCAAGGGCGCGCAGAAGTACGTCGTCTCGACTCCGGCTGACTCGCGGCTCGACGTGGCGGGGGTGATCCCGTGATCACCTCTCTTCTGATCAGCGTCACCGTGGCGCAGTTCTGCCCGAGCTACACGCTCTCGAGCACCAACAACACGCACAGCTGCGGCGTCGAAGCGGTGAACGGAACGAACCCGACCGCGACGCAGTGGCAGGGCATCTTCAACCTCGTCGCGCAGGGCCCGTCGGTGTGGGGCTCCGCGGGTCCCTCGGTGATGGACATCGGCCAGGGCTGCGGCGTGCCCAACCCCACGGTGCAGGTGCCCGCGCAGTTCCCGTGCGAGCTCTTGAAGGCCATCACCTTCCAGGAATCGGGCTGGCGGCAGTTCTGTGTGCCGACGACTCCGGCTGATCAAGTCGGTGGACCCGCGCGCACCATCATCAGCTTCGACTGCGGCTACGGCATCGGGCAGGTCACCAGCGGCATGCACATCGGAGAGTCGCCCAACTACGACCGCGCGCGCGTGGCGAGCGACCCGACGTACAACCTCGCGACGGGCACGCAGATCCTCGCGCAGAAGTGGCGCGCCACCCGCTGCGTCGGAGACAACCAGCCACGCATTCTCGAGCACTGGTACAGCGCGACATGGGCGTACAACGGGCTCTCGAGCTCGAACAATCCGAACAACCCGAACTTCAGCACCACGCGCGGTGTGTACCGCCCGAGCGTCGGTGGCGCGGCGCCGTACCAGGAGAAGGTCTTCGGATGGATGGAGTTCCCGCCCACCGCCAACCACTGGGCCTCGACGCAGTTCGCGTATCCGCGGCTCGCTGACGTCGGCACCGCGAGCAGCCCCAACACCTTGCCTGATCCGTCGTGTGCGACGCCGACCAGCTGCGCCAACACGCGTCCCATTCATCTCTCTGTGTGCTTCGCCGGCGATGGCGGCACGCCGATGGGCGGTGGCGGTGGCTCGACCGGCGGTGGTGGTGGTGCGACCGGAGGCGGCGCTGCGAGCGGCGGTGGTGGCGCGACTGGCGGAGGCGTCGGCGGAGGCGGACCGACTGGCGGTGGCGGCGGCTCGATGGTGAGCGACGCGGGCACTGGCGGAGGTTCTGGTGCGCCGACCGTCGTGCTCAGCGCTGCTTCGCTCACGCTCGGAGAAAAGCCTCCGTGCTCCTGCTCGACACTCGAAGGTGCGCTGGCGCTGATCAGCCTCGCCTTCTTCGCGCGCAGGAGGCGGGCCTGCTGGGGCAGTCGTCGCGCTTGCTGAACGCGAATTTCCTGAAGAAAAACCGCTTGGTCGCATCGCACATGTGCGCCTAGGGTGCGCGCGCTTTTCGTTTCAGGGAGTTCTTCCGGAGTGATCCATGCGTCTTCGCATTCTCTTCGTGGCGGCTTTGCTCGCCACGCCAGCCTTCGCTGAAAAAGCGTCGGTCAACTTCCACCTCGACCCGATGGTGGGCACCGGGCTCGACCGCTTCAAGCTGGTCACCGGCGCGGCGCTGAAGATCGACACCACGCTGCTCAAGTTCCTCGGGCCCATCGCTCCGCAGATCGAAGTGTTCGGCGGCTCGGCTTCGGACCGCACGTACCTCGACGACGGCTCGGTGTTCGGCGCCGGTTTCGGTGCGCGCGTTCGCTTCTTCAACGATGAGAAGGGCTACCTCATCAACCCCGGCAGCAAGCACACCGGAAACCTGTGGGGCAACCTCTGGGCTGACGCGCACCTCACCATCAGCTCCGGTGGCTTCGGCCCCGGCTTCGACGTGGGCGTGGGCGCTGAGCTCTCACTGCTGGAAGGTCTCTCGGTCGGTCCGTTCGCGAAGTTCATGTTCCTGCGTCAGCGCGCTGACGTCGATCTCACTCCGCACGCCATTCTGCTCTTCGGCCTCTCGTTCACCATCGGCGCGCCGCAGACCACTCCGGCTGAAGCCGACTGGGACAACGACGGCATCCTCGGCGACGACGACAAGTGCATCGACGAGCCGGAAGACAAGGACAAGTTCGAAGACGAAGACGGCTGCCCCGACAAGGACAACGACAAGGACGGCATCGAAGACGAAGCCGACGTCTGCGACGACCAGGCCGAAGACAAGGACGGCATCGCCGACGAAGACGGTTGCCCGGAAGGCGACTCGGACAAGGACGGAGTCGATGACGGCGCCGACAAGTGCCCGCAGGTGAAGGGCCCGAAGGAAAACAACGGCTGCCCCGACAACGACAAGGACGGAGACGGCGTGCTCGATCGCAACGACAAGTGCGTCGACAAGCCCGGCCCGAAGGAAAACAACGGCTGCCCTGACGGTGACACCGACGAAGACGGCACCGTCGATCGCAACGACGCCTGCAAGGACGTGAAGGGCCCCGCCTCGAACAAGGGCTGCCCGTGGGGCGACACCGACAAGGACACCGTCGCCGACAACTTCGACAACTGCGTCAACGAGCCCGGCCCGGCCAGCAACCAGGGCTGCCCCGCCGACAAGAAGCAGCTCGTCGTCATCACCGAGAACAAGCTCGTCATCAAGGACAAGGTCTTCTTCGACCTCAACAAGTCGACGATTCAGGCGAAGTCCAACGGTCTGCTCGATCAGGTCGCCGCGGTGCTCAACGGCCACCCGGAGATCGGCTCCATTCAGATCGAAGGCCACACCGACAACACCGGTGACGCGGCGCTCAACCGCACGCTCTCGAACGACCGCGCCAACGCGGTGATGAACTACCTCGTGGGCAAGGGCGTCGCCGCGGCGCGTTTGAAGGCCGTGGGCTTTGGCCCCGACAAGCCGGCCGACACGAACGCCACGCCGGCCGGCCGCGACAACAACCGTCGCGTCGAGTTCAACATCCTCAGCAACTGACGCGTCACGCGCTCGTTTCGGGCGTGTTCGGTGCTGGTAATTCGTTGCGGAGGGCCGCTACAAGGTCCTCCGTGTTTCCCCCTTGCGCCGTCGCCCCAGGGGGCTTTGGGCCGCTTTCCCCTCTGAGTCCACAATGAACAACTCGCTTCGTCTGCTGCTCCTGAGCGCTTCGTCTGCGCTCGTGCTCCTCGCCTGTCCTCCGCCCAAGCCCGAAGCCTGCGGCAACGGCAAAGTCGAAACGGGCGAAGCCTGCGATGACGGCAACACCACCGCGGGCGACGGCTGCGAGAACAACTGTACCGTCACGCCCGCGATGGGCGGTGGCGGCGGCACGACGGGCGGCGGCACCGGCGGCAGTGGCGGCGGCACGACCGGTGGCGGTGGCGGCATGACTGGCGGCGGTGGAGTCACCGGCGGCGGCAACGTCACGGGCGGCGGCGGCGTCACCGGCGGTGGCGGCGTGACGGGCGGCGGCGGCGTCACCGGCGGCGGCGGCGTCACGGGTGGCGGCGGCGTCACGGGTGGCGGCGGCGGCATGCCGGTCTGCGGTAACGGCGTGCCCGAGGGCCTCGAAGACTGCGACGACATGAACATGACTCCGGCCGACGGCTGCGAGAACGACTGCACGTTCACCCCGGCCTGCGGCAACGGGAAGCGCGAAGGCACCGAGACCTGCGACGACGGCAACATGGTCGACGGCGACGGCTGCGAAGCGAACTGCATGGCCTTCACCGACACGCTCACCGTGAAGGGCTGCACCGGCATCAACCGTCGCCTCGCGCAGGGCCTGTCGTGTGAAGCGACCGCCGGCGACAACGGCCGCCTCGTCACGGGCGTCATCCTCACCGACGGCGTCACGTACGTCGGCGGTCAGGTGCTCATCGACGGCAACGGCCTCATCACCTGCGCCGGCTGCGACTGCTCGACGGCGGCAGGCGGAGCGACCGCGAGTCAGATCGTCTGCCCGCGCGCCATCGTCTCGCCGGGCCTCATCAACGCGCACGACCACATCAGCTACCAGGCGAGCCCGCAGATGCGCACCGCCGAGCGCTACGAGCACCGCCACGACTGGCGCCGCGGCAACAACGGCCACACGTCGATCGCCAGCGGCAACTCGAACATCGCGACGCAGGTGCGGTGGGCCGAGCTGCGTCAGGTGATGGCGGGCACCACCTCGATCGTCGGCGCGACGTTCAGCTCGACCGGCAACCCCGGGATGTTGCGCAACCTCGACTCGAACCCCACGGGCCAGCTCGGCATGTTGACCGGCAGCTCGGGCATCAACTCCGACACCTTCCCGCTCGGAGACACCGCCGGCACGGAGCTCACCAGCGGCTGCAGCTACCCGTCGGTGCCGACCACGGCGCCGGGCACGGTGGCGTACATGCCGCACGTCTCGGAAGGCATCGAGACCAGCGCGCGCAACGAGTTCGTCTGCCTGAGCTCGCAGCCCAACAACGGCATCTTCGGCAACCGCACGGCCGTCGTGCACGGCGTCGGCGTCACCGCGCGTGACGTGGCGCTCATGGCGAGCGTCGGTACGTCGCTGGTGTGGTCGCCGCGTTCCAACGTCTCGCTCTACGGCGACACCGCGGTGATTCCGCTCTACCAGCGGCTCGGCGTGAACGTCGCGCTCGGCACCGACTGGACCATCTCGGGCTCGATGAACCTCTTGCGCGAGCTGCGCTGCGCCGACGGCCTCAACCGCAACCAGTTCAACAACTACATGACCGACGAGGCGCTGTGGCGGCTGGTGACGGCTGGCGGCGCTGACGCGACGTTGACCACCGCGAACCTCGGCCGCATCGCGACCGGCAAGCTGGGTGACCTCGCCATCTACGCGCGCAAGCCGGGCAGCTTCTACCGCTCGGTCATCGACGCCGAAGCCGCCGACGTGCTGCTGACGATGCGTGGCGGTCGCGTGCTGTACGGCGAGGCGAACGTGGTGAGCGTGTTCGACACCGGCTCGATGTGCGACTCGTTCTCGGTGTGCGGAGATCAGAAGGCGGCGTGCATCCGCGCCGAGTTCCCCGTGCTCGCGGGCGCCAACGCGGCGAACACCTACGCGTTGCTCCAGCAGGCCAACACCAACACCTACCCGCTGTTCTATTGCCCGGGCATGGCGGTCACGAACGAGCCGTCGTGCATTCCGGAACGCTCGGCGACGAGCCCCATCGGGACCAACTCGAAGAACGGTTCCACCGTCTACACGAGCGCCAGCACCGACACCGACAAGGACGGCATCGCCGACGCGACCGACAACTGCGCGATGGTCTTCAACCCGGTGCGCCCGATGGACAACGGCGCGCAGGCCGACGACGACATGGACGGCGTCGGTGACGCGTGCGACGTCTGCCCGCTCAACGCCAACACCACGATGTGCACGGTGTTCGACCCGAACGATCGCGACGGCGACACCATCGCCAACGGCGTCGACAACTGCCCCAACACCGCCAACACCGCGCAGACCGACACCGACGGCGACATGAAGGGTGATGCGTGCGACGCGTGCCCGACCATCTCCAACCCCGGCAACGCGGCGTGCCCGGTCAGCATCTACGCCATCAAGGACGGTGGAGCTCCGGTCGGCCAGCCCGTGTCGCTCACCAACGTGCTCGTCACCGCGGTCGGTGCGACGGGCTACTTCCTCCAGGTGCACCCCAACGACATGGACTACGCCGGCCCCGACTACTCGGGCGTCTTCGCGTATTCGCCCGCGTCGGGCTTGAACCCCGGAGATCGCATCACCATTCCGCGCACCACGCCGACCAACTTCTTCGGCCAGATTCAGCTGAGCGGCTCGCTGGCCGTGACCGATGGTGGCGTGACGTTGTTGAGCGCGATGAACCCGCTGCCGATGCCGGTGACCGTGACCACCAGCGAGGTCGCCACGGGCGGCGCGCGCGCGTTCCCGCTCGAGAGCGTGCTGGTGCGCGTGGACAACGTGACGGTGACCGACATCGCTCCGGCGGTCGGCCCCGGTGACACCGCGCCCACCAACGAGTTCGTCCTCGACGGCGGGCTGCTGGTGAACGACTTCCTGTACCTCACCGCGCCGTTCCCCACCGTCGGCCAGACGTACCTCTCGATGACCGGCGTGCTCGAGTACCGCAACAACCAGAGCAAGCTCGAGCCGCGTGGCATGGGAGACGTGTTGACCGGTCCTCCGACGCTCATCTCGCTCTCGCCGTCGCTGGTCTTCGTGCGTGAAGACGCGGGCGTGACGCTGCCCAGTCCGCTGCTGGTGCGGTTGTCGAGCGCGGCGCTGGGTGACACGGCGGTGAACGTGGCGGCGGGCTCTGCGGACGTCACCGTCGCCGATGGTGGGCTCATCATCGTGCCCAACGGCCAGGTCACCGCGCCGGTGCCGCTCTTCGGAAACCTCGCCACCGATGGTGGTCAGGTGACGCTCACCGCGACGCTCGGCGCCGATTCACGCCAGGCGAACGTGCGCGTGCTCGGCGTGAACGACGTTCCGCGGCTGGTCTCGCTCAGTCCGATGATGACCTCGGCGTTCGCGGGCGGGCGCGTGACGTACACCGTCTCGCTCGATCTCCCGGCGAGCGGCGCGACGGCGGTGACGCTGGCTTTCGTGCCCAACACCGTGGGCACCGTGCCGATGACGGTCACCATTCCGGCCGATGCGACGAGCGCGACGTTCGATCTCCAACTCGACGCGATGGCTCCGGCGATGTCGATGGGCACCCTGACCGCCACGCTCGGCGCCGACATGGTGAGCGGCGTGGTGACCGTGACGCCCACGCCGATGGGCAGCCTGGTCATCAACGAGGTCGACTACGACATGCCCGGAGCTGGAGACAGCGCCGAGTACGTTGAGCTCTTCAACGCGTCGCTCGGGCCGGTGGACTTGACGGGCATGACGCTGGTGCTCATCAACGGCAACGGCGGAGCGACGTACGCCACGGTCTCGCTGACTCCGGCGGGCACGGTGGCGCCGGGCGAATACGTGGTCGTCGGCAGCGCGGCGACGGTCGCGGGTCTGCCGATGGGCGTGAAGTCGGTGACCATGATGGGCACCACCGACCTCATCCAGAACGGCGCGCCCGACGCGGTCATCCTCGTCGACGCGATGGGCGCGACGGTCGATGCGCTCTCGTACGAGGGCTCGACGACGGTGATGGGCGTGCCGGTGCAGGAAGGCGCTGCGTCGACGTCGATGCTCAACGACACCGGAGCAGGCAGCGTGTGCCGCAGCCCCAACGGGCGTGACACCAACGTAAACGCGACGGACTTCCGGGTGTGCGCGGCGCCGACGAAGGGCACGGCGAACGTTCCGTAACCCGGTCGTGCACGCCTCTCCCATCAGGGAGAGGCGCAGCCTGGTGCGCTACTTCTTCGCGATGCCAGCGAGGAGCAGCGTGTGCATCGTCTGCACGATCGGCGCGTAGCTGATCGTCTCGCGGAACAGGTTGTGCTGCACCACCAACCCGATGTTCCCGAAGATGATGTTGTTCGCCACCGTGCGCGCGTCGACGTCGGTGCGGAATTCCTTCGTCTTGTTCTGGCCGTACCGAATGATGCCCTCGATGGCCGTCACGTAGACCTGCAGCGCATCACGCAGCGCGGTCGCGACGTCTTCGGTGTTCTCGGCCGCCTCGGCGCCGACCATTCCGTAGAAGATGCCGTGCTCGCGGTTGTCCTGCAGGTACTGCCCGGTGTGCGTGCAGAACGCCTCGAGCTGCCGCGCCGCCGGCCACTTCGTCATCTCGTTGAGCAGCGGCTCGAAGCTGCGCACGAAGTGCTGATGGAGCTCTTCGATCGCGGCGAGCAGCAGGTCTTCCTTGGTCGGGAAGTGCCAGTACAGCGCGCCGGGCGTCATGTGAATCGCGCGCGCCAGCTCCGCCATCGTCGTCGCGAGAATGCCGCGGCGTGCGAACAGCGTGATGGCGGACTTCAGAATCTCTTGCCGGGTTTTGACCGCGCGGTCCTGCTTGATCGCGCGCTTCGCCGGAGCTCGTTTGGGCATATCGGGGGACGGACTCTAAACGTTTCGATTCGAATGAAAATGAATGTGATGAAGGCACGCGCCCGGCTGCTTCAGAAGTAGGAAGCACCGCATGGAACAGAAGGCTCCTGAGGCTCAGGTCGGCGCCCCTGGCAAAGTGGTCGCCATCGCGCTCGTCGCGCTGCTCGCGGTGTGCTTCGTCGGCTCGTGTTCGGTCGCTGGCGTTTCGCTGGTCAGCGCGGTGGCCGACGGCACCAGCAAGCCCCAACGCGTGTCGGATCCCGACTGGAAGAAGCCGAAGGTGAAGAGCCCGCTGGCGACGCCGAAGGCCCCGAAGGACGACGACGACTCCGCTCCAAAAGATCCGCTCGCGGCGCTCGACGACGACAAGCTGCCTCCGGCCGTCGACGACCCGGGCACGCCCGAGCCCGAGACGCGGCCCTTCGTCGCCCGCGACGTCGCGCGCGCGCAGTTCGCCATCTTCCACCCCACGAAGGCGAAGACCGACGGGTGGAAGGCGGTGCAGAAGCTCGCCAGGGCCGCGAAGCTCAACGCGTACCTCGATGAAGAGCCCGATGAGGAAGTCGCCGGAGCGTACGTCGTCTTCCACGCCTTCACCGCCGATGACTACGCCCCGCTGGGCGGAGAGACGCTCGACTTCGCGCACGGCCTCTCGGACAAAGAGAAGGACGCGCTGGTCGACTCGCAGAACGCGTCGGTGCTCGACGTCGTGATTCCGCTCGAGAAGGCCGCGAAGCTGCAAGACGTCGAGAAGCTGATGGCGGACCTGCAGAAGGCGACCGGCGGCGTGCTGTGGGACGAGGACACGCAGGAATATTTCTCGCCCGCGGAATGGAAGAAGCGGCGCCTCGACGGCTGGGACAAGGGCACGCCCGACGCGATGTGGCACTTCTCGGTCTTCATGACCGCGAAAGACGGCATGACCGATCTCGAGACGGGCGGCATGGGCCGCTTCGGGTTGCCCGACCTGCGCCTCACGAAGGTGCCGAACTCCGGCAAGAACGCGGCGACCAACATGATCAACTCGCTCGCGCAGTTGATGGTCGAAGGAAAGGTCGAAGGCGCGCCGGGCCCGGTCACGCTTCGCCTCAGCGACATCAAGCACAAGACGCGCAAGGAGGCG
>JAEUJS010000111.1 GCA_016792935.1 Archangium sp. | reverse complement strand
GGATCTCTCCCTCACCCTGACCCTCTCCCCGAGGGAGAGGGGATCTTTTCTTCCTACCTCGATCGTCGGCGTTCCACCTGTTCCCACATCTGGATGAAGCCTTCGGCTGAGCGGAACATTGGCGGGACGAGCTCTCCGGCGTTCGAGGCTCGCGTCACGTTCGCTACGTCCTGAAAGAAGTCCGGCATCATTCCGTAGTGCGCCATGCCGTCGAGGTTCATGTCGAAGTCGCGCTTGCCGGCCACGGACCGTTCCAGCGGCGCGTTGGGGCCCTTCATCGATGACCACGCGCCTCCGCTGATCCACTCGCGAAGCTCACCGTCCTTCCACGGAGTCTCTTTCTTCCCCACGAGCCACTTGCCCACCGTCTTCGCCGGCGTGCGGTAGACGACCGCGTCCTTCTGCGCCAACGCCTGCAAGCGACGACGCCCGTCACCGCCACGAATCTTGTCGCCGGCCGCACCCGGACACGCCTCGACGCCGAACCGCGGAGCCGGAAGCATCGCGAACCCGCCCACGTCCGACGCGATCGCCACGCGGCCATCGACGCCCATCATCTCCTGCGCGTACGCCAGCGCCTGCGCGAAGCTCTTCGACGTCGCATCGCAGTCGAGCGGCACGCGACCTCTCCACTCGACTCCAATCCCCTTCGCCGCCATCGGTAGCCCGATGATCCCGCCGAGCGCCTTGATGCGCTCCAACTGCTCTCGCGTGCGCGCGAACTCGTTGCGCACCTTCAGCGTGTCTGACGTGCCGTAGATCCTGGGCGCGTACGCGTAGGGCACCGACGGCGGTTCGGCGGTCCACCCACCGTCGGTGAACTCGACCTGCGTGCCGAACGCGAGATCTGCGAACGACGCGTGCGAGCTCATCACCGGCACCTTCTCTTCCTCCGCGATCGCCAGCGCCTCGTTCGTCGCGCGCATCGACATGTGCTGCACGTCCACCATGAAGCCCTGCCGCAACAGCTCGCGCACCAGGAGCTTGCCCGCCTCGCTCAACCCTTCGCGCGCGGCGATGGCCTGCGCCCCGGCCGGAAACGGAGACTTCCCCTGAAACGCCGCACCAACTGCGACGAGCGACGCGACTCCCGCTCCCGAGGCGAAGCGCGGATCGAAGCGAATGCCCGCATCGAACGCGTCTTCCGTCGCGTAGTAGTCGCCGGTGTCGGTGAAGTTCATCGCGTTGAGCGTCGGGTGGAACACCGAGGGATGCCCGAACGCGTTCTTCTGCAGATGAATCGGAATGACGTGAATCACGCCGGCCTCACGCAACGCGGTGATCGTCGACCGCACCATCTGTTCCGGGCCCGCATCGCGATCGCGCAAAGCCCCTGGGGGGAGGCCAACCGCTTCGAGCGACTCGACCTCGATGCCGAGCACCACGGCGAGCTTCCCCGCGGCGATCAGCTGGCGCGCTTCGGCTGGACTGCGCGCGATGCCCGCGAAGTCAGCCGCCGGGCCGCCTTCGCCGAAGAACTGCCGCGCGGCTCCGATCTGCAGCTCGAGCGCTGAGCGATCGTCACGCGGCACCGGCACGCGATTGCCGTCGATGAAGAGCGCATTGGCGGTGTCGAACGTCGCTCCGAGCGCCGGAGTGTTCTGCACGTCCATCTGCACGATGCGCAGCCCGCCCAGCCACGCGCGCCGAATCCAATCGACGTACGCCTGCTGATGCACGCTCGTGTCCCAGCGTGGCCAGCCTTCGAAGGTTGGATAGCCGCTGGTCGGGTGCGACGGCTCGGGGAGGATCGCGGTGCTGAACCCGTAGTCGTTCTCTCCGTGGTTCTGACGACACTTGTGCAGCGCCTGCCGCATACCGTTCGGCGCCCACGGAGTGCCGTGCAAGACGCGCCCTCCGAAGCCGAGGTAGTTGAAGAAGTGCGCGTGGAGATCGGCGACGCCCCAGACTTCACCTTTCGGAACGTCGGTGCCCCGCCAGTAGTCGCCGCCGAGTGGGACGACGGGCGCCTGAGACAACACGAGCAGTAGTGCGAAGTGCATGCTCCCTCACCCTGACCCTCTACCCCAACTGCTTCGTCTTTTAGTTGGAACGAGGGGTCGGGCGCGCTCCGACGGTTCCGGTCACCGACAGGTTGTCGAAGCGACAGAGATGATTGCGGCACCCGAGCGCGACCTTGCCTACGCGTCCACCGAGACCGGGCAACACATCCTTCGTCACACGCGCCGAGTTCACGAACGCCTCGACCGTGACGTCTCCACCCTTGAGCGCGGTGAGCTTGAGCTTCAGCCGGAACTTCCCATTCGGCACGCGCACCGGATCTTCCTGCAGCTGCTGCAACCCAGCCGAGGAGTTGCCCGCTTCATCGCGGCCGTCCTTGCGGAAGTAGCGCCAGCCCACGCGAGCGTCGGTTCCGGGAATCGCGAACAGACTCACCTGCACGTCGTTGATGCGGAACGCGAGCTCTCCGAAGTGCTGCTGCGTCTTGTAGTCGATGGCCGGAAATTCCGCGGGGAGCGGCTGGAGGTCGAGATCCACCGCGGCCTCGAAGCGATCAGCCGAGTAGTAGCGGTGCGCGACGTACGCGCGCGGAACGAGCCCTTCGTGTTGCAGCGCATCGCCGTACTGCAGCACCGACAACACGCCATTCTCGAGCGTCCACATGCCGGCGTGGAGGTTGAGCTCTTCTCCACCGTCGGGCTCCGAATCGAAGCTGAGCGTGAAGCCGCCGAGCGGGAGCCCTGCATCGTCGGTCTCGTTCTCGACGGCGCTGAAGATCTCCTCGTCGTCGCTGTCGTGGTACCAGGCCGGCGGAGCAGAGATCGGCGCAGGCCCTTCATCCGCGGGCCAGAACCGCGCGGCGACGCCGACGGCCAACAACGCACCGAGCGCGAACACGCCGAGCTTCCAACCGCCACTCTGCACCGGCGGCTGACTCCCCGGAGCACCAGGCGCGCCCGGATACGAGACGGGGCGCGCGGGCGTGTTCACCGCGGGATGCGCTCCGGAATTGAACGGCGATGGTGAGCTGCTGCTGCTCGACGGAGTCACCGCTTCCAACGCCTCGGCGATCAGGTTCGCGCGCTGCGGCCGCGCGTCGGGCTCGCTCTCGAGCAGCGAACAGATCACCTCGTCGAGCGAAGGATCGAGCGAGGGCACGCGCTGGCTGGGCATCTTGAAGCGGCCGATGGGCAGCTCTCCGGTCAACATCTCGTAGAGCAACACGCCGAGCGAATAGAGATCGGCGCGGTGATCGACGTGCTTCGCGTCGCGGCGCTGCTCGGGCGCCATGTAATTCACGGTGCCCATCGCGACGGCGGTGGCGGTGAGCGCGATGTCGCGTTCGCTCCCCTTCATGCCCGCGAGCCCGAAGTCGGCGATCTTCACGTGGCCGCGCGAGTCCACGAGGATGTTCTCGGGCTTCAAGTCGCGGTGCACGACCTTCATCTCGTGCGCGTAGTCGATGGCGCGCGCGACCTGCGCACCGATGCGCAACGAGTCGCGAACGGTCAGCTTCCCGTTGTTCATCATCTCGCGCAGGTTGATGCCCGGCACGAGCTCCATGACGAAGAAGTAGTGCTCGCCCGCCTGACCGCGGTCGATGATCTGCACCACGCCCGGATGCGAGAGCGCCGCCAGCGCGGTGGCTTCCTTCTCGAAGCGAGTGACGAACTCCTTGTCCTTCGCGAAGCGCGGCGGGAGCAACTTCACCGCGACGTTGCGTGACAGCGACACCTGCCGCGCGCGCCACACTTCGCCCATGCCGCCCTTGCCGAGCAGCTCGAGCAACTCGTAGCCGGGCACGCGGGGAACGGCGGTCGCGCTGGTGGGTTCGTCGTCGTCGTCATCTCCCGGTGGAGTCGGCTTGCTGCTGGCGATGGTCTTCTCAGTGCCGTCTTCCCGCGTGGAGGCCATCGAAGGAGGCGACGTCTTGGCGCCCGCGCTCTTCACATCCGACCTGCGCACCTCGAACCGAATGCCGCACGAACACTGGAGCTGCTGCCCCGACACATAGATCCCGATGTCGTGGAGCTTTCCGCAGTTCGGGCAGGCCTGTGCGACGAGGCTTCGTGCCGTCACGGACGTTCTTACTTACCGGTGTACTCGAGCACTCGATACGCCGGCACGCCCTTCTCCTTGCCCTTCACCTGCAGCACGGAGACGTGCTCGACGCGGAACCCGGGGCCAGCGCGCTTGATCGTCGAATCGCTCGCCAGCACCTCGCCGCCCTTCGCCAGACCACACAGACGCGACGCGGTGTTCACCGAGTCACCGATCGCCGTGAACTCGTGGCGCTCGTTGCTGCCGATGTAACCGACGACGGCCTGACCGGTGTTCACGCCGATGCCGACCTCGATCGGCTTCTTGCCGCCAGCGACGCGCGCGTCGTTCATGGCGTTGATCTCGTCGAGCATGTCGAGCGCACACTTCAAAGCGCGCGACGCGTCGTCGGGGTGCGTGATGGGAGGACCCCACGTCGCCATGACGCAGTCCCCGATGAACTTGTCGAGGTTTCCCTCGTGCGTGAAGATCACGTTCGCCATCGCGGTGAAGAACGTGTTCAACATCGCGACCGTTTCCTGCGGAGAGTCAGCCTCGGCCATCGAGGTGAACCCGCGGATGTCGGCGAAGATGCAGCTCACTTCCGCGAGACGGCCGACGCGCAGCAGCTCGACCTTGCCGCTGACCACCGCCTCGGCGACGGCGGGCGCGAGGAAGCGAGAGAGCTCGGCGCGGGTGACGGCTTCCTGCTCGACCTTGCGAGCGAGCTCGGAGTTCTCGAGCGCGATGGCGGCCTGCGAGGCGATGCCGGACAGAACCTTCAGGTCCTTTTCCGAGAACGCGTTGGTGCGTTCACGCGTGTCGCAAAACAGCACTCCGCGCAGGACGCCTTTGGAAAGCAGCGGCACGGCCATCGCGGAACGAATGCCCTGCGCGACGATGGATTCCGAGGACGAGAAGCGGGAGTCGAGGATCGCGTCGGCGGTGAGAACGGCGGAGCGCGTCTCGGAGACACGCTTCAAGACCGTATCGGACACCACGACGTCGCCACCGTCCGGCTTGCGCTTGTGAATCGCCTGCGGAGACAACGCGCCATCTTCGGCCGCGAGGAACACCACGCCGTTGTCAGCGGGGAGCAGCTCGAACGAGACCTTCAAGATCTTGTCGAGGAGCGACTTCAAGTCGCGCTCACCACCGACGAGGCGGTGGAACTCGTTCGCGATGCGCAGCTTCTCGTAGTCTTGCCTCAGCGTGTCGAGGTCGCTGAGCTTGTCGGCGGGCCTAAACTCCGCCGATTCCATCTGCGCGACGGTGGCGAGGAACGCCGGCATCGACTGCGCGCTCGCCACGACCGTGACGCCCGCGGAAGTGGTGTGGCCCGGCTGGCCGCCGCCGTCGTGGAAGACGAGGCGCGAGTTGCCGAGCGCGATTTCGTCTCCGTCGCGCAGGCGCAGCTCGCGAACCTTGCGACCGTTCACGAAGGTGCCGTTGCTCGAGTTGAGATCGCGCAGGAGGTACGTCGCGCCGACCTTCTCGATCACACAGTGTTCCTTGGAAACTTCACGATCGACCAGCCGCAACGTGTTGTTCGGGTGCCGCCCCATCGACGTGCGATCTGAAAGCGGGAACTCACCGACCTTGCCGTCGGCGAAGCGGCCCGACAAACGCGGTCCCTTCAATTGACCAGGAGCGAAGACCTGTCCGGGACGTGCGGCTCCCCCGGCGACATCAGTCAAGGGAATGGGAGGCTGGTTGCTCAAGACTGACCGAAGCTAGCAAGAGAACCGCGGGGTGGCAGCAACTCGACAGGGAGG
>JAEUJS010000082.1 GCA_016792935.1 Archangium sp. | reverse complement strand
CCCGGCGGCGCCGTGGAATTCGCCCGCACGTTCGCCGGCGGCGGCGCTGCGTTGTCCCGCGCGCTGTCTACCGAGTTCAAGATCTCGATTCCTGACGCCGCTGCATGGAAGGAAGAACACGGTGCGGTCGGAGCCGAAGTCGTCGGCGCCGAAGCCGAACGCGCGGCCGGAGCGTTCATGCGCGCGTTCCAGCCGGTGCTCCGCGATCTGCGCTCGACGCTCAAATCTTCCAACGCGCGCTCGCGTCGTCCGGTCGGGCTGGTGTTGCTCTGTGGCGGAACGTCGAAGCTCCGCGGCTTGCCCGAGCAGCTGACGCGCGATCTCGGCGTGCCCTGCAAGTTGCTCGAGCTGCCCGCCGAAACCCGCGACATCCTCGGCGTCGGTCGGCAGGAGACCGCGCAGGCCTACGCGCTCTCGCTCCGTGGCGGCGCGACTGGAGCGAAGGCGCCGCGCTTCAACCTCCGCCGCGGCGAGTTCGCGTTCAAGAGCGACTTCGACTTCGCCAGCGACAAGATGGGGCAGATCGCCAGCTTCGCGCTCGTGCTCTTCGTGTTGCTGATCGCCAGCAGCTTCGTGCGCAACTCGGTGCTGGAGCGGCGTGAGAAGCAGGTCGACGCCGTGCTCTGCGACGTCACCAACCGCATCCTCGGCAAGTGCGAGAAGGACTTCACCGTCGCGCTGTCGCTGCTCCGCGGGCAGGAAAGCCCCGCCGCCGGAATTCCCCCGCGCAGCGCGACCAACCTGCTCGCTGAGCTGACCGCACACGTGCCGCCCGACATGCCGGTGACGTTCGATCAAGTGACCATCGATCTCGATCGCATCACGCTGCGCTGTGAGACCGAGAACAGCAAACAGCTCGACGATCTGATCGCGGCGCTCAAGACCTACGAGTGCTTCCGCGAGGTCGATGAAGGTCGCGTCGAGAAGAACAAAGACGGCACCAAGGTCACCAGTCGTCTGGCGATCGAAGTCGCGTGCCCGACCGACAAGGAGCCGCGCGGATGAGCGCCCTCACCGATCTGCAGAACAGCGTGCAGGCCCAGTTCGCTGCGTTGAGCGTGCGTGAGAAGCGCATGGTCGGAGGCGCCGCCGCCGCCGTGGCGGTGTTCATCGTCTTCCTCACCATCTTCAGCTTCAGCAACAAGGCCACCTCGATCCGCAACCGCACCGCCGAGAAGATCACCAAGCTCGACGAGGTGCAGACGCTGGCGTCCGGTTACCGCGACGCGAAGGCCAGGCAGGACGCGCTCGAGAACCAGCTTCGCGCGTCGAACGTGCGCCTCGTCAGCTACCTCGAAGACAAGGCCAAGCCCGCGGGCATCGAGCTGCCGTCGATCAACCCCAAGGCCGACATTCCGCTCGAGGGTTCGAAGATCGTCGAGAGCTCGGTCGACGTGACGCTGACCGACGTGAAGTTGAACCGCCTGCTCGACTTCCTGCAGTCGGTCGAAGCCGGCCCTGGAATCGTCAAGGTGAAGACGCTGCGCATGGAGCCGCGCCCCGCGCAGGAAACCGTCACCGCGTGGATCACCATCGCGACGTACAAGATCAAATGAGCGAGAAGAAAAACACTCTCTGGAAACGCGTCGTTGGCTACATCGCGTTCACGCTCTTCGCGTTGTTCGCGATGTTCTTCGTGACCTTCCCCTACGAGGCGCTGCAGTCGCGCGTGCGTCTCGAGGCCGACAACGCCGGCTACTTCCTGCGCATCGGCAAGATGGGCCCGGGCCTGTTCTCGGTTCGCGCCGGTGACGTCGAGGTCAGCAAGAAGGCCGTCGGCGATCAGGTGCCCGAAGCGCTGAAGGTGGATTCGGTGAGCGTCGGGCCGACCCTCTTTCCGCCTGGCGTCGCGGTGAAGCTCAACATGCTCGGTGGCACCGTCGCGACCCGCCTGTCCGGCTTCGGCAGCGTGCGCATCAAGGTCGACGTGGAAGATCTCGATCTCAGCAAGGGCAACTTGAAGGGCTTCTCGGGCATCGACTTCGCCGGCGAGGTCGAGGCGCACGTCGATCTCACGATGCCCCGCGTCGCCTCGGGTGCTCCGAACGCTCCCGCCGAAGCCGATCTCACGCAGGCGAGCGGAACCATTTCGATTGCCACCAGGGGCCTCGCCATCAACGGCGGCACCGCGAACATCACCATTCCGCAGTTCGGGCCCGAGCCCACTCCGGTCGATCTGCCGAAGATCGTGATCGGTGAGCTGGGAGGCAACATCAAGATCGAGAAGGGCTCGGCGACGGTCGAGGAATTCAAGAGCAAGAGCGCCGATCTCGAGCTCAACATCACCGGCACCGTGAAGCTGGCCAAGCGGCTCGAGTACGCAGAGCCGAACATGGAGATTCGCGTGAAGCCCGACCCCGAGTTCCAGAAGCGCCTCGGCCTGCTCGGCAGCGCGCTCTCGATGATCGGCGCCGATCCCAAAGATCCCACGTGGCGCATGGGCCGGCTGACTGGCTACATCGGCCGCCCGCAGTTCCGATAACCAGTGCACGGGCGGGACTTCATCGCGCTCGCGGTCATCGTCATCGCGACCATCGTCGGCGTTCGCTTCGCGCGGCTCAAAGGCTGGCTCAAGTCAGCGCCGCGCTGTCAGGCCTGCGGGCGCAGCGAGCCGTCGACCACGCTGCGGTTCTTCAAGAACACCGGCATGATCATCATGTTCAGCTGGGAGACGCAGGGCGGAACGTTGTGCCGCTCGTGTGGCCTCGATCTGTTTCTGCGCATGACCGGCCACACCGTCGTCTTCGGCTGGTGGGGCATGATCAGCTTCTTCGTGAACTGGGCGTTCCTCGCCAACAACCTCGGCAACGCGGTGTGGGCGCTCACCCTGCCCGGCCAGGCGGCGGTCGCCACGGGCGCGCTCGACGGCCACCGCGAGTACGCGCTCAATCTCATCGCGGCGAAGAAGGATCACGCCGACATCGTGTACGTGCTTCGGCAGCAGACCGGCGCTTCCGCCGAGGCCATCGAGGCGTGGCTGAAGACGCTGCGACGGCAGTAGGCTTCCTCGCGATGCGTGAAGTCCGTCGAAAGCCAGCGACGTACGCCGACCTCGAGAATCTGCCGCCCAACATGACGGGGCAGATCATCGACGGTGAGCTGTGGGCGTTGCCTCGACCGAGTGTCGCGCATGCGCAGGCGTCGTCAGCGCTCGGAGCGGATCTGCAGACGAAGTTCGGTCGAAACGGCCCACCCGGCGGCTGGTGGATTCTGAGCGAGCCCGAACTGCACCTTCGCGCCGATGTCCTCGTACCCGACCTTGCTGGATGGCGGCGCGCGACGCTTCCAGCGTTGCCCAACGAGAACTTCCTGAGCATCGCTCCTGATTGGGTGCTCGAAGTGCTCTCCCCGAGCACGGCCTCGATCGACCGCGTCGCGAAGGCGCGAATCTACGCGCGCGAAAAGGTGTCGTTTCTGTGGTTCGTCGATCCCGAGGCGCGAACGCTCGAGGTGCTTCGTCTCGAGGGCGGCAAATGGCTGCAACTCGGCGCGTGGCCCGCTGGAGAAAAGGTCCGCGCTGAGCCCTTCGACGCCGTCGAGTTCGACACGGCGGAGTGGTTCCTCATTCCTTGACCGGTGGCGACGCCACGGGAGCCTGATCGCTCTGCTCGAGCACCACGATCGACAGCTCTCCAGGCGTCTTCGTCTTCTTCGACAACACCCGCACCACGCGCCCGTCCTTCACGAAGGCACCCGGCTCGCGTTCCTTCCACCCGCCGCTTGGCAACACCGATCGGTAGAAGTCGATCACCTCGGCCTCGCTGCCCTTCACGCTGAACGACAACGCCGTCGCGAGCTCGATGTTGAAGCTGGTGACGTTCTTCGCCGCGGGGAACAGCGGGAGCCCCGTCGAGGTGGTGATCGGCTTGCGATGCGCGAGATCTCCGGCGCCCAGCACCAGGGTCGTCGTGCCGTCGGGCTCGGGCCAGCCGTAGACGAGAAAGCTGATCATCCTCGTGTCGTCGAGCGCGACCAGCCGCGGGAGCTTCAAGCCCGGGATGCGCCCCATCTTCGGAGGAATGAAGTACCCAGCCTCAGTGAAGCGCGCGGCGTAGTGCAGCAACAACGCGTCGAGCTCCCACGTCGAGTTCGCGAGGTAGATCACCATCGGCAGCCCGTTGCGCTCGAGCTGATTGCCGACCGGCACGATGCGCGTCTGGCCCGGCACGTCCCAGGCGAACGGCGCCACAGTTCCAGCATCGGGAGGAGCGGCAGAAAGCACCACCGCCACCGCCACTGCGAACGTCACGGGCAGTCTTTCCCGAGGAAACACCTGGGCCGCACCATCTGCGGCACCATGCCCGAGCCTGCTCCGCCGGTGATGAAGCTGGGCTGACCTTCGCCGCCCACGAAGTCGATCATCCCCGACTCCACGCCCGAGAAGCTGAAGTGGAACTCGTTGGCGTCGGAGCCGGGGTCACCCGCGAACTGCGCAGCAAACGCCCGCCCCTGCCCGCCGCCGCCCCTGAACAGGCGCTGCACCATGCCGCGGTACTCCGAGACCGAGCACGAGTTCTTGCACTCGCGCGTCTCCTCGCCGACCAGGCCCCAGTCGTTGGTCAGCACCGAGAGCACGCCGCGGCAATTTCCGTTCACCGGGAAGCCCATGCCGCAGATGGGGATCGGCGCGGTGCGGGTGATCTTCTCCTTGAAGAAGCCCTGATCTTCTTTCTGCAAGAACGCCCTGGGCACGTTGATGGCCTTGATCGACGCGGTGGCGCTGCACCGCAACCCGCCCTCGTCGCGATACACCGGAGCCGCCGTCAGCGTCGCCGGGAAGCTCAGGTTGCCGTCTGCGATGCACGTCACGTCGACGCCGGTGCCCTCGGTGAGCGCGCGGCCGATCACGTTGCCGCCGTTGGTGCCGGTCAGCCCGTCGAAGTCTTCGAAGCGCCGCTTCGTCATGGGGCCCACGCCCGTCGTGGTGTCGAGCGTGCGATTGAAGGGATCGAGGTTGGTGTCTCCGTCGAGCTTGCGGTCCTGCACGCGATGGCCCGTCGCTTCCCAGATCGCGAACGCCTCGGCGTCTTGCACCTTGAGCGCGAGCTGCGCGTACTCGGCGAGGTGAATGCCGATCAGCAACGTGCCGACGAAGACGATGCTCCCGAGCGCGAGCTCGACGGTGGCCTGGCCGCGCATCAGTGGAGCCCCTCGAAGCCAGCGCCGATCAACTGACGGTACGCGTCGCGCTGCCACTTGAATTCCGGAGCCGAGAGCGAGCGCATCAGATCGTTCGAGCGGTACGGCGTGCGCGAATCGACATCCATCGTCGACAAGGTCGCGCGCCAGAACGGGTTGAGGAGGTTGGGGAACTCTTCCCAGTGATGACGCCGGTGGTAGTACGCGATGCCCGTCGAGATCGCGGTCTGCCGCTTGATCGAGAGGCCATTTCCCGCGGCGGTGTGCAGCTCCTGCCCGCGGCCGTCCCACTCACCCGCGGGGCCCGTGGCGCTGAAGGGGAACTTGAAGTGCAGCTCCCAGGGCCACTTCTTCGCGGAGAGATCACGTTCCAGCGCGACGATCTGCTTGGGCTGACCCCACGCGTCCTGCTCGTTGTCGGCGGGCTCGAAGCCGATGGTGCGCACCCACACCGAGGGGCACAGCGGCGTGCAGTCGCCCATGGTGTGATCTTGATCAGGGTTGGGATCGACGTCGCCACCGTTCAAGCGCGGCGCCCAACGATGCGCGTCGCTCGTCTCGACGAGATCGGTCGACTTCACCGACGCCGTCACCGGGTACGTGAAGCTGCACCCACCCGCGAAGACCGTGACCGAGCCGTGAT
>JAEUJS010000052.1 GCA_016792935.1 Archangium sp. | reverse complement strand
ACAGGCCCGCGGCCGTCGCCAGCAGCGCGTTGCCGATCGGAGCAGCCACCGTGGCGATGGTCGCGTTGCCCTTCTCGGCGATCTCGTTGAACGCGCCGAGGATGCCCATGACCGTGCCGAACAAGCCGACGAACGGAGCGGTCGAGCCGACGGTGCCGAGGAAGGGCACGTGCGCCTCGAGCGTGGTGATTTCCGCGAGCGCCGCACGAGAGAGCGAGCGCTCGACGTTCTCGATGCCGCCCAGCTTCTCGCTCATCGCGCCTTCGCCCGGGTTCTTCTGCTGCGCGAGCTTCGACAGCTCCTCGTAGCCGGCGCGGAACACGCGGCTCAGCGGTGAGCTCTCGAGCTGCTGCGATGCCTGGTAGATCGCGTCGAGCCGCGACGCCTTCCAGAACGTGTCGAGGAAGGCGACCGATTCAGCGCGCGCCTTGCGCAGCTGCAGCGACTTCATCGCGATCAGAGCCCAGCTGTACGCGGATGCGATCGCGAGCAGGATGAGCACCATCAGCTCGACGCCCGACGCGCTCTTCAACACGTCGATGTAGTTCATTGAAGCAAGCATCCTCACGCGCGTAACACCGGCGCTCGGAACCGGCAAGAAACATTGAGTGGAATCATGGGGTTGGCGAGCGAAGCTGAATAAGCGACGATCAATGTGCGTACAGGTCACCAGTTCCTAAAACCCGCCCGATCAAGACGCTGGCCGACGAGCAACACAGCACCAAGGAGAATGAGGAAACCATGAGCGCCCAATCGCGATTCCTTTCGAACATCGTTCTTGCAGCTGCGGTGATGTCTGCCTCGGGCTGCATCTGCGTGACCGGCGGGGGCAACAACAACCCGGGTGACATCAGCTTCACGTGGACCTTCAACGGCCGCACGTGCATGCAGAGCCAGGACATCACGACCATCTTCATTCAGATCCCCGGCCAGACGTTGCAGAACGACGGCCGCTACGGGTGCATCAACGGTGGCTCGCCGGGCATCAAGCTCCTCAACTTCCGCGGCGGTCCGTACACGTACACCATCACCGCGCAGGACAGCCGCGGCGTGGGCATCTTCCAGGCGACCGGCACGGTGCGCGTGAACGGCGACGTCGTCGAGATGGTCGATCTCAAGCCCACGGGCCAGGCCGCCGGCACGGCGTTCGTCGCGGTCACGATTCCGCAGGGCTCTCCGGTGACGTGCGAGTACCTCTCGGCGATCGACATCACGCTCGACAACGCGACGACGGTCACCACCACTTCCACCTGCAACGCGGCGCTCTACAACCCGAACAACACCACCTCGGCGCAGGGCGTGCAGTTCACGCTCACTCCGGGCCAGCACACGATTCAGATCGATGCGCGTGACGCGGCGAACATCTACTACTACCGCAAGGTCTCGACCTTCACGGTGAACGCAGCGGAGACGACCCAGCAGATCTTCTCGCTCGACTGGTTGGTCGGCACCGTTCCCATTCGCTTCGGCTTCAGCAACACCATCACGCAGCTCAACTGCGCGCAGGCTGGAGTGACCGAGGTGCAGATCACCTTCCGCGACACGACCACGCCGACCATCGAGTACGTGCAGAACGTTCCCTGCACGCTCAACGGCATCGATGGCTACACCCCGTACATCGACGCCGGCACCTACCAGGTGTTCGTCGCGGCGATCGGCACCGGTGGCGCGCAGTACAACAACTTCCGGGCGACCTCTCCCGCGCAGCCCATCGTGACCGCGCAGGCAGGCGTCTTCCCCGCCCTGCAGTCGAACTCGACGCTGACCATCCTCTCCTCGATGTAACTCTTTCGAGCAGAGTGACGTGAGAACCCCGGGCTGGCCCCGGGGTTTGTTTTTGCATACTCGTCGCAGCATGCGGCCTGTGGGACACGGCAGAACGAGCGCGATCGGCGTCTTCGACTCAGGTGTGGGCGGGTTGACCGTCTTGAAGGCGCTGATGGAGCGCCTGCCGCTCGAATCCACCGTGTACCTCGGCGACACCGCGCGTGTTCCGTACGGCACGAAGTCGGGCGAAGTGGTGACGCGCTATTCGATCGCCAACGCCGAAGCGCTGCTCGAGTACGAGATCAAGGCGCTGGTGGTGGCGTGCAACACGGCCTCCGCGGTGGCGCTCCCGGCGTTGGAAGCGAAGCTGCCGATTCCGGTGGTGGGCGTGATCATTCCCGGAGCCCAGGCCGCCGCCGCCGCGACGAAGAACGGCAAGGTTGCGGTCATCGGCACGCCGGGAACCATCGCGTCGGGCGCGTACCAATCAGCGCTCCAGGCCACGAATCCCCAACTCGAGGTGCACACGCGCGCGTGCCCGCTCTTCGTGCCGCTCGCCGAAGAAGGGTGGATCGACGGCGCGGTGCCGCAATTGGTCGCCGAGAAGTACCTCGGTGACGGCCTGCTCGACGGAGGCGTCGACACGCTGGTGCTCGGGTGCACGCACTACCCGCTGCTGGCTCCGATCATCCAGAAGGTGGTGGGGAACAGCGTGACGCTGGTGGACTCAGCGAAGGCGACCGCCGAGCGCGTGGCGACGGTGTTGCGTGAACGCGAGCTCACGCGGCTCGAGCGCGGCACCGTTGAACGGCACTACCTGGTGACGGACACGCCGAACCGCTTCCTCGAAGTGGGCGCGCGTTTTCTCGGGCGGCCGCTCTCAGGCGCGCGGCAGATCGACCTGCACGTTCGGTGACTTTTCGGCGCCAGCGACGGTGGTCTGAATCGCGGCCTCGAGACCGATGTCGTCCTTGCGTGGAATGGCGCCCGTCGCCCAGGTCACCAGTCGCTCGAGGTGGCGATAGAAGCCGATCTTCGCCAGCGGCCAGTTCAGCCAGCCGTTGGTGATGCAGTAGTAGGTGTCGAAGGGCGCCGTGTGGTGCATGTGGTGGTGATCCACCGGGAGAATCAGGTGCCACCGCTGGAGCGTCTTCACCACCGTGGGCGCCGTCTCGGGATCGAGGTGCGACCACTTGTGGAACTGGTTGGTCATCATCACCCAGAAGATCATCGAGCCGATGCTGACGAGGCAGAAGAGGGCCACGCCCGTCCACCCTTCGATGTCGAGGGGGATGAAGAGCGCCATGGCGGCCACCGGCACGGCGATCATGCAGTTCGCGCCGTTGGTCTCGATGTAGTCGTGGCGGGTGATCGCCTTCTCGTCGACATGGTGCTCGCGGAACGGCCGAATGAGCGCCTTGCCGATCACGGGCATGTCGGTCGAGCCCCAGGTGTCGGCCAGCCAATGCACGAAGCCCGACACGAAGTCAGCCATCACGAAGCCAACCATCAGCGCTGCGCAGATCGCGAACGGGTAGGTCGACGCATACGGCGAGACCTTCACGGCGATGGCGACCGAGAGGCTCCAGAACGCGACGATCGAGAGCACTTCGACCGCTCGAAACGACTTCGAGTAGCCGGCGGCGAGCGCCTTCGCGTCTTGCTGTTTGATTTGGGCCACGTTGCCTCCAGGAGCGACTTCGCAGAGTTACGAATCGCATGATGGAGACGGTTTGTCACCGGCCCGTCAGTACTTCTCGTAGTCGGACTTCTTCTTCTTCACGACAGGGTTGGACAGCTTCCCGTCCTTGAAGAGCTCGACGCGGCCCGACTGCGGAGAGGCGAGCCCCTTGGCCATGCCCACCAGCGGCTTGGAATCGGGTGGGTGGTAGATGAGGCGGAGCTGTTTTCCGGCGGGCTGGTTGCCCATGTTGGCGTCCACCAGCAGGTAGACCGAGGTGTCGCTGGCCAGCACGCGTTCGGAGTCGTTGATGGGGTCCATCTCCGCGAGGGTGTGGCCTTCTTCGACGGTGGTCGCGTCTTCGGCGTACTGCGCGACCTTCACGCGGAGCACGCTCACCGAGACACCTTCTTTGAGCGCCTTCGCGCCTTGAATCGTGACGGCGAGATCGGCGCCCGTCTCAGCCGCCTTGGGATCAGACAGCTTGAGGCCCGTCGACTTGTTGTTGTCGGTGTCGAGGAAGAGCGTGGCGTTCGCGCAGCGGCTCTTGCAGTCGTCGCCGTACGGGTTCTTATTGAACTCGATCTTGAACGCGTAGTCGGTTCCCTGCGGGCTGACGACGATGGTGGTGATCAGCGGCCGCTCTTCGTCGCTGGGCGGAGGCGCCTTGAACACGATGGTCGGCTTCTCAGCGGCGGCGGCCGAAGCGACGAGGCAGGATGCGAGGAGGAGCGCGCGAACCATGGAAGGGACGAAATCAGAGACGCTGTACGTTCGCCAGTTGCAGCTGGGGCCGATGAAGAACTTCGTCTACCTGGTGGGAGCCCGCGACGGCCGCGAGTGCTTCGTGGTGGATCCCGCGTGGGACGTGGAGGCCATTCTTTCTGCGGCGGCGCAGGACGAGCGGGCGCTGAGCGCGGCGATCGTCACGCACCACCACCATGATCACGTGAACGGCTTGCCTGATTTGCTGGCCGTTCGGGATCTGCCGGTGTTCGTCAACGCCATCGAACATGAGTTTGGTCGCGATGCGTTCTCCGAGGTCGAGGGCGCGGTGAAGCGCGTCGAGCCGAACGGAACCCTGCGGCTCGCTGGGGTCGACGTTCGCTGCCTCCACACGCCGGGGCACACGCCGGGGTCGCATTGTCTGTCGTGCGGAGGCTCGGTCTTCACCGGCGACACGTTGTTCGTGAACGCGTGTGGCCGCTGCGACTTCGAGGGGAGCGACGTGGTGAAGATGCATCAGTCGCTGTTCGACGTATTGGGCTCGCTGAATTCAGAGACCGTCGTTTTTCCCGGCCACGACTATGGAGACGTGAAGGTGTCTTCCATCGCTCGGGAGAAGGCAAACAACCCGTACTACCAGCTGCCGAAGCTCGAAGACTTCGTGCGACGGAGGTTGCCGCGATGAGTGAAGAAGCGCAGTTGATCGCGGCGGTGCTGGCGGCTCCGGATGACGACGGGCCGCGCCTGGTGCTCGCCGATTACTGGACGACGAAGGGCGATCCGCGCGGGGAATTCACGACGCTGCAGTGCCGCATGGCGGCTGCGAAGAACGACGAGGACCGGCGGAAGATTCGCATCGCCGAGAACAAGCTCCTCGCCGCGCACGGACTCGAGTGGAGCAAGGCGTTTCTCGCGGCCGCGCCGCCAGGGGCTCCGTTGCGTGCGAACAAGATCGAGTTTCACCGCGGATTCCTCGAAGAGGCGGCGCTGCCGATTCAGGCGCTCGATGATCTCGAGCCGTTCTTCGAGGCTGCTCCGCTGTTGCGCCGCGTGCGCATCGACATGAACACGCTGACCGCCGTGCCGCCACATGCGCCGCCCTCGCTCACCGGGAAGTTGAACTCACCGCGACTGCGGGGCGTGCGGTCGCTCGACTTCCGCATTCCCGCGGGAGGTGATCTCGCTGCCCTCGCCATCGCCGAGAGCTCGCAGCTGAAGGGTTTGCGCGAGCTGAAGCTCGAGGCGACGGCGTGGGCGGTCGAGGGCTACCCGGCGGTGTGGGCCGGAGATCCTGCGACGCACAAGCTGACGGCGGCGGGAGCTCGGGCGTTGGCTGCGGCGTTTCCGGCGTTGAAGAAGCTCGAGCTGAATCTCAACGCGCTCGGCTCGGCGGGAGTGGTCGCGCTGTGTGAAGGGCAGTGGAAGCTCGAGCACCTCGACGTCTCGATGAATCAGCTCGATGACGCGGCGTTGGTCGCGCTCGCATCGGCAGCGTCGATGGGCAACCTGAAGTGGCTCTCGGTCGGCGCCGGGACTTACACGGAGAAGGGACTCGCGGCCCTCGCCTCGTCGAAGACGCTCGGTTCATTGGAGACGCTCGAGCTCAATGGCTCGCCGCTCGGGCCCAAGTCGTTCGAGGCATTCTTGAAGGCGCTGAAGTTGCCGAAGCTGCGGGAGCTGAGCGCGGGCGCGTGTGGGCTGCTGGATCAAGGCGTCGCAGCGTTGTGCAAGGCGAAGGTGGCCGGTCAGTTCGAGTCGCTCGCGCTGCAGGACAACAAGGTGACGCAGGCGGGGCTGGCAGCGCTGGCTTCGTCTCCGCACCTCGGAGGATTGAAGCGGTTGCTGCTCAACGACGCGTGGCTCGGGAAGAAAGCGAACGTCGAGATCCTCGCGGGCGCTCCGACGCTCGCGGAGTGCAAGGTGTACGTGAAGGGCACGCTGATCAGCGGCAAGGCGAAGCAGGAAGCGAAGGAACCGAAGCCGGACAAGAAGAAGAGGGCCGCGCCGAAGAAGAAGAAGTGATCGCTCCCTACGGCACCTCAGCGAAGCAGTAGATCGCGCCGTAGCCACCGCCGCCGCCGACCGAGCTGCCCTGGCCCATCGAGGTCGTCGAGATGTTGATGCCAGCCGCGCAGCCCGGAGCCTCGTGGGCGTAGATCCAGTTCGCGTTCGCTCCGCTGGTCGAGCCGCTGCGAGGAAACGCGTGACCGATGCGCGGCTTTCCACTGGCGGTCGTGCTCGTCCAGTCGGAGCAGGTCGCTGAAGCCGACGCGAGCTTTCCCGACGAATCGCTGCCGGTGAGGGTGTCGTGGTTGTCGACGCTGACGCCATCGGGCTTCGAGTTGGGCACGCCGTTCTCGTTCGGCAGGTCGTTCTTGATGGCGGAGTCGGCTCCGGTCGGACGATCAGCGATGAGCTCGCTCTTCGAGTTGGCGACCACGCGGCCGAGGCGGTCGTACCAGGGGCCGGAGCCGAGCCGATCGATCGCGTTCACGGTGCTGGTGCTCAGAAACGCGCGCCATCGCTTCTGGCCGGCGCCGGCCATGCTCTGTTCGGCGATGGTCGCGCAGAGCTTGTCGGCCCCGCGGAGGCCGGCCCCGTCGCCGGTCTCTCCGAAGCGGAGATCGCCGCCGAAGCCGTTGGCTGACCCGCTGAGTTGCTGCATCGCCGTCATGCTGCTGACGAAGAAGCTGAAGTGGTCGAGGGTCGTCGGGTCGATGACTCCGCCTTCGCCGATGACGACGCCGCCGTCTCCGTCCCACGTTCCGGTGGATGCCGCGCCACACCCAGACAGCAGACACATCACGATGATGATTCGCATCACGGTCTCTGTGTCACAGAGCGATGAAGAGCGATCACACCGCGTCATGATTTGAGGACCCGTTTTCGGGCCGTCACTGTCAACGACGGCGACACGTTGGGGTCGAGCACGGCTCCGGATGAGAAGCACCAGCAACCCCGCTGCTGTTCGCGGTAGAGCGAGTTCGTGTCGCGACGCCGAGTCGTTTCCTCATTCACTGAGCTGATGCAGCCCTTCGCGAGCGGCAAGAACGCGCACTGTTTCGAGCGTGCGCTCGACGGTGACTTCGATCGCATCGCCGCGTCGTTCGCAGAACGTGCCGACGCAGAGGGCGGGGTGCTGGAGCTCGACGAGGCGATGCTGCGCTCGACGGCTGGGCTCGACCCGCGTGCGGTGGCCGTGATGCTTGACGACGTCGCTCGGCTCGCTGAACTCGGACGCGATCCGCTGATCAACGTCATCACACGGTATCCGCGCGATGAGCGCGGCCTGCCGATCTCCGTCGATGTGCACTCGTTCCATGTCGATCGCGCGCCAGTCGAGACCGACACGTTCCTCTGTACGTATTCCGGCGCGAGCAGCGAGTTGCTCGACAACGACGACGCGACCCGTTTGTTCGACGACGGCGAGGTCCTCGAGGCGCTGCGGAATCTCGACATCAGCGACGAGGGCTTCGAGCTGCACTTCCGCCCGAAGCCGGGAGCGGTGCCGATCTCGCTCGGGATCGGGCTCCTCTGGCGTCTCGCTGTCGATTGGCCGGGCTCGCCCGTGCCGCCGTGCATCCATCGCGCGCCGGTGCCTGATGGTCGGCCGCGCCTGCTCCTGATCGCGTAACAGAGGCGCGTCGCTCGCGTAGTTGCGCGCCACTGACGCGCGTCGCTGACTCGAGCGTGCTGACTCGCGTGCGACTCGCGCCTCGCTGACTCGTGAGTGAGCCCGGGGTGTGTCGTCGCTACTGGCGCCGCGCAGGAGTCCGCGTGCGCGCTCCGCTTGCGCTACTTGAGGAGCGCCTTGAACTCAGCGTCACCGATCGTCTTCACGCCGAGCTCCTTCGCCTTCGCGAGCTTGGATCCGGCTTCTTCACCAGCGACGAGGAGGTCCGTCTTCTTCGACACACTCCCGCTCACCTTGCCGCCGCGGCGCTCGATCTCTTCCTTCGCTTCTTCACGGCTCATCGACAGCGTCCCCGTGAT
>JAEUJS010000021.1 GCA_016792935.1 Archangium sp. | reverse complement strand
GTGAGCTTGGCCGGGTTCTCTCCCTGCGACTCGATCTCGAACTTCGCGCTCAGGCTTCCCGCGTTGAGCAGAATCTCCTCGCTCGCCTTCAAGCGATCGAGGCCGACCACCGAATCCGGAATCGCGCGCGGACCACTCGCGCAGCCGGCCAGCACGAGGAGGAGCGCATATCTCATGACGGGTTCACCACGATCGACGTGATGAGCGTGCGCAGCAGACGATCGGCTTCCGTCGCGATGGGCCCCTTGGCGCCTTCCGCGTCGAGCTCTTTGGCGCGCTCGAGCGCTTCACGCGCGAGCCGGTGATCGCCCTTCAGCTTGTACGCGATGCCGAGGTTCAGATGGACCGTCGCGTTGTCGCCATCCATGTCCTTCGCTTCGTGGAAAGCGGTGAGCGCTTCTTCGAGATCGCCCGACAGCAGCGCTTCCTTGCCCTTCGCCAACTTCTTCTCGGAGTCGTTCACCAATTCGACGTCGATGATCGTCCGTCCGGCGAGGGTGAAGACCAGCGCGCGAAGCACACCTGCCCAATAGAACGTGGCTCCTTCGACGGCGACCACCGCAGCCAGCGGAATGTCGGGGAGCAGCTGCTTGCCGCGGAATTTGAAGCGCACTCGCGTGTAGCGCCCCTTCTTCGCGAGCGTCACCACCTGCGTCTTCAGCTTGTTCAACGAATCTTCGATCTTCTTCGGATCGATCTCGAACGGAAGCGCGAGCGCCTTCTTCGGCCCCTTCGACTCGACCACTTCAGGAACTTTGTGGGACTTCTTCGAAGGGGGAGGCTTCTTCGCGGCCTTCTTCGTCGCCATGACCGCTACATAACTCACGACGGGCGAGTAGCATCCCCAACATCATGAGTCGGAGGCGATTGAGCGAATGAGCATGTACAACGAGTCGCTGCGGGCCTTTCTCAAGCCCGTGGTGCAGTACATCGACGACGAGAGCATCAGCGAGATCATGATCAACGGTCCCACCGACGTGTGGATCGAACGCAAAGGCGTGCTGACCAAGACCGACGCGACGTTCTCGGAAGAAGGTCTGATCGGCGCCGCGCGCAACATGGCTCAGTTCGTCGGCCGTCTGCTCAGCGACGAGCGACCGCGCCTCGATGCGCGTCTGCCCGACGGCTCTCGTATTCACATCGTGATTCCGCCCATCGCGCGCAAGGGCACCACGATCTCGATTCGCAAGTTCTTCAAGGATCGCCTCAAGCCGCAGAACCTCGTCGACTTCGGTTCCATCACCCTGAAGATGGTGCGGCTCATCGAAGCCGCAGTGCGCGTGAAGCTGAACATGGTCGTGTCGGGCGGTACCGGCTCCGGCAAGACCACGCTGCTCAACATCTTGAGCTCGCTCATCCCCGACGAGGAACGCATCCTCACCATCGAGGACTCGGCGGAACTGCAACTCCAGCAGTCACACCTCGTGCCCTTCGAATCACGGCCTCCCGACAAGTTCGGCAAAGGCGAAGTGACGATGGGTCACCTGCTGATGTCGGCCCTTCGTCTTCGCCCCGATCGCATCGTGGTCGGCGAAGTGCGTGGCGGTGAAGCGTTCGACTTGATGCAGGCGATGAACACCGGCCACGGCGGTTCGATGGCCACCGTGCACGCCAACACGCCGACCGAGACGCTGCGCCGCCTCGAGTCGCTGTGTCTGATGTCGTCGGTCGAATTGCCGATGGTCGCCATTCGCGCGCAGGTCGCCGCCGCCATCAACTTCATCGTGTGCTGCGAGCGTCTGCAGGACGGTTCGCGCAAGACGATCGCCGTCTCCGAGGTGCTGCCGCTCAACGAGAAGGGCGACTACCGCACGCAGGATCTGTGGCTCTACATCCCCGTCAGCAAGGACGAGAACGGCAAGGTGCTCGGGTACCACGCGCCGACGGGAATTCTCCCGACCTTCATGGCGAAGGCGAAGGCGTACGGCTTCGAAGATCTCGTTCCGGAATTCTTCGACCCGCGCACCTACGGAGTGCCGCCTCCGCCGTTGATTCACGGCCTCGGTGAGAACGTTTCGACGCACTGGGCTCCGTCGCTCAAGCACCGCGACGAACACCACCCCGATCCGCCGGAATACAAAGACGAGTGGAAGGAATTCGAAGAGAAGCTGAAGAGCGACGCGAAGGCGAAGAACGCCGAGAAGAACAAGGTGCAGTCGCAGGTGCCCGCGGGTCCGACGCCGCAAGCGCGTCCCTCGCAAGCGCCGTCGCGGCCGAACGCGTCGTCGCAGCAGCTTCGTCCCGCGGGAACGGTGCCCGGCGGAGCGTCGAAGGATGACGCGACTCCGCCGCCGACGCGCAACCCGCTGCTCAATCGCAAGCCGCCTGCACCACCGCCTCCCGACCCGTCGCAGACCGGAGACGAAGCCGTGCAGGAAGAGTCGAGCGTCGAGCTGAGTGAAGACGTGATGTCGGTCGATGGGAACTCCACGATGATCAAGGAGAACCCGCTCAACGCTGGCCGCAAGCCAGGCACGCCGCAGCCGGGTCGTCCGCCGGTGCGTCCGCCTCCTCCGAAGCGATGACGTTGCTGGTCGTCGCGCTCGTTCTCGGACAACAGCGCGTCCGGCGAAGGCGTGCACCGGTGCCGAGTTGATCGCGGAGTGTCATCGCAGCTTCGATTCGGAGCAGGCCGGGGCGTGCGGCGTGAAGGAATGTCAGCGCGTCGTGAACGAAGCGACCAACGCGCTCGAAGGGAAGAAGTGACGGTGCAATCGTCGGCGCGCGTGTTGAGCGCACGTCTCGCGGCGCAAGCGCTCGTGCCTCGAGTGAAGAGCATCGAGGAAGCCGCGCGTCGGTTGCTCTGCATGCAGGGCCAGGATCTCGCGGCCGTGAAGTGGGCGCTCGCGGTGCGCACCGACGGAGCGACCGAGCGTGACGTCGAAGCCGCGTTCAACTCCCGCGCGCTGGTGCGGAGCTGGCCGTTGCGCGGAACACTGCACGCACTGCCCGCGGAAGATCTCGGCTGGATCCTCGGGCTGATGCACCAGAAGAACCTGAGCAAACACGTGAAGCGGCATCGCGATCTCGGCCTGACCGACGACGACTTCGCCAGGACGCGCGCCGTCGCCGAACGGGAACTCGCGAAGTCACCGCTCACGCGTGAAGAACTCCTCGGCGCCTTCGAGCGAGCGAAGGTCTCCACCGCGGGCCAGCGCGGCATTCATCTGATCTGGAAGCTCGCGCAGCGCTCCGTGCTGTGCCTCGCTGACTTCGTCGACGGCGATCAACGGTTCGCGCTGATCGACGACTGGATCCGCAAACCACGCCAGCTCACCGGAGACGAAGCGCTCGCCGAGCTGGCCGCGCGCTACTTCGAAGGCCACGGCCCCGCGACGCTCGAAGACTTCGAGTGGTGGTGCGGCCTCAAGAAGAGCGACTGCGTACGAGCGATCAAATCAGCCGAGTCGGCTGGGGTAATGGCCGCGGCCTCAGCTCGCATCGAGCGCGCTCTGCAGCGAAAGGCGAGCGCGAAGCTCCCACCGGCGCTGCTGTTGCCCGGCTTCGACGAGTACTTCCTCGGCTACACCGACCGCAGCGCCGTGCTCGAGGCGAAGTACTTCGAGCGCATCGTCCCCGGCGGCAACGGCGTCTTTCAGCCGATGATCGTGCTCCACGGTCGCGTGGTCGGGACGTGGCGTCGCAAGGTGGACAAGAAGAAGGTCACGCTCACGCTGTTGCCGTTCGCGAAGAAGTTCACCGGCACAGAACGCGCTGCGATCGACTCAGCCGCCCGGACGTTCGGCGCATACCTCGAGCGCGACGTCGTCCTTGCCTGACGCTGTCGCGAAATGGAGTTGCGCGCGGGCTGAGGCACCATGTGCGCATGACCGCGAGCGCGACTGCGCCTCCGACGAAGGATGACTGGCTCCTCTTGCTGGTGAACGTGGTGGGGCTGGTGTGGGCCGCCATCGACGCGTGGCTCGACTTCGGGCCGTGGTCGGCGTGGGCCTGCGTGGTGCTGACCTCGGTGCT
>JAEUJS010000013.1 GCA_016792935.1 Archangium sp. | reverse complement strand
CGGCCGCTTCAGGTTTCCCCGAAGCGGCCGCGAAAATCAGAAGCGAAACGCGCTCAGCCGTTCTTGAGGCCTTCCGCCGACTCGATGCGCATGCCGTAGAACGAGCGGTAGACGAAGACCATCGAGATGACGAAGCAGATCGCCGCGATGCCGATGGTCATGCCGGTCGCCTTGAACATGCCGACCGTCTTGTCGAAGCCCAGCTCGTACGCCAACTCGACGGCGAGCAAACCGAACAGCGTCGTGAACTTGATGACCGGGTTCAGCGCGACCGACGAGGTGTCCTTGAACGGGTCGCCGACGGTGTCGCCAACGACGGTCGCCGCGTGCAGGTCAGTGCCCTTCGCCTTCAGCTCGGTCTCGACGAGCTTCTTCGCGTTGTCCCAGGCGCCGCCGGCGTTCGCCATGAAGATGGCCTGGTAGAGACCGAAGAGCGCGATCGAGATCAGGTAGCCGATGAAGAAGTACGGCTCGACGAACGCGAACGCCAACGTGCCGAAGAAGATGGCGAGGAAGATGTTGAACATGCCGCGCTGCGCGTAGATCGTGCAGATCTCGACGACCTTCTTGCTGTCGGTGACTGACGCCTTCTCAGCACCCTCGAGCTTGATGTTCTTCTTGATGAACTCGACCGCGCGGTAGGCGCCGGTGGACACCGCCTGCATCGAGGCTCCCGAGAACCAGAAGATGACCGCGCCGCCCATGATGAGGCCGAGCAGGAAGGGCGCGTGCACCAGCGAGAGGTACTGCAGCGAGCTGGTCTGCAGGCCGTTGGTGATGGAGAACAGAATCGAGAAGATCATCGTGGTGGCGCCGACGACTGCGGTGCCGATGAGCACGGGTTTCGCCGTCGCCTTGAACGTGTTGCCGGCGCCGTCGTTCTCCTCGAGGAACTCCTTGCCCTTCTCGAAGTTGGGCTCGAAGCCGAACTCCTTCTTGATGTCTTCCTTCACGTTCGGGACGGCCTCGATCAGCGAGAGCTCGTAGACCGACTGCGCGTTGTCGGTCACCGGACCGTACGAGTCGACGGCGATGGTCACCGGACCCATGCCGAGGAAGCCGAACGCCACGAGACCGAAGGCGAAGACTGGCGACGCATCGATGCCCGAGGCGAGCGGGAACAGCTTGCCGAGGCCCATGGTCGACACCCAGTACGCGATGCCCATCAGCACCACGAAGATGACGCCCATCCAGTACGCGCTGAAGTTACCGGCGACGAGACCGGAGATGACGTTCAGCGAGGGGCCACCTTCCTTCGACGCGGTGACGACTTCGCGCACGTGACGCGACTCGGTCGAGGTGAAGACCTTGATCATCTCGGGGATGATCGCGCCGGCCGCGGTGCCGCAGGTGATGATCAGCGACAACTTCCACCACATGTCGGGATCACCCGCGAGGTTGGGGATCAGCATCTTCGACGCCACGAAGGTGACGACCACGGAGAGGATGGAGGTCAAGATCACCAGCTGCGTGAGCGGGTGCTCGAAGTTCATCTTGTCCGCGTTGCCGTAACGGCCCTTCGCGATGGCGTCGTTGATCACGTACGAGATGAGCGAGGTGATGACCATCAAGACGCGCATCATGAAGATCCACACCAACAGCTGAACCTGCGTCGCCTCACCCGCGCCGACCGCTGCCAGCAGGATGAAGGTGATGAGCGCCACGCCCGTCACGCCGTAGGTCTCGAAGCCGTCGGCCGAGGGACCAACCGAGTCGCCGGCGTTGTCGCCGACGCAGTCCGCGATCACGCCGGGGTTGCGCGCGTCGTCTTCCTTGATCTTGAAGACGATCTTCATGAGGTCGGAACCAATGTCGGCGATCTTGGTGAAGATGCCGCCGGCGATGCGGAGCACCGAGGCGCCCAGCGACTCACCAACCGCGAAGCCGATGAAGCACGGGCCCGCGAGGTAACCCGGCACGAAGCAGAGGATGGCGAGCATCAAGAGCAGCTCGGTGCTGATCAGCATCATGCCGATCGACATGCCGGCCTTGAGCGGAATCGCGTACGTGCCGAACGGCTTGCCCGTGAGCGAGCTGAACGCCGCGCGCGAGTTGGCGAAGGTGTTCACGCGAATGCCGTACCAGGCGACGCCGTAGCTGCCCGCGATGCCGATGAACGAGAAGATCAAGATGATGACGACGCGAGCGGCCTGCGGGAGCTCGCCTTCCTTGATGTCCATGTGCGCCATCGAGAAGTACACGGCGATGACCGTGCCGATGAAGATCTGGAGGATCAGGATGAACTTGCCCTGCGTGATCAGGTACTGCTTGCAGGTCTCGTAAATCAGCTCGGAGATCTCGAGCATCGACTTGTGCACCGGCAGCGCGCGCAGCTGCGAGTACTGCATGAAGCCGAACACCAGGCCCAGGATCGAGACCACGATGCCCGACATCAGCAGCGTGCGGCCGTCCATTCCCATGAACTGCTGGGACGCGAGGTTGGGCAGCTTGAGGTTCGCCTCACTGGCGAGTGCGAGGACGGGCGTGAGCAATGCCGAGACGCCCGCAAGTCTTGAGAGTTTCATCTGTTTTTGATCCGGAGAAGGGTGGAAGCGGCGCGCGCATAGCACACGCACCCCCTGTGAAAATGAAAAAGAAATCCCCGTGTCGATCTGGCCAGGGGCCGTTCGACGACAGGTCATGGAACGGGCAATGAAGTCCGGTCCTCTTCAAAGGAAAACGTCATGCGCTTCATCGTTCTGGTTCAGGGAGTGAAGGAAACCGAGAAGGTCCCCACACTCGAAGACGTCGCCGAGATGGGCAAGTTCAACGACGAGCTGATCAAGGCGGGCGTGATGCTCAGCGGCGAAGGGCTCTCGCAGACGAAGGAAGGAGCGCGTCTGCAGTGGGGCAAGAACGGCGTCAGCGTGGTCGACGGTCCGTTCGCCGAAGCGAAGGAGCTGGTCGCCGGCTTCTGGATCATCGAGGCCAGGTCGCGCGCCGAGGCCATCGAGTGGATGCGTCGCGCTCCGTTCCCCGAGGGTGGGCAGGTCGAGATTCGCCGCATCGCTGATGTGAACGACTTCGCTCCGGAATCCCGCGAGGAGCTCGCCCGCCAGGAAAAGGCGTGGGTCGCGCAGCTCGACGAAAACAAGAACAAGCGCGCACGTCCGCAGTGATCGGCTCCGCTCCGAGCCACGCGCCGCTGTACATTGAAGGCGCGTGGATCTGGCGGCCATCTGGAGAATCGAATCACCGCGGCTCATCGCGGGCCTGACGCGGCTGGTGCGTGACGTGTCGATCGCCGAAGAGCTGGCGCACGACGCGATGATCGCCGCGATGGAGCAGTGGCCGCGCGAAGGCACTCCCCGCAATCCCGGAGCGTGGTTGATGCAGGCCGCCAAGCACCGCGCGCTCGACACACTTCGCCGGGGGCAGTTGCATCAACGCAGCACCGACGCCATCGCCCACCAGACCGATGAAGCGGTCACCAGCGACGTCGAGGACAAGCTCGATGACGACATCGGTGACGACCTCCTCAAGTTGATCTTCGTCTCGTGTCATCCGCTCCTCTCGCGCGAAGGGCAGGTGGCGTTGACGCTGCGGCTCGTCGGAGGCCTCACCACTCCGGAGATTGCGCGCGCGTTTCTGCAGCCCGAGACCACGATTCAGCAGCGCATCGTGCGCGCGAAGAAGACGCTCAGTGAAGCCAACGTGCCCTTCGAAGTGCCGCACGGTGAAGCGCGTCACGAGCGGCTCGAGGCGGTGCTCGGCGTCGTCTATTTGATCTTCAACGAGGGCTACTCCGCGACGAGCGGCGACGACTGGCTGCGTCCTGCGCTGTGCAACGACGCGCTGCGGTTGGGGCGCGTCATTGCAGGCTTGATGCCGGATGAGGACGAGGTCTTCGGGCTCCTCGCGCTGATGGAACTGCAGGCCTCCCGCTCCCGCGCGCGCACCGCGGCAGATGGCGCTCCGATTCTCCTGCTCGATCAAGATCGCTCGGCGTGGGACTGGCTGCAGATCGATCGCGGGCTCAAGGCGCTCGACAAGGCGACCACGCTCGCTGACGGAGAGCTCGGTGCGTACGCGTTGCAGGCCGCCATCGCCGCGTGTCACGGCTGTGCGCGCCAGGCGAGCGACACCGATTGGTCGCGCATCGCTTCGCTCTACGACGAGCTCGCGGACCTGACGCCTTCTCCCATCGTCGAGCTCAATCGCGCAGTCGCGGTGGGCATGGCCGAAGGTCCTGCCGCTGGGCTCGCCTTGGTGGACGAGCTGGTGAAGCTCGACGTGCTGAAGAACTACCACCTGCTCCCGAGCGTGCGGGGCGATCTCCTGGCGAAGCTGGGCCGCAAAGAAGAGGCGCGGGCGGAGTTCCAGCGCGCGGCCGAGATGACCCAGAATCAGCGCGAGCGCGAGTTGCTGCTCAAGCGCGCGAAGGAGTGAAGGGCTACACTTCGCTGCGCAATATGAGCAGTCAGAACACCCGCGTCCTCATCATCGACGCCGAAACGCAGCCGGCGCAGAAGATGGGTTTGGCGCTCGACGGCGCCGGTTTCCCCGTCACCTGGTGCACGTTCTCTCCGACCGATGTCGCCGAGAACCTGAAGGACTTCCGGCCCACGCTGTTGCTCGTCCACGCCGAGCTCGCGTCTCCGCAAGTGGCGACGTTGTTGGCGCGACTCGAGGCCACTCCGATTCCCGTGGCGGTGCTGTGTCGTGACGTCACCGATGAGCCGTTCGTGCGCCAGATGCGCAGCGGCGTCGTCGAGCTGTTGCAGGAGCCGTTCTCCGCCCGCCTGCACATCAATCGCATTCGCGCGCTGGCTTCCGAGCTGTCGGCCCGCACGGGTCAAGTGACCGGCCGTGGAGGTCGCGAGCTCAACGACTGTGCGCAGCACCTGATGCGCACGCGTCGCACCGGAGGGCTCGCGGTCGGAGAGCACGGTCGCGCGTTCTTCGTGCGCGGCGTGCTCAAGGCTGCGCGCTTGAGAGAGCTCTCGATGCAGGCCGCGCTCGCCGCGATGACTCGAGAGCAGGGCGCGTGGAGCTTCACCGAAGGCGCCGATGGAGCCGCCGGCCTCGTGGAGTTCATGGGCACCGACGAGAACGCCTTCGTCGTCACCTACCGCGAGTTCGGAGAGGTGAAGGTCCAGCAGCCCGCCGCCGCGCACGACGACGCTCCAGTCGCTTCGTCGTTCGGCAACATGAGCGACATCGCGCCCCCGCCGCCGCAGGCTCCTCCGGCCGTGGTGCCTCCGCTCGTTCAAGATCCCGACGCGGCGAAGACGCCCATCCTCTTCGTCGATGACGACCCGACCGTGGTGCACATGGTGTCGGGCTACTTCTCGAAGAAGGGCTACCCCGTCGCGACGGCCGTGGATGGCGTCGAGGCGATGAACCTGCTCACCACGCGCGCGTTCGAGGTCGTCATCGCCGACCTCAACATGCCGCGCCTCGATGGCTGGGGCCTGTTGCGGCTGGTCCGCGAAGACCTGCGCACGCACGAGACACCGATGGCGCTCTTCTCGGCGCAGGACAACTACCGCGAGCAGCTGCGGCTCATTCAGGCCGGCGCGCAGGCGTACTTCCCGAAGACGCTGCGACTCTCCGCGCTCGAGCTGCAGGTGCGTGAGCTGTGCGAGCCGCGCCGTCGTTTCACGAGACTGATTCCGACCGACGGCGGCATCGAGTTCGACTTCTCCGCGCTCGGCCCGCAGTGGGTGCTCAAGGCGCTCACCATCACCGGCTTCAGCGGGCAGGTCGACGTGCGCGACACGTGGGCGTCGTGGCGGTTGTGGTTCGAGAACGGGCGACTGGTGCAGTGCAACGCGCGCATGAGCACCACCAGCATCTCGGGAGACCGGGCGCTCGCCAGCTACATCACCAGCAAGCAGGCGAGCGGCTCGTTGTCGAAGGGCACGCCGGCTCCCGATGAAGGCTTCGCGGGGCAGACCACCGCCGCCACGCTCGCGCGGTTGGTGCCGTGGCTGAACGACGAGCAGAAGCGGGTCGCCGAACACGAGCTCTCCCGCGCGCGCGCGCTCAACGTGAACGAGGAGCTGTACCGCCTCTTCGTCAACGTCGGTCCACCCGCGTGGCAGCCGATGGTGCGCATGTTGTGCGAGCAGAAGCTGACGCCGGCTGAGGTGATTCAGCGCCTGGGTGTCGCTCCGATGGAGCTCGCCGCCGTGGTCAAAGAGCTGCTGCGCCGCGGTGTGGCGACGCTGCAGGCTTGACCGTTTCGCTACCCAACGACGTCGCCCCAGGGGCTTTGATCACTTGATGATCACGAACGTCTGCTGATTGAGCGCGAGCAGGCGCCCGTCTTCGCCCCACACTTCGCGGAACTCGACGGTGTAGCCGGCGTCGGCCGCGGCGAGCTTCGCGCGAATGAAGAACGGCGCTTCGGGGGCGAGCCCTTGGAAGTTCGCGAACGGCTGGAAGGTGAAGGCCACCGTCGCCATCGGTCGCGGCATTTCCTCGAGGAGGAAGAGCGCCGGCCAATACGTGTCGGCGATCGCCGCGAGCAGCGCCGCGTCGCGCTTCTCGCCCTGTTGCTTGAAGCGCACCCAGCCCTCGGTGACGGGCTCCTTCGCTCCGGAGAATGGCATCGGCCCCGTGGGGCGGAACTCGACGTGCTGCGCGAAGACCGGGCCCATCGGCGCTTCGACTGGCAACACCTCGCACTCGCGCCACGGCTTCATCACCGGCTTCTCGAGCCGCACTTGATCGCGATCGTTCACGCGCGAGCTGCCGAGCACACCGACCGCGTGGGCGCAGACCTCTCCGTCCTGGAGCAGGCGCACCGTGGAGGTCGTCATCGCATTCCCTGCACGCAGCACCTCGTGCGTCAGCTGTGCACCACCGGTCACGACGGGCGCGAAGAACTCCGCGGTCAGCGAGCGGAGCGGGCGAGAGGTGTTGGACTTCTCGAGCACGCGGATCATCGCGGCGGTGAGAAAGCCTCCGAACGCGCCGCGGCCCTGCTGCCAGCCATCGGGCACGTCGAGCGTCCACGTCGTTCCCGGCGGACTGGGTGTGGTCAACGCATCGAACATGTGGGCGGAGCTAACAACGCTCAACGCCCCGCGCCCGCATACATATATATGTATGCACGCAGTGGCGGAGACCTGTGGCTGACGACGACGACAAGAAGCTGAAGACCGGGCGGTTCGCGCGACTCGCGAAGCTGGCGACCATGTCGGCGAAGTTGTCGACCGACGTCGTGGCCGCCGGTGTGAAGCGTCTCCGCGGTCAGGAAGACGAGTCGATTCTTCCGGCCGGAGCCGCGGAGAAGCTCGTCGCCACGCTCGGAGATCTCAAAGGCCTGGCGATGAAGATCGGCCAGCAGGTCAGCATGGATCCCGATCTGCTGACGCCCGAGGTGCGTGCCGTCGTCGCGCGCTTGCAGAACCAGGCGCCGCCGATGCCGTGGTCGCAGGTGCAGGAAGTCATCGCGCAGGGGCTCGGCAAAGCGCCGCTCGAGGCCTATGCGACGTTCGACGAGAAGCCGATCGCCTCGGCGTCACTGGGGCAGGTGCATCGCGCGGTGACGAAGGACGGACACGAGGTCGCGGTGAAGGTGCAGTACCCCGACATCGCGCGCGCGTTGAAGGCCGACCTCGACAACCTCGGCACCATGGTCAGCGTGCTCGCCTCGTCCACGCGCATGGTGCAGGGCAAGGATTACTTCGCCGAGCTGCGCGACAGCATGATGGACGAGCTCGACTACCGGCAGGAAGCCGAGCGCGGCCGCACCTTCGAGACCGCCGCGCGCCGTGTGCCTGATCTGGTGGTGCCGAAGTCGTACGACGAACTGACCGCGGAAAAAGTGCTCACGCTCGAGCTGCTCCACGGGCCCACGCTCAAGGAGTTCATCAACGAACTCCCGAAGCACGACAACGCTGAGCGCTACCGCGTCTCACGCTTGCTCTTGCGCGCCATCTGGGGCCCGTTCATGGCGAGCGGGGTCATCCATTCCGACCCGCATCCCGGGAACTTCATCCTCCTGCCTGATGGTCGCTGCGGCGTGCTCGACTTCGGAGCCATCAAGCGGCTCTCGCCCGCGTGGGTCGACGTGAATCGCCGGCTCTTCGGCGCCATCGTGCGCGGTGAGCCGTTCGATCACATTCAGCTCTCGCTCGACTGCGGTTTTCAGTTCGACGACGCGGAGGGCGCGCGCGAGTTCGTCGCTGGCGTGCTCGACATCGCCACGCGTCCGCTGCGCACGGCCGAGTTCGATTTCGCGCAAGCCAACATCGCGCGCGATCTGCGGACGCACGGCCTCAAGAACACGCTCAAGTTGAAGGGCATCAAGCCGCCCAGGGAATCGGTGAACTTCTACCGCGCCATCGGCGGAATGACGCAGAACCTCGAGAACATCGGCGCGCGCGGCCCCATCAAGGCCATCTACGAGGAGCTGCTGCTCCTGCACGAAGCGCGCATCGCGGGCCGCTAGTTCAGGTTCGCTTCGCCACGCCAGCCACGCCACGAGAGCACCGCGACGGCGAGACTGACGATGGCGGCCGCTCCGAAGATCTGCGCTTCGTGACCATGCACGAAGAGGTTGATGAGGAGCCCCGCGAGCATCGGCAGCGCCGAATAGTAGAAGCCCTTGTGCAACGTGATGCCGCCCGTCACGCACACCACGACGACCAGCACTCCGTTCTGCAGCACCGTGTCGCGCACGCCGATGTTCTGCACGGCCGCGACGATGCGCTGGAACTGGGTTCCGAACGCCGCGACGCCGACCATTCCGATGATGCGCCGGTTGAGCCGCGTCGACAGCAGGTAGCGACGCCAGATGAACACCGCCGCGAGGAAGCCGAGGCTGACCACGCCCATCAGCCCGCTCAGGTACCAGCGGCTGTGCGCCATGCGCTCGTGGAACTCCGGGAACACGTACGGAGAGACGATGACCAGGACGATGAACACCGTGGTCGCGGTGAACGCGAGGACACGCTGGCGAATCGCGACGCTCGGATCGAACTGGCGGCTCAGGTGCTCCATGCGCGCGCGGGTGCGAGCGTCCTGCTTCTCCTTCTCTTCGGCGGCGGCGAGCTGTTCCTTCAGCTCGTCGGGCACGAACTCGAGTTCTGCGATCAACGCGCGGGCGGCATCGACGTGACCGATGCTCAGCTCGTGTGACGCGGTGGCCTGCAGACACCGCGCGAGGCCTTGCTGCGCGAACTCGTTGTCGGGCCATTCTTCGAGCGCCTGCGTGAAGCCGAAGCGGCACTCCGAGAGCAGCGGGTAGATGCGTTCCTTCTCGGTGCTCGCCAGCGTCGCGAGCAGGGTGCCGAGACGATCTCCAGCAGCCGCGGCGAGCTCGACCGAGCCGCGGTGACGCAGATAGCCGCCGAGCGCGTCGCGAAACTCCAGCGCTGTCTGAAACCGTTCTTCGGGTTTGCGAGCCATGGCGCGCGCACAGATCTCGACCAGCTCGCGCGGAGCGGTTGGAGGCGGAGGCTTCGGCTGACACGCGTGCGCCGCGCGCAACACGGCGTAGAGATCGGGCCCCGACCACGGCGGCGTTCCCGTCAGCAATTCGTACAACGTCGCGCCGAGCAGGAAGACGTCGGTGCGCTCATCCATCTCGGTGTCTTCGCCCGAGCACATCTCTGGAGCGAGATACACCGGGCTCCCCACGAGGCTCGGCTTGCGCGCGATCGACGCTTCGACCTTTCCATCGGGCTCCCGCACCGCCGCCAGGACCTTTCGAATCGCGATGCCCCAGTCGGCGACGTAGACCTCGCCGAACTCTCCGATGAGCACGTTGGACGGCTTGAGGTCGCGGTGCAGCACGCCCTTGTTGTGCGCGAACGCGATGGCGTTGGAGACCTGCCGCAGAATCTCGACGCTCGCATCGAGCCGGTTGCGCGCGTTCGCCGAGACGCGCTTCCACGCGGGGTCTTCGGCGTTGCGCAGCAACATGCTCCACGACACGCCGTCCACCCGCTTCATGACGATCGCGGGCCGGCCTTCCGCGTCGGAGCCCAGTGAGTAGACCGGAACGATGCCCGGATGTTCGAGCGAGCCGCTGGTCTGCGCCTCGTGCAGGAGCGCGTTGATGGCTCCGGCGGAAGCCGACGCGCGCGTCACCTTCACCGCGACGTCGCGACCGAGCGAGCCCTGGCGCGCGAGCAGCACACGTCCCATGCCGCCTTCTCCGAGCACGCCGGTGACGACCATGTCGCGTTCGAATTCGGTGGGCGCTCCCTGACCGTCCTTCGCGGGCGGAGAGAGTGAGAGCTTCGGCAAGTCGTCGCGGCGCGGCGCGGTGGGATCTTCGTGTTCACCGCTGCGCAGGGTGTCGACTTCCCAATCGCGCAGGCGCGTCTGGTTGAGATCGGCGGCGGTGCCCGCGTCGGGAGGGAGCGAGTCGAGCCCGAGGCTCTTCCACAAATCGTCGAGGGTCCGACCACTGCCCATGTGTATTTCTACTCCGTGGACGCTGCGGGTTTGCGACACTCGTCGGCGTGAATTGCCCTGCGTGTGGGTACTACAACCCGGCCGGTTCGACGTCGTGCTTCCACTGCTCGTTGCAGCTCCCGGTGGCGGCGGCCATCGACGCGTTGTGCGCCAGACACCCCGACGTGAAAGCGACCGGAGCCTGCTCGCGCTGCGGAACATTCGGGTGTGGTCAGTGCTTGCAGCAAAACGGAATGGACTGGTTGTGCGCGAGCTGTCTCGAGCGCGCGGGCGTGTTGCCGTGGGACGAGCGGTTGACCATCGGCATGTGGCGCGCGTGGTGGCGAACCGCGGTGCTGATGATCAGTCAGCCCACGAAGACCACCTCGACCGCGAACCCCGATGCGCCGATCAGCAGCTCGATTCTGTTCTCTACGCTCTCGACCATCGCGGGAATGGGGCCGACGATTCTCGTGTACGGCATCTTCTTTCTCGGTGCGTTCCTCATCGCGCCCGACAAGGACACGCCGAAGTTCTCGGCCGCGTTGGTGCCGGTCTTCGTGCTCCTCTACATCGTGTTCCTGCTGGCGCTGCAGGTGGGCAGCGTGTTCGTCGTCGCCGGCATCGATCACCTCGGGTTGATGTTGGTCGGCGCGAACCCGAAGTCGTATTCGGTGACCATTCGCGCGTACTCGCTGTCGATGGGCTGCTACCTCATCGGGCTCGTGCCGATTTGCGGGCTGTACGTGTTTCCCATCTGGTCGCTGGTGTTGCGGATCATCGCCAACATGCAGCTGCACAAGACGTCGGGCGGGAAGGCGGCGGCGGCGGTCTTGCTCCCGATGGTGGTGCTGTGTGGTGGGTTCGGCACGCTGTACATCGCGCTGATCGCGCTCGCGACCAGCAGTTCCCGCTGATATTCCTCTGCGCAATGTCCAACGAATCGAACGCACTGGTGGAAGAGATCGCCGATCGCGTCAAGCGGCGCCTCGATGCGCTGCGCGTGGGCAAAGAGGAGCCGTGTACGCCCGCTCCCGCGTCGAAGGGGGCCCCGGCGAGCAGCGCGAGTGACTGCGCGCCTTCGTGCTTCGAGTGCGTGAACCACGACACGTGTGGAACGTCGCTGTCGGTGCGCAGTGGTCTGACAGCGCGCGTGACGCCGGACAGGCTCCGCACCAGCCAGGACATCGCGCAGTTCATCGATCACACGTTGCTCAAGCCGGAAGCGACGCGCGAAGAAGTGCTCAAGCTCTGTGAGGAAGCGAAGAAGTACGGCTTCGCCACGGTGTGCGTGAACTCCATCAACGTCGGCACGGCCGCTCGCGCGCTGCACGGCTCGAACGTGCTCGCCATCGCGGTCGTCGGCTTTCCGCTCGGAGCAGGCATTCCTTCCGCGAAGGCGTTCGAGACGCGCGAAGCGGTGCGCTGCGGAGCGAAGGAAATCGACACGGTCATCAACATCGGCGCCCTCAAGTCGAAGGACTACGCGCTCGTGCAGAAGGACATCGAGATCGTCGTGCAGGCCGCGAAGCCGTGGCCGGTGAAGGTGATCCTCGAGACCTCGCAGCTGACCAACGAAGAGAAGATCATCGGCTGCGCGCTGTCGAAGGCGGCTGGGGCGGCGTTCGTGAAGACCTCGACGGGCTTCTCGACGGGCGGAGCGACCGCTGAAGACGTGGCGCTGATGCGCAAGATCGTCGGCGACGACGTCGGCGTGAAGGCGTCGGGTGGTGTGCGCTCGACGGAAGACGCGATGAAGATGATTCAGGCCGGCGCGAACCGCATCGGAGCGTCCGCCAGCATCGCCATCGTCACCGGCGCGAAGTCGAACTCGAAGTACTGAGTCCCCTCTCCCTCGGGGAGAGGGTCAGGGTGAGGGAGAGATCCCTTGCTGCGGTCTCGTCAGCATCGCGATCGTGACCGGCGCGAAATCGAATTCCAACTGAGTTGCGTCGCTGCGAGGCGGCACAAAGTCCGGGACGCCAGCGAAGTCGAAGTCAGTCTGAGGAACTTCGACGTTCCGCAGCGCCATCTCGTCGGGGATGCCGCGCCACAGGCCGGCGTCGTCTCCTCCGTCGATGCCCGCGTCATCACCTGCGTCTGGATCTCCTGCGTCCATGTCGCCGCCACCACCGCCAGTCGCGCCGCCTCCGCCCGTTGCGCTGCCGCCTCCGGTCGCTGCGCCGCCGCCAGTCGCTGCCCCGCCGCCAGTCGCTGCACCACCGCCGGTCGCTGCGCCGCCGCCAGTCGCTGCACCACCGCCCGTCGTCATGCCGCCGCCCGTCGCCATGCCGCCACCAGTCGCTGCGCCGCCGCCAGTCGCTGCGCCGCCGCCAGTCGCTGCACCACCGCCAGTCGCTGCGCCACCGCCGTTCGCTGCGCCACCGCCGTTCGCTGCGCCGCCACCGTTCGCTGCGCCACCACCGTTCGCTGCGCCGCCGCCGTTCGCCGCGCCGCCACCGTTCGCCGCGCCGCCACCGTTCGCTGCGCCGCCGCCCGTTCCTCCACCCATCGCGCCGCCGGTGCCACCACCCATCGCGCCGCCGGTTCCGCCGCCCATCGCGCCGCCGGTTCCACCGCCCATCGCGCCGCCGGTTCCACCGCCCATCGCGCCGCCCGTGCCGCCGCCGCTCACGCCTCCGTCAGCGCGAACGCAGACGCCGCGGTTGCAGAGAAAGCCCGCGCCACAGTCCGACTCGACCGTGCAGCGGTAGACCTTGTTGTCGACACCCGCCGGTCCGCAATCGCAGCCCACGAAGGCGCCGAGCACCGCAGCAGCAAAGAAGAAGCGAAGGTTCTTCATCTCACTTGTCTCCGATGGCGCCGATGACGGCGATGGCGACGCCCGTGACGACCAGTGCCGCGCCGACACCAATCATCGTGTTCGCGACGACCGCGTTGGTCTGCGCCTGCTTCTCGAGCTCCAACGCCTGCGCGCGCGTCATGGTCTGCACGACGCCCGTCGCCGGATCCGGAGCGGCGCTCGTAATCTGATTCCGTGCGCCCGAGCTCATCACGCCGAACACCACGCCCACGCCGGCGGTCGCGACTCCCACACCTCCGATGGCGACGGGGACGATTGGAAAGCCACCTTTGCCGCTCGGCTTCGAGGTGACGTCGGGACCGGCGGCGACTTTCTCCTCGGGCACGAGCTTCGGCCTGGTGTCTGCCACCGGCGCGTCCTTCTTCGCGACCGCGTCGGGCTTCTTGCCGTCCTCTTTCTTCGGAGGCGTCGCGTCGGCCTTCTTGCCGTCATCCTTCTTCGGCGGATCCGTCTTCGGCGGAGCGCTCCCCGGCACCGCGTCGAACAGCGGCTGCGCTTCAGAACCGAGCACGAAGAGCACCGAGTTGCCCTCGCCGAGCACTTCGAGCCACCACTGCACGAGCTTGCCGCCCGCTTCGATGTTGGTGACCGGCTGCGCGGGAACTTCCTTCACGGTCCACGCTCCGCCGTCGAGGCGCAGGTGCCAGCGCACGTTCTTCGCGAGCTGCGTGAGGTCGTTGTCCACCGACGCGTAGACCGCGGTCACCTTGCCGGCCTTGATCTCGTTGCTGAGCTGTTCCGACTTGATACCGCCGCCACCGGCCTGCACCACCGACTGCTTCGCCTTCTTGAAGACTGCGGCGGTCTTCGGCGGCACCTTGCCCGCGAGCTTGAAGTTGGGCTCGAGCGTGAGGAGCTTCTGAAACGCGACGAGCGCCTTCGCGTCTTTCTTGAGCCCGGCTTGAGAGAGACCGTCGAGCTCGTACTGCGCGATGACGACCTCGCGCGGGTTGTTCTCGAGCCTGGAGATCGCCGCGACCTCGGCGGCCGCTTCCTTGAACTTCGACGTCTCGATCAGCTTGCGCGCCGCATCGACGCGTTCAGCTGCACTCTGGGACCAGGCGGGGGCCGCGAGAAGAAGCACTCCCACCCACACGAGCGATCGGCAGTTCGTCATGGAGTCGCGCACGATAGAGCACGCACGCCTTTCTGAGCGATTGATCGTCACTCGTGCGCGGTTGCGAAATCGTGTGTGACCGCACAACCTTGCGGGGCCCTCGCCCTTTCGTGTCAGTCCCTCCGAGTATGACCATGCGCATGCAAGCCGCCGAAGCCCTCCTCGCCGAACGTCGCCCGCACTGGACGCGCGCGCGTTTCATTCAAGTCGCCGAGTTGGGGATCTTCGATCGCGTCGAGCTTGTCCGGGGGGAGCTGGTCGAAATGTCGCCGCAGGGGCCGTCGCACGCGAACGTGATTGAGATACTGACTGAGATTCTGATTCCCAAGCTCGTTGGGCGTGCTCGAACGCGAGTGCAGCTCCCGCTTGGGCTCGATGACGACACGCAGGTGTTGCCTGATCTCGCGATCGTCGATCGTGCGTCGAAGCGTGACGATCATCCATCGAGCGCGATTCTCGTGATCGAAGTGGCCGAGTCGACGAAGCGCTACGACACCATCGTGAAGGGTCCGCTCTACGCAGACGCTCGAGTTCAGGAGTATTGGATCGTTGACGTCCCGAAGCGTGCTGTCGAGCTGTACTCGGCGCCGCGGGGTGGTGTGTTTACGAAGCACTCGAAGGTCACGAAGGGCGAGCTCGTCGTGCCGCGCTTCGATGACGTTCGCATTCAGCTGAGCGATCTCTTCGACCGAAGCTGAAGCAATTCTTCCTCCGAGCGCGTGACCGTCGTATTTCTCGTGGATGGACCACGCGCGACTGACTTCTCTCGCCACGGCCTGGGCTGACGGAGACCCGGACGCCACCACCGCCGCCGAAGTGCGCGCGCTACTCGCCAGGCAAGATTGGAAAGAGCTCGAAGAGCGCTTCGGCGCCTCGCTCGAGTTCGGCACCGCTGGCCTGCGCGGCACGCTCGGAGGCGGCACCAACCGCATGAACCTCGCCGTCGTGCGCCGCACCAGCGCCGGCCTCGCGCGGTACTTGAAGGCGCAGGTCCCCGACGTCACCAAACGCGGAGTCGTCGTCGGTCGCGACGGTCGCCGCATGAGCCTCGAGTTCGCGCGCGAGACGGCGATGGTGCTCGCCGCCGAAGGCGTGCCGGCGCACGTGTTCGCTGAGGTCTCTCCGACGCCCGTCACTGCGTTCGCGCTCGGCGTGTTGAACGCCGCGGCAGCCGTGATGGTGACCGCCTCGCACAACCCGCCCGAGTACAACGGCTACAAGGTCTACTGGGGCAACGGAGCGCAGATCGTTCCGCCGCACGACACCGGCATCGCGCAGAGCATCGACGCGGTCGGCGCTGCGAAAGACGTGAAGCTCCTCGACGAAGCGGCCGCGCGCTCAGCGGGCTTGTGGAAAGACGTGCCCGCGACGCTCGAGCGGCAGTACCTCGAAGCGATTCTCGCGCTCCGGCCGACGCGGAAGACGGCCGACCTTTCCATCGTCTACACCGCGATGCACGGAGTCGGCGGCCGTTGGGTCGTCGCCGCGCTGAAGGAAGCGGGCTTCACGAAGGTGCATCCCGTTCCCCAGCAGCAGGAACCGGACGGTGCGTTTCCGACGGTGCGTTTTCCGAACCCGGAAGAGAAGGGCGCGATGGATCTCTCCACCGCGCTCGCGAAGGAAGTCGATGCGGATCTCGTGCTCGCGAACGATCCTGACGCCGATCGCCTCGCGGTGATGGCGCGCGATCCATCAACCACAGTGCTGCGCATGCTCACCGGCAACGAGGTCGGCGTGTTGCTCGGCCACTACTTGCTGACGCAGCTACAGACGCCTTCTCCGCTGGTCGTCACGACCATCGTCAGCAGCGTGCAGTTGAAAGCCATCGCCGCCGCCAAGGGAGCGCGCTTCGAAGAGTGCCTCACCGGCTTCAAGTGGATCGCCAATCGCGCGATGGAATTGCAGCCGCAGGGCGTGCGCTTCGTCATGGGGTACGAGGAAGCGCTCGGCTACACGGTCGGCACCGTCGTGCGCGACAAGGACGGAGTCGGCGCCGCGCTCGTCCTCGCCGACATGGCCGCCTGGTGCAAAGCGCGCGGCACCACGCTGCTCGGGTACCTCGAAGAAGTGCAGCGCGAGCACGGCCTGTTCGTCGCCTCGCAGTTCAACGCGACACTTCCCGGAACGAGCGGAGCCGCGCAGATCAAATCGCTGATGGAACAGTTCCGCGCGAAGCCGATCTCCAGCATCGGCTCACTCTCCATCGACGCCGCGAACGACTACCAGGCGCAGTCGCGCGTCTCGAACGGCTCGACGACCAGGCTCGCGTTGCCGAAGTCGAACGTGCTCGCGTGGGAACTGAATGGTGGGCACCGCGTCACGCTCCGTCCGAGCGGAACCGAGCCGAAGATCAAGGTGTACTTCGAGTGGAAAGAGACGCTGGCCAGCGGTGAGCCGATGACCGCCGCGCGTGAACGTGCAAACAAGGCGCTCACTTCGCTCGAACAACAGTTTCTCGCGCTCGCGCGTGAACGGGGGTTGCCATGAATACGACGCTCGCGCTGTTGCTCGTGCTCGCTGCCGGTGGAGGCAAGAAGGGCAAGGCGAACGAGATCGACGTCACCATCGACGACACGTCGGTGACGAAGAACGAGCCGGCTGCTCCTGCGCCGGTGAGCGCGGCGGACGCTGAGGTGACGAAGGCGGCTCCGTCTGAGACGACGAGCGGTCAGTCGTGGAGCGCGATCGGTGGCAAGACGCTCCCGCCCGGCGCGAACACGTTGACGGCGGAAGTCGGCTACCCGGGCATCAGCGGCGCGTACCTGCGTGGCGTGGCGCCGGGCATCAACATCGGAGCTCGCGTCGGCTTCGTGTATGGCGTCGAGGGGCTGTTCCGCGAAGGCGGGCCGGGCCTCAAGGTTCAGGGCCTCCTCAAGGTGCGCTTCGTCGACGCGGGGCAGATCTCGCTCGCGGTCGGGTTCGAGCCCGGCTTCTTCGTCATCGGCTCGTACCTGCAGGGCTCGCGCTCGGGGCTCGCGTTGCCCATCGGCTTCCGGCTCGGCATCGCGGCGTCGAGTGCCATCGCCATCGGCGTGCACGTCGACTTCCCGATGTGGATCGAGTTCGGCCAGTTCGGCGGCTTCAACCTGCCGATCCTCACCGGTGGCGGCGCCGAGTACTTCATCACCAGCGAGCTCACCGTCTTCGCACGAGCCCGCATCGGTCCGACCATCCGCACGCTGCGCCCCGCCGAAGTCACCTTCGACGCGGCGCTCGGCGTCAGCTGGCGCTTCTGACTGATTCCCTCGGCGAGTCTCCGCCTGCGGCTACGTTCGCGGGACGTCTCGAGACGCTGAGGCGATCACGCGGCGGGGGTGGCGTGCTGCTGCGTCGCCTGACCTTCCGCCGTCGTTCTTGGCAGAAAGAAGCGGCGAAGCACGAAGTGCAGAACGAGCGCAGACAGCACACCGGTGAGGAAGTCGGTCGCGGGCACCATCACCGCGGTGAAGATCATGATGCCGGTGTGGAAACGACCGGTGGCCTTCACTTCCTTGATCTCCTCGAACTTGATCATGTTGCTGGCGACCCACAGCAAGATGCCGGCGATGCACGCCATCGGCACATGCTCGAGCTGCTTGGCGAGCAGGTAGGCCATCGCCAGCTTGAGCACGAACTTGAAGTAGCCCGCGAGCGGTGAGACCGCGCCGGCCTTGATGCTGGTGGCGGTACGCGCGAGCGCTCCGGTGCACGGGAAGCCGTTCACCAGCGGCGTGATGACGTTGACCAGGCCCTGGCCCCAGAACTCACGGTTGGGGTCGAACGGGGTGCCTTTGTTCTTCGCGAGGCGATCGGCCATCGAGCTGCACAACAGGCTCTCGATGCCGGCCACGAAGGCGATGGCGATGACGTAATAGATGATGTCGCCCACCAGGGCCGACGTCGCCGGAGGCAGCGAGGGCGGCGTGAACACGAAGAAGTGCGTGGGGATTTCGCCGAAGCGATCCTTCAAGAGCACGATGCCCTTGTCGTTCAACACCGTGGCCGCGAGGCCGGTACCGACGCCGAGACCAATCAGCGGCGCGGGAATGAAGATCGAGATCTTCTGCAGAATCTTGGTCACCGAGAACGTCAGCAGCGCGAGGAAGAGCGCCCACGCGTTGAACATGCCGATGTTGTCGATCACCTTGGGGATGACCTTGCGCAAGCTGCCGCCGCTCGCCGAGATGCCGATGCCTTCGGCCATGTTCGAACCGGCGATGGTGATGGCGATGCCGATGGTGAACCCGACGACCACGGACGCGGGCACGAGCTTGGCCCACTTCCCGAGGCCGGCGAGACCCATGATCATCAAGAGCACGCCGGCGATGATCGACACCAGCACGAGGAAGCCGTGCGCCGCCTCTGCCGTGCCTCCAGAGTCAGTGCCGTATTTGTGCATCAGCCCCGCGATGATGGGGATGTAGGCCGCGGTCGGGCCGTACACCTGGTACTTGCTGCCGCCGAAGGTGCGACCGACGAGACACGCGAGCGCGCCCGCGATGATTCCCTGTTCGGGCTGCAGACCCATCGCCATCGCGAAGCCCATCGCCATGGGAATCGCCGTGAGCGCGACGATCAGACCCGCGCTGAAGTCGCGGTACAGCACCGTCTTCCAGCTCTGCTTGTTGATGTCCTCGTAACGCGAATCGATGATCCGGATGAACGAGCGGAAGCGCGTTCCGACGGTGTCGGTGGCAGGTGCTGCGGCTGGAGTCTCAGTGGCGGCGGTCACGGCGCGCTCCTTCAGATGACCGCGGCGACCGACATCGAGACCGCGCCCGCATTCGGGTGCGAGCTCAAGGGGAGGAACTGGCGCTCATCGCGGTCGTACGCGAACACTTCGCCGGTCTCGATCTTGTAGACCCAGCCGTGCAGCCGCAGCTTGCCGGCCGACAACCCCGACGCGACCGACGGCAACGTGCGCAGGTGGTCGAGCTGCACGAGCACGTTCTCCTGCACCGTCGCGGTGAGCAGCTTGTCGCCGCTCAGGTGCTGGTAGTTCTGCTTCATGATTCGCCGCGTGGCGTCGGCGTGACCGAGCCAGCTGGTGACCGCGGGGAGATCTTTGGCCTGCGCGGGCTCGAGCACGGCCTTCATCGCGCCGCAGTGCGAGTGGCCGCAGATGACGATGTCCTTCACCTTGAGCGCTTCGACCGCGTACTCGACGGCCGCTGCTTCAGCCGAGGGGGCGGCGCCCGGGTTGTGCGGCGCCACGATGTTGCCCGCGTTGCGCACCACGAAGAGCTCGCCTGGCTCGGTCTGTGTGAGCACGTTGGGCACCACGCGCGAGTCGGCGCAGGTGATGAACAACACCTCGGGGCGTTGCCCGCGCGCGAGCTCTTCGAAGAGCTGACGACGCTCGGCGAACACGGTGCGCTGGAACTCATGGAGACCTGCAATCAACTTCTGCACGGGGACTTCCTTTCTTCGGGTGACGGACATTCAGACGACTCGCGCGAACGGGCGGACCAACGGGCCGTTGATCAGCGTCGTGCTCACCGGGGAGAGGTTCATGAGCGCGGAGCTGATCTCGAGCCCGGCCGCGGTGGCCGGCACCTGGAGCGCGTCTTTCAACGCGCGATTCAGACGACGATGGTCCTGCGGGAGCTGCGCGCGCTCACCTTCGACGACTCGAGCGACTGCTCCTGCCACCAGCTTCTTGAGCGACGGCTCGAAGTCGGGAGAGACCGCGAGCTCGGGCCGCACCACCCGCAGCTCGAGCCACACCTGGTACACGAGCGTCGTGCCGTCGCTGCCTTCCCACACGTCGGTGACGAACCGCTGCGCGAAGCGCAACGAGACGCGGCGCGCGTGCATGCCTGGCAACCAGCGGTGCGGAACCCAGTGCCAGCCAGGCTCGGTGATGGAAGTCGCGCGTTCACCACGCGTGACGACCAGCGCTTCACCTTCGTTGAGGCTCGTGCCCGTGAGCCAGAGGGCTGCGAGGAGCAGGGCACCCACTGCAACGCCGGCGACGAACAGACTCACGCGCGCACGCGGAGCAGGGGGTGTGCCGTGCTTCAGCCTTCGGGAATTACGTACGTTTTCGCCGCGCGGGGACAAAACGCCCCGATCGCCACGTGTCGCCTTTTGGGACCAGGACCCATTTCGCGCCAGACCGCTGAGGGTCGGGGTGGGGCAGTCCGACTACTTCACTCCGTACGAAGCGAGCTTTCGGTACAGCGTCTTCCGATCAAACCCGAGCACCGAGGCAGCCATCGATTTGTTGCCGCCAACAGCCTCGAGAACGCGCAGGACATATCTCCGCTCGACCTCATCCATCGGCACGAGCTCGGACGGATCATCCGCAGCGATCAACACGTGTGAACGCGTGTACGAGCTGACCTTCTCCGGCAGATCATCCGGAGTCAGCACCGACGTCCGCGCCACCGCCACCGCGCGCTCAATGCAGTTCTGCAGCTCGCGAATGTTCCCCGGCCACTCGTACGCAAGCAGCTTCTTCGCCGCCGCCGGAGACAACCCCTCGACCTGCTTTTTGGCGCGAGCAGCGAAGTGCTCGAGGAAATGTTGAGCGAGCAACAACACGTCGCCACTCCGCGCACGGAGCGGAGGCAGATCGATGTGGAACACGTTGATGCGGAAGAACAAGTCACCGCGGAACGTCTTGTCCTCGATGGCCGACTCGAGATCGCGATGCGTCGCACAGATGACGCGCACGTCCACCGGCACTTCCTCGTCGGCGCCGAGCGCGCGCACGGTGCGTTCCTGCAACACGCGCAACAACTTGGGCTGCAGCGTGAGCGGCATGTCGCCGATCTCATCGAGGAACAACGTACCGCCCTGCGCCTGCACGACGAGACCCGTTCTCGCCTGGCGCGCATCGGTGAACGCGCCCTTCACGTGACCGAAGAGCTCGCTCTCGAGCATCGTCTCGGGCATCGCCGCGCAGTTGATGGCGACGAATGGCCCCGCGCGTCGCGTGCTCTGTTCGTGAATCGAACGAGCGGCGATCTCTTTTCCCGTCCCGGTCTCTCCGGTCAGCAACACGTTCGACTCACTGCGCGCCGCGTCGCCGATGAGAGAACGCGCGCGCTCGATGGCGGGGCTTTCCCCCAACAGCTCGCGGCCGCTGCGCGATTCCTGCGCACGGCGGAGCACCTTCACTTCTTCGCGCAGCGAGAAGTGCGAGAGCGCGCGTTCGAGGGCGAGGGCCAGCGCGTCGATCTCGAAGGGCTTGGTGAGGAAATCGTACGCGCCGACGCGAATCGCCGAGATGGCGGTGTCGAGATTGCCGAACGCGGTGATGACGATGACCGGAGTGTCCGGCCGGTTCTGCACCACGCGCGAACACAGCTCGATGCCGTTGGTGTTCGGCATGTTGAGGTCGGTGACGACGGCCGAGAAGCGCGACTCGGCGAGCGCGGCGAGGCCTTCTTCGGCGGTCGACGCGGTGACGATCTCGAAGTCACGACGCGCGAGGCTCACCTTGAGCAGGCTGAGCAGGTCCTTGTCGTCGTCGACGATGAGGATGCGGCGGGCGCTCATGCTGGTTCTCCTTCGGCTGCCAGGTAGATGGTGAACGTGCTGCCTTCATCGGGTCGCGACTCGACGCCGATCCAGCCGCCGTGCTCGCGCGCGATGGCCAGCGCGATGGGTAACCCCAGGCCGGTGCCTTCGCCCACGTTCCGCGTGGTGAAGAACGGAGTGAAGACGTTGGCGACGACCTTCTCCGTCATGCCGTGACCGCGGTCGCGGATCGCGATGCGCACGAATTCGCTCTCGGGTCCGCCCACGTCCGGAGGCGGCCTGACGCGCGCCTTCGTGACGGAGCATTCCACCGTGCCCTTGTCCTTCGAGGCGTGCACCGCGTTGAGGACGATGTTGGTGAGCGCCTGCTGCACGTGGGTGAGATCGAGCACGGTGTGCACCGGCTCCGACGTCGTGAGCTTGAGCGAGACGGCGCGTTTCTCCGCCAGACCGGTGAGCATGCCGAGCGTCTGGCGCACGACCTCGTGCACCTCGAAGCGTTCCTTCTTCGTCTCGCGACGGCGCGCGTAGTCGAGGAGGTTGCGGATGAGCGCGGTCATGCGCTGCGCCTGCGCGGTGATGGCGCGGGCGTGTTCGTGGGTCGCCTCGAGGTCTTTCTCGCTCTCGATGAGCTTCGAGCGGCCGGCGACGATTTGCAGCGGCGCTCCGAGCTCGTGCGCGACGCCGGCGGCCACCGTTCCGACCGTGGTGAGGCGATCAGCGTGACGCAGGTGCGTAGCGAGCGCGTTCACTTCAGCGGCGAGGAGCGCGAGCTCGTCTTCCGCGTCGCGGACCACGAGGTGACCGGTGAGATCTCCCGCGCCGATGCGACGGAGCCGCGAGATGAGGCGATCGACCGGGCGGCCGATGAAGCGGCGACCGAACACCAGCGCCACGGCGGCCGCGACGAGGATGATGCTCACCGTGAGGATGATCACGCGCACGATGCTGGTGCGGATGTACGCGCGCTCGGTGCCGAGCGACTTGACGATCTCCAGCGCGCCCGGGCGCGTGCCCCCGTATTTGACCGGCGCGTAGTGCACCACGGTGCCGTCACCGCTGTCGTCCTCGAAGACCTGCTCGCGGCCGCTGCGCACCTCGTCGAGTCGCTCGACCGCGATGCGCGACGCGTAGGGGCCGGTGGCGCCGTCGAGCCACACCCAGCGGAACTGCACGTCGTCCTTTCCGCGGTGCGCTTCGACGATGATCTGCATCGCGCGGGCTTCGCCTTCGACCTTCCAGATCTCTCCGATGGTGGCGGCGAGCACTTCACCGAGCAGTCGTTCCTGCGCGCGAGCCTCGGATCGGAAGAGCGCCTGCTCGCGGCGCACGTTGACCACACCCTTCACCGTCAGCGCGACCGTCAACCCGAGGATCAGCGCGAGCGTGAGCTTGTTGGCGAGGCGCACGGCGCGGCCAGTACGTGAGAGCCGCGTGTGTGCGCAAGTGGATCACGCGCGCTGACGGCTGAGAGGTCGAGGTGGTCTCGGTTTGTCCTGTCGCCATCGCTGACAGTGAGGCGGGCCGAAAATGGCTTCGCGAATCCTGTCGCCGTCGTTGACAGCCCTGGAGCAGCTCAAGCCCATCGCGCGCAGGACACGTTCGCGCGCAGCACTTCGTCGACGGTGAGCAGCGACGCACCGGCAGCGAGCGCGTGGCCAGCGATGAGCCGGTCGTACGGGTCCCGCGTGAAGCTCAGATCGAGCGCACGATCTCCAGCGCGCTCGATGCCAGACGTCGTCATCGCGATGCCGTAGTCATCTTCGAGCGCTTCGGCGATCCACCGGCCCGTTTCGCGCAGCCGACCAATCTCGAACAGCGCCTGCAGCTCGAGCACCACGAACGGCGAGAGCCCGAGCTCCTCGTTCTCGATGAGCCGCATCACCGGCTTGAGCCGCTTCGTCTCTCCCGCTCGCAGCCAGACTGCGACGTGCGTATCGAGGTGAATCACAGCCGCGGCTTCCAGTACGAGGACCAGTCGAAGTGCACCAGGTCATCTGGATCACCGACCACCAGGTTTGGATTGCTCGAGGGCTTGCGCCGCCTGCCACGTGCGCGCTTCTCGGAGACCGCCGGCTTGAGGATGACCGAGCCCGACTCGCGCACCACCTCGACGCTCTCGCCCGTGGCGAGCACCTCATCGAGCACGCGGTACAGCTCAGCGCGCAACTTCGTCGCCGTGATCTTCTTCATCGGTCGAGCGTACGTGCATACGTACGTACGCTCAAGCCGACCGCCGCTGCTCGCTCAGTACACCGAGTCGCCGCGGCCGCTCGAACGGAGCGACTCGGTCTTCATCTTCTTCACGGCCTCGCGACGCGCCGGAGCCGGAGCCGACGGAGCCGCGGTCGACAACCCGAACATGCCGGTGTTCGTCTGGCGCTCCTCAGCCATCGAGCCCTCACCCGCGACCGCGTCGGCCTCGAAGAAGATCTGCTCGTTGTCCTTGAGCGCCTTGTTCGCGTCAGCCCAGTTGCCGTTGTCGAGCGCGACCGCCGCCTTCTGGTAGTTCATCGCCGCGCGCGCCTTGCCCGCCGCGACCGTCGCCGTCTTGTCGCGGTTGTTCATCGCCAGCGTGCGGTCCTCGGTGACCATCGCCGCGAGCGAGAGACGCGCATCGGCCGGCTTCTCCGTCAGCAGGTCCGTGTACGCCAACTGGAAGCTCGCGATGTCGATGCTGCCCGACGTCACCGACGGCGAAGCGGTCATGTGCACCACCAGCTTCTCCACCTGGCGGGCCGAGAAGTCCGGCATCGAGATGATGACCTTGTTGCCGACCTGCGACACCGGGCGGCCGTACACCTCGACGAAGCGCACGCCCGCGGGCAAATCGAAGCTCAGCTGCACCGTGCGAGCGACCATCGTGCCGGCCTGCTCGAGGTCGCGCTGGAACAACGTCGCCATCGCGCTCGGGTCACGATCGCTGATGAAGCCGTACGAGCCACCACCGACGTCGGCGAGCTTCTGCATGAGGTCTTCGTTGAAATCCGCTCCGACGCCGAGCGAGGTCACCGACACGCCGCGGTTGCGAATCGCACGCACCACGTTCGACAGACCGTTCGCGGTGGTGATGCCGACCGTCGGCTGACCATCGGAGAGCAACAGCAGGCGGTTCACGCGGAAGTCCGTCGCCGCGCGCGCGATGTGCTTCTCACCCACCGCGAGACCGTCACCGATGTTGGTGCCACCTTCGTCCGAGATGTTCGCGATGTAGCGCTTCAACTTCAGCTTGTTCTCCGGAGTGCAGAACACGCCGCCCATCGAGTTCACGTCGGTGCCGTAGTGAACGATGGACAACCGGTCCTGATCATCGAGCAGGTCGACCAACTTCGAAGCAGCGCGGCGCGCGTTCTCGATCTTCGACCCCGACATCGAGCCGGAGCGATCGATCACCACCGCGAGATTCACCGGAGCGCGCTTGGCTCCAGGCACATCGACCGCGCTCACCTCGAGCGTCGCGAACACATCGCTGGTGCCCGGCACGAGATACGGATGCGAGAGGCGTCCCGTCAGCGACAACGAACCGGGGTTCGCGACAGGAACCGGAACGGGAACGGGCGCGACGACCGGCTCAGGCGGCGGGGCAACGACGACCGGAACCGGAGGCGGCGGCGCGGGCTGCGTGGCGACCTTCGGGAAGCCCATCACCACAGCGAGGATCAACAGCGCAGCAGCAACGGTCAGAAAAATGCTCGTCCGGTTCATGGTCTGGCCTGAAACGCGCAAGACGGCGCTCGGATCTGCAAGGTGGTGAATTCACGAAAAGCGGCCAAGAATCAGCGACTTCCATGAGCGACCGCGACGACCTGGGAAAAACCCTGCCGAGAACGGGTGAGACGCGTCAGCACGAGCCGGGCAAGAAGGCCGCCGGTGCTCCTGCCGAGGAATTGCCGCTCCAGCAAGAGGGCCGGTACGCGCTGCCCGAGGGCGTGACCGACCCCGAGCTCGGCCGCGGAGGCATGGGCCGCGTGCTCACGCTGATGGACACACACTTGAAGCGCGAAGTCGCGGTGAAGGAATTGCTGCTGCAGCACACCGCCGCGCGCAGCACGTCGGGACCACTCCTCGAAAATCTCTTCGTGCGTGAAGCGCGCGTGCTCGCGTTGCTCGAGCACCCCGGCATCGTTCCCGTCTACGAGTTGGGACGTCGTGCCGATGGGGCTCCGTACTACGCGATGCGGAAGATTCGCGGTCACTCGCTGCAGCGCGCAGAAGAGCAGTGCGTGAACATCGAAGAGCGGCTCGCGCTGCTCTCGCACTTCATCGACGTCGCGCAGACCGTCGGCTACGCGCACAGCAAAGGCATCGTGCATCGGGATCTCAAACCCGAGAACGTGATGGTGAGCCGCTTCGGAGAGACGCAGGTCATCGACTGGGGCCTGGCGCTGATCGGCAACGAGCCGCCGGAAGGTGGAGTGCTCGCGGGAACTCCGTCGTACATGGCGCCCGAAGCCGCGGCGGGAACTTCGGTCGATGCGCGCAGTGACGTGTGGGCGTTGGGCATCATGTTGTTCGAACTCCTGAGCGGAAAGCTCCCGTTCGGCGGCTCGGGCCCGAGCGAGATTCTCGACGCGGTGCGCACGCTGCCGGTGCCCGACGTGAAGTCGATCGAGCCCGACGTGCCGATCGCGCTGCGGGAAGTCATCGCCAGGGCGCTCCAGCGCGATCCGATGCTGCGCTACCAGAACGCGGGAGACATGGCCGACGCGCTCGAAGCCGCGCAACGCGCTCGCGCTCCCAAGCCGTACGCGCTCTACGGAGCGGTCGGCGTTCTCGCCGTCGCCGTCATCGGCTTCGGCGTGATGGCGCTCTCCGCGAGTGGACGCGTCGAGAACGCGCGTCGCGATGCACGTCTCGCGATCTCCGATGCCCAGCGCGCCTCAGCTGATTCAATCGCGACGTCGGCCGTTGCTGCGTTGCGCGAGCGCGACACGCTGAGAGCCGCCGAGCTCGGCGCGAAAGAACCCAACCATCCGCTCGCGCGCGGCGTGAACATGCTCGCCGAAGAACGTGGCGTTCCCGAAAAGAAGTGGAGCGTGAAGGTCGAAGCGGGCTGCGCATCGGTCGCGGCGATTAGATCAGCCGACGGGTCGGCTGCGGGAATGGGCACCAACGTGGCGTGCGCGACCTTCGGAGGTGTCGCCCTCTACGCCGCCGACGGAGCGTTGATCGGCAAGCTCCCCACCGGCCCGACGGGCTGGCAGCACGCGGTGGTCACCATCAACGACACCACGCTCGCCTCGGGTGGAGACGATCGCCTCGTTCACTTCTGGGACATGGCGACGCGCGTCGAGGCGCGGCACGTCGATGGCTTTTCCGCTCCGATTCGCGCGCTCGCGTACGACGGCGTCGACGTCATCGCGGGGCTCGGTGACGGCAACGTGATTCGCATCAAGCCCGACGGATCAATCGAAGAGGTGACGAAGCATCCCCGTCCCGTTACGCGCGTCGCGGCGTTGCCGGGCGTCGTGAGCTCGGTGTCGGAAGGTCTGTTGCGCGTGACGGGCTCGAGCCCGATGGAACTGGATCGTCACGTCGGCGCGGTCGCGGCGATCAACGCGAAGGATCTCGTGGTGGGCGTCGAGCGCTCGGTGCTCGTGGTGACCGATGGAGTCGCCAATCGCATCTCCGACGGACATCGCGATGACGTGACGGCGCTCACCGTCGTGCCGGCAGACGAGAAGACGCCGAGTCGGCTCGTGAGCGGCTCGGCCGATGGCACCGTGCGGTGGTGGTACGCGGAAGGGACTCCCGAAGGTGTGTTGTCTGTCTTTTCTCCGGGTGTACAGGCATTGGCCGCGACGACGGATGGGCGGCTCATCGTCGCCACCACGAAGCGGATGCTCGAGGTGTGGACGTTGCCTCCGCGGAGCAAGCCGCCGGATCCGATCGGTCTGCCCACGACGCATGCGTGGTGGCCCCAGGCGGGACTGGTGAGCGGTTATCGCGATGGCCACGTGCGTCGCGTCGATCCCGAGACGGGCGAAGTGCACGAGATGGAATCACGGCATCTCGCTCCAGTGCGTGTCGTGGCGCGAACGTGGAACCCGACGGCGCCGGAAAATCTGCGCTTCCTTTCGGGCGGTGAAGACGGCGCGGTGCTCGCGCAGCGCTGGAACGGGTCGGTGGAGCCGCTCGACTCAATCGCGGGAGCGAAGATCACCGCGCTGACGACCAGTCGCACGGGAGATCTCGCCGCCTGGGCAGCCGACGACGGCACGCGGGTGGTGTGGAATCTCGCGCTCGGAAAAGAGGTCTCGCGCGAGAAGGACACGCTCGTGCGCTCGCTCGCGTTTTCGCACGACGGCCGGATTCTCGCGGTGGGCCGTGACGACAAACACGTCGAGCTGTTCGACGCGCAGACGGGAAAGATGAATACCCGCATCGATCCGATCGATGGAGCGGTGACGGGTCTCGCGTTCTCTCCTGATGGTGCGTTGCTCGCCGCGGGCTCGAGCGATGGGCGTGTGACGTTGTGGAACGCGAAGGGCACTCCGAGCGTGGCGTTCACGTTCAACCAGCCGCAGGGCCGCGTGAGCACGCTCGACTTCCACAAACAGGGCACGCTGCTCGCCGCCGGGAGCGATGACGGCAAGGCGTACATCTTCTCTCCGCAGGAAGGCGTGTTGCTCGCCGAGATTCCGGTCGATGCCGGCGATGTGTTGCTGACCGCGTTCACCGATGACGCGCTGGTGGTGGTCGGCAGCAATCGCGTCGCGCATCATCTGCATCCCTGAGCGAGCCGTATCAGGCGGTTTGAGGCTCCTTCACTCACGACGGAAATACGTCGAGGGAGCGTGATCCCTTCGGTGGAGTGCGGCGCTATGGTTCGGCCCCGATGGCTGGCCCGGCGAAGCGGATCCTGGTGATCGAAGACGCCGATGAGGTGCGTCTGCTGATCCAGCGGCAGCTCGGGCATCTCGGCTACCAGACCTCTGGCGCGGCGAACGGTGTGGAGGGGCTCGAGGCGATCGACGCGTCTCCTCCGGATCTCGTGTTGTGTGACTTGCGCATGCCCAAGCTCGACGGGCTCGGCGTGCTCGGTGCGTTGCGCGTTCGGCATCCTTCGCTTCCGGTCGTGGTCGTGTCCGGTGAAGGCGTGTTGCAGGACGCGGTCGAAGCCCTGCGCCTCGGAGCGTGGGACTACATCACCAAGCCCATCGCCGGCATGGCGGTGCTCCAGCACGCGGTGAGCAAGGCGTTGGAGAAGGCCGAGCTCATCGCGCAGAACAAGAAGCAGAGCGCGCGCATCGAGGCGCTGTACCGCGAGCTGGCGGAAGATCAGGAAGCGGGTCGGGCGCTGCAGCAGCAGCTGTTGCCGGAGCAGGGCGCGCGGTTCGGCTCGTTCACGTTGACGCGCTCGCTGATGCCGTCGATCTCGTTGAGCGGAGATTTTCTCGACGCGTTCACCATCGATGATCACCGCTGGGGCTTCTTCCTCGCCGACGTCGCGGGGCATGGCGTGTCGTCGGCGCTGGTGACGGTGATGCTGCGTACGCTCGTGCAGCGTCGCGTCGCTGAAGCGCGCGAAGGAAAAGTCGAGCTGCTGATGCCGGCGCGCTTCCTCGAGGGGCTGAACGGGGAGTTGCTCAAGCAGGGCCACGAGAAGCACGTCGCGTTCTTCTCGGCGTTGATCGACGAGCGCGAAGGAAAGCTGCACTGCTCGAACGCGGGCTGTTTTCCGTGGCCGGTTCTGGTGCACGGTGCCGGCAAGAAGGTCGAGCGCATCGAACTCCCCGGCATGCCGCTCGGGCTGCTGGGGACCGCGCAGTACGACGAGCGGAGCTTCGCGCTGCAGAGCGACACGAAGATCGTCGCGTTCACGGATGGCGTGCTCGAGGTTTTGCCGGGGAAATCGACCGACGAGAAGCAGGCGCAGCTCGGAGATCTCGCTGCGTCGAGTGTGACTGCTGATGCGTTGGTCGAGGCACTGGGCATCTCTGCGGAGAAGCCGAGGCCTGATGACGTCGCGGTGTTGATGTTGAACAGGGGGGCCGATGCGCTACGGCCAAACTGACGTCGTCTCGTGGCTCAGCTTCGATGGCGCCATGCGGTACACGGAGTGCCGCGAGATGAAGGCGTTCCTGGAGCGCACCGTCTTCCCCTCGATGGCCGACACGATGGTGATCGATCTGCGGAGCGTCGAGAGCGTCGACAGCACGGCGCTCGGGCTGCTCGCGTTGATTGGTCGCACGTCGCTGTCGCGCTTCTCACGGCGCGCGGTGATCCTGGTCCCCGAAGGCAACGTCGCGCAGTGTCTGCGAGCGATGCAGTTCGACAAGCTGTTCACCATGAGTGAGTCGTTGGATCAGCCGCGTGATTTGCAGCTGAAGCCCGTGAGCATCGAGGCGAGCCCGGAGCCGCTGGTGTCGGTGATGTTGGGAGCGCACAAAGAGTTGTCGAGCCTCGATGATCGCAACAAGGCGCGCTTCAACGACGTGGTGGACGTGCTCGAGCAGGCCGTGAAGCGTCGGAGGTAGGCGTGCGCGCGTCACTCCTCGTCGCCGTGCTCGCCGTTGGGTGCGGTCGCACCGAGTTCGATCCACCGACGGAGTTGGTCGCGACGCTTTCTCCGCAAGAACAGACGATCACCCTCGGCGGGTCTGCGGTGCTTCGCGCGA
>JAEUJS010000007.1 GCA_016792935.1 Archangium sp. | reverse complement strand
AGGCCTCGCGCAATAGAAGTCGGAGAGCATCGCGAACAACGCGTTCTCCGTTCGCCCCTTGGTTCTCGCGAATCGCACTCGACTCTTTTCGGTCGAGTCGGCTCCGCCACCCGAGAGAAAGACGAAGCGCAGGCTCGGGCGGTGCGCCGCAACCTCACGCGCGACGGCCATCGTGTAGCCGAACGCAATCTCCTCGTACTGAGCCGGCGTCACCTGCGCCTGCGCGACGCCCAGACACCAAACGATCGCATCGGCGTCCCGCAGATCGTCACGCACGGCGTGCGGGGCGCTGAAGTCCACCGAGGTGCGCTCGAGCAGCCGCGCATTGCGCCTTCCGGTCTCGCGCCGACCCCACACCACGACGTCGAGTTCAGCCGCCAGCGCACGGTCGAGCACCGCCGAGCCCGCGCGGCGCTGTGGCGCCGGTGATGATTACCTTTCTGACGCGCCCTCGAGCTTTTCGACCGCCGCCTTCAGCTCTGCGGGCAGCACGATCTTGTCGCCCGTCTTCGGGTCGAGCACGACCACGATCGCCTCACCCTCGGCCACCACGCCGAGCGTCGGGCTCGTCGCGCGGTACGCCATCGTGAAGCTGGTGTTGCCGAACTTCGTCACGCTCGCCGCGATCTGAATCGTGTCGGGGTACTTCACGGGCTTGCGGAAATCGACCGTCGCCCGCCCGAGAATCGGCACCCAGGCCTTCCCGTCGGTCGCCGTGGTGCTGATGCCCGTCTGCTCGAAATAGAAGATCCGCGCCGACTCGAACCAGCGCAGGTAGTTCGCGTTGTTCACGTGACCGAACGCATCCATCTCGGCCCACGCGACCTTGTGCTCGTACGTCACCGGAAACGAACCGAGCGCCATCACGCGTTCTCGTAGTCGACGCCGCGACCGCTCACCGGAGTCGTGCCTTCGGCCACCTTGAGCGTCACCGGCTCGCGACTGCGAGAGGCGAGCATCTCGTCCGGAGGCGCCGCTCCCGACCACGAGCGCGGAATCGCAGCCGCAATTTCCGGAATGCGATCGCGGATCAATCGCTCGTAGGTGACGCCGTTGCTGCGATTGCGGCCCTTCATGCCCGCATGCCACGCGCGCACCGCCGCCCACTCGTCTCCGTTCAACTTCTGCGTGAACGTCGAGAGCGTCTTCGCGAGGAATTCGATCTGTTTCTCGGGCGCGATGGTGTTCGCGCGACGACCGCGACCGATGCGCGTGCCGCTCCAACGCTCGAAGTCGCGGAGCAACCCGTTGTCGTCGAGGCCCACCAGTCCGTGCCCGGTGCCATCGCGGTGCACGCCGTGATTGATGAAGCTCGATTCCTGCGCGACGACCGCGCCCATGATCTGCGGATCGACTCCGTACTGATCGGCGTACTTCTGGATCCACGGGTTCAGCGTGCTCGCGTCGATCGTCGCGTCACGCGTCTGCGGAAGAGCTGGGAGCGGCCGCGGTCCACCGACAGTCGTCGTCACGAGGCGGAAAGTAGGCCAAAAGAAAAGTCGCCACCACGCGAGTGTTGCGGCTTACTTCGCACGTGCCGCCCCGCGAAACGCAGAAGAAGCCCGCCCTCGACCCCAGGGAAGCCCGCGCGCTGATCGGCGGTCTAGACAAGCGCCGCTTCCTCGACGAGTTCAGCAAGCTGAGCAGCAGCTTCGCGGCCGACCCGGGGAACCCCGGCTCCTACGAGTGCCACGGCTGTGTGCGCTGCGCGAACTGCATGTTCTGCAACGGCTGCGAGGGTTGCTACGGCTGCACGCACTGCATTCGCTGCGAGCTCTGCAACAACTGCACGCACTGCGTCGATTCGAAGTCGCTCAACGCCTGCGCGTACTCGGTCCAGTCCGAGAACTGCGCCAATTCCGCGTACGTCTACTTCTCGAAGAACCTGTCGGACTGCACGTACTGCTTCGGCTGCGTCGGCCTCTCGAAGAAGGACTTCCACATCCTCAACGTGGGCTTCACGCGAACCGAGTACTTCGAGCTGGTGCAGAAGCTCAAGCGCGAGCTCAACGTGAAGTGAGCGCGCTCACAGCACCCGCAGGAACCAGGCCTTCAGATACTCAGTCTGTGGAAGCGCAGCGAGCGGAGGGTGATCGATGCCCGCTCCGCGACGTTCCAACACCGCGATCTGTCGTTTCGCGTCGGCCGCCGCGCCGATCAGGATCTGCTCGAAGATCTCGCGCGTCACCTTCCCCGAGCATGAACAGCTCACCAGCAACCCGTCGGGCTTGAGCAGCTTGAGCGCCCGCAAATTCAGCTCGTGGTACGCGCGCTTCGCGGCCTCGATGCCTTCCTTGCGCTTCGCGAGCCCGGGTGGATCAACGACCACCGTGTCGAACTGACGCCCCTCGTCGGAGAACTTCCGCAACACGTCGAACGCGTTGGCGTGCTCCACCGTCACGTTCTTTCGGCCGTTGCGCTCGACGTTCGCGCGCGCACGCAGCACGGCGCCTTCGTCTTGTTCGACCGCGATCACGCTGCTGCAATTCGTGCTCAACGCGAGCGCAAAGCCGCCGTGGTAGCTGAAGGTGTCGAGCGCTTCTCCGCGGCCGAGCTCCCCCGCGCGCACGTGGTTGTCGAGCTGATCGAGGAACGAGCCCGTCTTGGCGTCTTCCACGAGGTCGATCTCGAGACGATTCGTTCCCTCGTGGTAGCTCACGCGAGTCTCGTTGCCGAACAGCACCCGCTTCTCGCGGCCGAGGCCTTCCCAGTCGCGGCCTGACGCGTCGTCGCGGCACACCACGGTCTTGAGCCCCGTCACTTCGCTCGCCAGTCGCGCCCAGGCTTCTTTGCGAACGTCCGCTCCTTCGGAGAGCGTCTGCAGCGTCAGCGACGGCCCGTAGCGATCGAGAAACAAGCCGGGCAACAGATCAGACTCGCCGTGAACGAAGCGAAACGCATCGCGCCCGTGCAGCGAGACGCGGCGCTTCCACGCGGCTTCGAGGCGCGACTTCCACCAGGCGTCGTCGAGCTTCAGCTCTCGAGACGGCTTTCGAGTGAGGAGCCGCAGCGCGAGCGGTGACTTCGACGCCGTGAACGCCTGTCCTATCGGGTTCTTCTGCTGATCGACGACGTCGACGATCTCTCCGCGCGCGAGGGCCGCGTCGGGCCAGCCCGTCACTTCGGTGCGGTAGCACCACGGGTTTCCGCTACGGAGCGACTTCGCCGCCTTTGGAGAGACCGCTACCGCCGCGATCATCGACTGCCCCTCACCCCAACCCTCTCCCGCAGGGGCGGGAGCGGGAGTCTGCTTCCGCTTCGACTTCTGTGCGTCACTCGAGACCTCGTGCGGCGAGCTCGGAGTCGTCTTCACCGCGCAGATGCCCGACCTCGTGCAACAGCGTCACGCGGATCTGCTCGTTGAGCTCATCCCGCGACTTCACCGCGCGGCCGAGGTTCTTGCGGTAGAGCACGATCGATCGGCACGGATCTCCGGGCTTCGCGTCGGGCTCCGGCTCGCACGGCTCACCGAGCGGCGTTCCGCGGAACAGGCCCAGAATCGACGGAGAGAGCGGCGGATCACCGGAGATCAGATCGATCTCCTGCGGGATGTCCTCCATCTGCACGGGGATACCGCCCAGGTCCTTCTTCATGTCGGCCGGCAGCTCTCCCAGCGCCTTGTCGAGCTCGGCCTTGAACTCTTCCTGCGTCAGGATCACCGGCAACGGGAACGAATCGGCATCGAGCGCGCGGGCCTTGCCGAAGTGCACGTCGGCTTCCTTCTCCTTGCCCTCACGTTCCAGCAAGAGACCGAGGTGGTGGTGCGCCCACGCCGCGCGCTCGCGATCGTCCAGCAGCTTGGTGAACGCGGTGCGCGCCTCCGAGAAGCGGCACAGCTCGAACAACGCCACCGCCCGCTCGTAGGTCGCCTCGGGATCGTTCTTCTCGCGCGAGAGCACGTAGTCGGCGCGCTCCAGCGACTCATCGGGCTGTCCGAGATCGTTGAAGGCCATCGCCGAGATGCGCGCGAACACCACGCTCATGCCCAACTCGTGTTGCGCGTTGGCCAACTTGTAGCCGCGCTCGGCGTAGGTCGAACCCAGCTCATCCATCTCGCGGGTCGACGGCATCAGCACCACGTAGAAGTGAGCGGCTCCAGCGAGCGCGTCGAGCGAGTCGGGGTCGATCGCCAGCGCGCGCGCGTAGGCGAGCACCGCCTCGTCGTTGCGATCCAGCTGCGCCAGCGCGTTCGCTCGCTCGGTGTGCGCGATCACGTCGTTGGGAGACAGCGCCGCGGCCTGCGCCGCGCACGACAACGCGCGCTCGTATTCGCGGGCGTCGAACGCTTCCTGCGCGGCATCGAGCGGAGACTTGCCCTTGCCGTCGCACACCTCGAGCGGGTGCACGTGCGGGCTCTCGGTCGTCGGCTCGGAACGGCTCGACGCGCGCGGAGGCGTGACGTTCGCCGCCTGCGGAGGGCTGGGGCACTCACATGACGCGACGCCGGCATCGACGGCCAAAGGAGACGTGCAGCTACACGACGACCCCAAGCCGGCCAGAGCCACTGCGATGAGCCAGACTGGCCGCACGCGCACAGGAAGAAATCGCCTGCTCAGGCCGACTTCTTTTCCTTCTCGTAGGTCACCTGCGGCGCTTCCTTCTTGAGGATCACGCCATCGGTGATGCGGCATTCCTTGACGCCCTCGCGGAAGGGGACGTCGTACATGATCTCGAGCATCGCATCTTCCATGATGGCGCGAAGACCACGCGCTCCGGAGTGACGGCGCAGCGCTTCCTTCGCCACCGCGCGCAGCGATTCCTTGGTGAACGAGAGCTTCACCTTCTCCATCTCGAAGAGCTTCTGGTACTGCTTGGTCAAAGCGTTCTTCGGCTCGGTGAGAATCGTGACGAGATCGTCTTCCTTCAGATCGTTGAGCGTCGCGACCATCGGCAGGCGCCCGATGAACTCGGGGATCATGCCGAACTTCATCAAGTCGTCGGGCTCGACCAGCGCCAGCAACTCGCCAACGCCGCGCTCTTCTTTGCTCTCGATCTTCGCTCCGAAGCCGAGGCCCTTTTCACCGACGCGGCGGCGAATCACCTGCTCGATGCCGTGGAAGGCGCCGCCGCAGATGAAGAGGATGTTCGAGGTGTCGACCTGAATGTATTCCTGCTGGTTGTACTTCTTGCCGCCGCGCGGAGTGACGTTGGCGCGCGTGCCTTCGATGATCTTGAGCAGCGCCTGCTGCACGCCTTCACCACCGACGTCGCGGGTGGCAGAGGGCGTGTCGCCGTTCTTGCGCGAGATCTTGTCGATCTCGTCGATGTACACGATGCCGCGGCCGGCCTTCTCGACGTCGTAGTCGGCGTTGTGCAGCAGGTTCTGGATGATGTTCTCGACGTCTTCACCGACGTAGCCGGCCTCGGTGAGGCTGGTGGCGTCCGCGATGGTGAACGGCACGTTGAGGAAGCGCGCGAGTGACTGCGCGAGCAACGTCTTGCCCGAGCCCGTCGGCCCGATGAGGAGGATGTTCGACTTGCTCAGCTCGACGTCTTCGGGACCAGTGCCTTTGACTCCGGGTCGAGGACGGCTCGCGGGCTTGCGCTGATAGATGCGCTTGTAGTGGTTGTGCACGGCGACGCTGAGGACCTTCTTCGCGCGCTCCTGCCCG
>JAEUJS010000733.1 GCA_016792935.1 Archangium sp. | reverse complement strand
TGTCGGTCGCTCCGTTGTTGCGCGCGTCGTTGATCGAGACCGACTCGATCGTGATCAGCGCGGCGAGCGGCGTCAGCGGAGCGGGGCGCAAGGCCACCGAGGAATACGGCTTCATGGAGATCGATTCCGACTTCCGCGCGTATCGAACTTTGAAGCACCAACACGTTCCGGAGATCGAACAGACGTTGGGAATCGAGCGACTCGTCTTCACGCCGCATCTCTTGCCGATGAAGCGCGGCATCTTGAGCACCGCCGTCGCGCGGCTCAAACAGGGCGTCACGAACGAGCAAGTGAATGACGCGTTCACGCGTGCGTTCGGCAAGGAGCCGATGGTGAAGCTCCTGGCCTCGCCTGATTCCGTGCGCATCGCCGACGTCGCGAAGACGCCGTGGTGCCTCATCGGCGCGACGTGTGACGAACGCAATGTGGTGAGCGTGAGCGCCATCGACAATCTCTTGAAGGGCGCGTCGTCGCAGGCGGTGCAGAACATGAACCTGATGTTGGGTCTCGAAGAGACGATGGGTCTGAGCTGATGCCAGTCGCGCGCGGTTTTCTGTTCAGCGGGCTCCACTGCGGCATCAAGCCGTTCAAGAAGGATCTCGCGCTCGTGGTGAGTGAAGCGCCGTGCTCCGCGGCGGCGGCGTTGACCATCAACAAGGCGAAGGCAGCTCCGGTCGAAGATCTCGTGCGTCGTCTGCCGCTCACCGGCGTGCGCGCGGTGCTGATCAACTCGGGCAACGCGAACGCACTGACGGGGCCCGAAGGTCTGAGCGACGTCACGGAGCTCTGCGCCGCGACGGCTCGCACGCTCGAGCTCGCCGACGGTGGAGCGGTGCTCATGGCGTCGACCGGCGTCATCGGTCAGCGCCTGCCGAAGGCGAAGATCGTCGACGCGCTGCCGAAGTTGAAGGCGCAGTTGAAGGCCGCTCCCGAGAGCGCGGCGGAGGCGATTCTCACCACCGACACGACGATCAAGATCGCCTCGCGCGTGGTGCGCTTTGGCCGCAAGGAAGGCCGCATCACGGCGATCTGCAAGGGGAGCGGGATGATCGCTCCGCAGCTCGCCTCGACCATCGCGGTGATCTGCACCGACGTGGCGATCGCTCCGGCGCTCTTGCAGAAGACGCTCGTCGCCGCGATGGACGGCAGCTTCAACAACCTCACCGTCGACAACGACATGAGCACCAACGACGCGGTGCTCGCGCTCGCGAACGGCCAGCTCGGAAATCCGGAGCTCACCGAGGCCGATACCGAATACCCGACCTTCGTCGAGCAGCTGCGCTCGCTGTGTGTGGAACTGGCGAAGGAAGTCGCGAAGGACGGAGAGGGCGCGACGAAGTTGCTCGAGGTGCGCGTGAGCGGAGCGCCGTCGTCGATGATTGCGACGGACATCGCGCGGTCGGTCGCGGGCAGCACGCTGGTGAAGGCCGCCGTGTTCGGAGCGGATCCCAACTGGGGCCGCATCCTCGCCACCGTCGGAGCGCGCTGCGGCTCGCAGAAGTTCGACGTGAATCCCGCCGAGGCGAAGGTCACGGTGCAGGGCATCTGCGTGTTCGACAAGCGCCCGATGTTCGACCCGGCGATTCATCCGCCGGCGATCGCGAACAACGACGCCAACGAAGGCCCGTCGGTGCCGGGTCATCAGGGTCTGCGTGCGCGCATGCGCTCTCCGGAAGTGCTGGTGGAGATCGATCTGCGCTGCGGAGAATTCAGCTCCGTCGGTTGGGGCTGCGACCTCTCGTACGACTACGTGAAGATCAACGCCGACTACACCTCGTTGCTGGTGCCGACTCCGGACGGCAGCGTGGCGAAGGACGATCGGCTCACCAACTACTCACCGAAGTTCAAGGTGACGCTGGTGAAGGAAGCGCTGACGTACATCTCGCGCTTCGCCGACAAGCGCGTCGTGTTGAAGCTCGGGCGTCAGGCGATGGGGAAGGACTCGCTGCGCGCGTCGATCGTCGAAGACGTGAATCTGTTGCGCGCGGTCGGCCTCGTGCCGATCCTCGTGCACGGTGAGAGCCCCGAGGGGACGTCGAAGGGCGACTCACATTCGAAAGAGATGATGGTCAGCGGTCAGACCAACACCGAGCTCGTCACGCTCTTGAATCGCACTGGCGTGCAGGCGATCGGTCTGTCCGGCATGGACGCGTCGTTCATGAAGGGCCGTCGCATGGGCGAGGGAATGCCCGGCGAAGTGGTGAGCGTGAACTCGGACTTGCTCGAGATGTTCCTGCAGCGGAACTACGTGCCGGTCGTGTCTCCGGTCGGCTTTCTCGACGATGGGTCGACGATTCCGCTCGAGCCTGATCAGGTGGCGAGCGAGATCGCGGCGACCGCGAAGGCGTCGAAGCTCGTGTACCTGGTCGGTGGCCCCGGCTTCACGGAGAACGACGAGCTGTTGGGACAGATCAACACCAGCGTGTTGCGCGAGAAGTCGGAACGCGGCGTCTTCAACCGCAACCTGACGCGCAAGGCGAAGTGGGCGATCGCCGCCATCGAGCGTGGCGTCGAGCGCGTGCACGTCATCGACGCGCGCACGCCGCACTCGATCATCGCGGAGTTCTTCACCGACCAGGGCATCGGCTCGCTGGTCACGTTGGGCTGACGAAACGAAAGAACATCCCCCATCTCCCTCGGGGAGAGGGTTGGGGTGAGGGAGCAATCACTCGTATGGCGCTCGCAAAAACAGATGCCTCCGGAGGCAGCGGCCTGCTGCCTGAAGTCTTGTCCTTCAGCTCGTCACTGGCTTTGGACCGTCAGCTGCTCCGAGAAGATCTCGTCGGCTCACTCGCCCACGTGACGATGCTCGGTCGCACGAAGGTCATCCCGGAAAGCGACGCGAAAGCGATCCGCGACGGCCTCATCGAGATCTGGAAGCGCGCCGACGCCGGCAAGCTCGAGCTGCCCGACGAAGAAGACGTGCACATGGCGGTCGAGGTCGAGCTCAATCGCACCATCGGAGCGCCCGCTGCGCTCCTGCACTCCGCGCGTTCCCGAAATGATCAGGTCGCGACGGATCTCCGGCTCCACGTCCGCGAAGTCGCTGCGAAGGCGCTCGAGCAGCTCACCGGCCTGATCAGCGAACTCGTGACGCGCGCGCGCGCCGAGAAAGATCTGATCCTCCCCTCGTACACGCACCGTCAGCGCGCGCAGCCGGTCTCACTCGCGTACTGGCTCGCCTCGTACGGCTCGGCGTTCTTGCGTGACGCGCAGGCGTTGGTGTTCGTGCTCGAGCAGTGCAAGCGGCTCCCGCTCGGAGTCGGAGCGATCAGCGGCACGTCCTTGCCGATCGATCGAGAAGTGACGCGCCAGTTGCTCGGCTTCGAAGGTGTGACGCTCAACGGCATGGACACGGTGGGCGATCGCGATTTCGCGCTCGATCTTCTCTACGCGACGGCGCGCTTCTTCGTGCACGCCTCGCGGTTGTCGACGGACCTCATCGACTTCACCACGCAGGAATTCGGATTCGCCTCGCTCTCGGGAGACATCTCGATGGGCAGCTCGATGATGCCGCAGAAGAAGAACCCGGACGTGTTCGAGCTGATTCGCGGCAAGTCAGGCAAGGCGATCGGCAACCTGACGGGCCTGCTGACGACGGTGAAGGGTTTGCCCGGCGGCTACAACCGCGACCTGCAGGAAGATCGCGCGTCGCTGCTCGAGACGGGGCCGATGCTGCTGACCACGCTCTCGGTGCTACGGCTTTCGTTGCCACGCGTGACGTTCCACCCCGAGAAGTGCCGCAGCGGTCTCGAGGAAGGCTTCACGCAGGCGACGGATCTGGCCGAGGCGCTGGTGAAGAAGGGCATGCCGTTCCGCAAGGCGTACATGGCGGCCGGAGCACTCGTGAAGCGCGTGCAGGAAAAGGGAATCACACTCCGCGCAGCGACGGTCGAGCTGGCGCAGTCCGTCGATCCCGCGTTCGACGCGTCGGTCCTCTCCGTGCTCGAACCGAGCGGAGCGGTCGCGCGCAAGGCGAGCGCAGGCAGCACGGGCCCCGAAGCCGTCGAAGCGACGCTGAAGACGCTCGAAGCTGAAGCGAAGACACTCGCCGCGCACGCCGCGAAAGTCCCGCGCCTCGCTGCGCTGTTTCAGGTCCTCACGACCGCCTGAGCCAAATTCACTGGGCAGCTGGTCGCGGCAGTTCGCTGCACCGTTCGAGGGCGTCACTCGCGACGATCCAACGCCACCCGGGAAGAAGCCCGACGGGCGCGGCGTCAGTCGGGCGGACGGTGACGAAGTTTCCGTCACTCTGAGTGACCTCGAAGAGAGTGCGGGCCTCGAGCCAACCAACCCGCTCGGCGCGCGTGCCATTGGTCGCCCACAGTTCGAGTTTGTCAGCGCAGTCGCGCGGCACTGGGCCCGCAATCGAGCAACAAAGACACACGTCCGTCAGCGAGCCAGTGAAGCCTCGGTCGGGCGGTATCTCCGAGACGAAAGCCTGAATGACTGCTCCGTCGTAGAGCCTGGCTCGTACGCGTCGCCCGTCGACGGTGAGTGAAACGCCGTGGCGAAGTCGAAAGCTCATCGGTCCGCCAACCCGCGCGGAGACTTCGATGTCGAGCGGCTCGATGGGCGGTGCCGCGCGCTGATCTCGACCGCCACCTTCAGGACGGAGCGCGTCACACCGCAACCGTTGCGCTTTCCAGGGGAGCAGTGGCTCGACATCGCCGCGCGCGGCCGGGACCAGCACGAGCGCGCCAGCGTCGTGCCCCACAGCGCTGAGTGCCGTGAGTTCGCCGCTGGTGAAGCCGTTGCCGAAGTCGAGCGGCATTCGGTGCTCCCATCTGAAGTCGGTCGCGTGGGCACGCACCGTGACGCCGCCTTGCGCGAGCTCCAATGAAACGCCGCCGTCTTCTTCGACGCGCGCGCGCACATGAGGGCGAGGTGCACCGACACAACATGATCGTTCGACGCTCGCCCATCTTCCCCCGTCGGCGAACTCGAGCTCAGTGCGCATGGCTGGTGACCACCAACCGCTCGTTTCGCACTGGGCAAGCAGCAGACTTGCAACGAGGAGCACGTCGACAGTCTCTCGCGGTGTTGAT